>NZ_JAGIQD010000016.1:0-154023 GCF_017815045.1 Burkholderia sp. CpTa8-5
TGCCGGAAATGGTCGCCGTCTGCTCGAGCGCCGCGGGCGGCGCGAACTGACGGGTTTCGTGAAGAACCGATTCAATCTTGGACAAGCGAGTCTCCCTGCGTTCGTGTAATTCCTGACGGTGCCCGGGAAAACGCAACATGCGTGCCAGTTGCGCGACCGGTGCGCGGCTGCGGCGAAAGCCGCGACAGCCGGGCGCGTGACACCCGATCCAGCCAAACCGTCGGGTTTGCGGACGGCAGCGCGATGCGGTGCGGCGTTCACAAATGCAGCAGGCGTGTTGCAGTCCTGAGCAGTTCGGTGTGCGAGCCGTCGCGTGCTCGCCCGGCACGGGCGCGTCAGGCGAGCAGCGAGCGCAGCGCTGGTGCGTGCCGGAATTGCCGGATGCGTTCGAGCGCCGCCACCTCGAGCTGACGAACGCGTTCGGCCGACAGGTTCAGTTGCCGGCCGATCTCGCGCAGCGAATACTCGTTGTCGACGTCGATCCCGTAGCGCAGGCGAAGAATCCATGCTTCGCGCGCGGGGAGGCAATCGATCAGCGCCGCGACTGCCGTGCGCAACTGGCCGGCGCTCGCGGCTTCTTCCGGCGTCGGCGCGTCGGGGTCGATCGTGACGTCGCACAGCGTGAGGTCGTGATCGGGCGAAACCGGCAGGTCGGCCGAGATCGGTTCGCGCACGATGCCCATCAGCTCGCGCACCTTGTCGACCGGCAGCCGCATCTGCGCGGAAAGCGCGCGCGCGTCGGCGACGTCGCCGGTTCGTTGCCGATGGATGCGTGCGAGCCGCGACAGCTTGTTGAGCGTATCGACCGTATGCGCGGGCACGCGTATCGTGCGGCCCAGATCGGCGAGCGCATGGGTGATCGCCTGCCGGATCCACCAGGTCGCATAGGTCGAGAATTTGAAGCCGCGCCGGTGATCGTAGCGATCGACGGCCTTCATCAGCCCGATATTGCCTTCCTGGATCAGGTCGGAGAACGGCAGGCCGCGATCGGCATAGCGTTTGGCGACCGACACGACGAGCCGCAGGTTGCTCTGGAACAGCTTCGTTCTCGCGGGTTGCATCGCCCGCTCGATACGCGAGCACCGCGCGTCGAGCGCAATCGCGATGTCGAGCGGCAACGGCGACTGAGCGGCGACGCGCGCGAGCGCGCCGCGCGCGTCGATTAGCGCCGGCGTATGGCGGGCGAGGGCGCCGGCGCAGTCGGGATGCGCGGTGCCGCATGCGTGCAGCCATGCGTATACGTCGTCGCACGGCGCGAAGAGGTCGTGGCGCGCGGATTCGGCATGTATGCCCGCAGCGGCCAGCGTGTCGACGAGCCGCTTTTCGAACGTGCGCGCTCGGGTCGCGCGCTCGCGGTTCGCTTGCCCGATGCGTTCGATCGCGCGTGACGTGAAGCGGATGGCGCCGGTCAACGCGGCCGCTTCGCGCAGCAGCGCCCGGCTGGCGGCCGACGCGAAACCGTCCGTGTGCAATGCATGCTGCATGGCCGGCGCCAGCGCACCGGCGCGCTCGAGCGCTTCGACGACCGTATCGCGCCACGCGTCGCTGTCGACGGAAGGGCCGGCCGCATCGTCCGGCGCCGGCGACGCCATGGCCGGATCGTCGGGCAACATCGACGGCGTACTTGCAGGCGATTCGATCTCACCGGTAAGCCCCGTCACGTAAACCGACGCCGCCGCCTTGCCGGCACGGATGTCGTCCGCGATCGCCGCGACGGCCGCGAGCGCCGCCGGATCGCGGCTCAATGCGTCGATGCAGGCGGCGCGTCCGCTTTCCAGACGAAGCGCGAGCGCGATCTCCTCGTCGCGTTCGAGCAGCGGCGTCGCGCTCATTTCCCGCAGATAGAGCCGGACCGGATCGTTGGTCCGGCCCGCGAGCAGGTCGTCGGCCGCGAGCGGCGTCGATGCGTCGGCGAGCGGCGACGCGACTTCCGACACCTGCGCAAAATGACGGTCGAGCGTCCACTCAGTGTGCTCGCCGGCATGCTCGCGTACGTCGATGCCGAACTCGCGCAGCATCGACGCGGCTGCGTCGACATCCGCGCGTTCGGCCGCGTTATCCGGCAACGCATCGGGCAACGCATCGGCGATTTCGCCGTGCGTCACGTATCCGCGGTCGATGCCCAGCGCGATCAGCGCATGCAGATGCACCGCGCGTTCGGCGTCCGCGCCGCGACGCGACGCGTCGTCGCGCTCGCGGGCGGGCCCGGCATCAAGCGAGCTTCGCATAGACGTTGCACCAGCCTTCGGCGGCAACCGTCTTGCCCGCGAACATCGGGCACGTGCCGACGGATTCGCCCGCGGCAGCCTTGTAGAAGCGGCAGTTCGAACACGTCTGACCCGCCTGATACTTCGGGAACTTGCCTGAGTCGACGGTCGTCGCCTTTGCGCGGTAGCCGAGCGTCTTCGCTGTCGCGTCGTTTTCGTCGACGGGCGGGGCGGCCGCGAAGGCGCGCGTGCCGGCCGCGAGCGCGGCGCACAGGCCGGCGGCCTGCACGATGAAGGTTCTGCGATGGCGGGAGATCATGATGTCGTCCTGAACGAAATGAAATGAAAAGAAAAAGCCGGGCCCGCGCGCCGGGCAGGCTGCCCGGCGCGGCGCTCGACCGAAACGAAAGCGGGCGGGAAAGTTACTTGCGCGGCCCGGCGATGAGCGGCGCCTTCGACGCGTTGGCGATATCGGCGGTCAGCTTGCTCTGCGACGCGTCGTAGCCGTTCGAGTAGAGCAGGAACGCCATCAGGTCCTCGTATTCCTGTGCGCTCATCTTGCCGGGGCGATCGGCCGGCATGTTGCTCGACATGTACAGGAAGATGCCGCCGACCGTGATGTGCGACTTGCCCTCGGGCGCGAACGATTCCCCGCTCAGCGCGGGCGCGGTATTGCCCTCGAGCTGGTCGCCGTGGCATTTCGCGCACGCGTCGCCGTAGAGCTTCTTGCCGTGCTGCACCTGTGCCTGGTCGAACGACGGGACGCCGCTGCCTTCGCTCGTCGACACCTTGATGAAGCCGCTCCTTGCCGGCCGCTGCGCGGACGCGATCGCGCCGTCGAGAAACCGGCCGGGCACGTGCGTGGCGGCGGCTTGCGCGATGTCGGCGGGGAGCGTCCAGCCGCGCGTGAGCGACGCGAGACGGCCGTTGCCGCTCATCTGCGCCAGCGTGGCGTCGATGCGCTTTTGCAGCGCGTCCTTGCCCGGCCCGAATGCGAACGACAGTTGCCAGTCCGAGTACGGCGACGACGTCGCCGCCACCTTGAACCGCTGTTTCGGATGGGCACGCTCGTACGCGACGACGCTCGGGTACCAGACGATCGCGCGCTGCGCGCGGCCCGCGGCGAGCGCGCCGATCGTTTTCTCGCTCGTGTTCTCGAGGTCGAAGCGTGCGTTCGCCTGCTGCGCGGCGATCAGTTGCGACGGGCTGCCGTACGTGGCCGCGATCGTTTCCTTGGCGCCGGACGGCGCTGGCGCATCGGGCAGCGACACGCTGACGTAGCCTGAGCGCAGATAGCCCTGCGAGAACGTCATTTTCGATCCCGACGCATCGGCGATCGCCGAACGCGGGAAACCGGCGATCACGTCGCAGTCGCGTTCGAGCGATTTCGTCAGCTCGCTGGCGGAGATGCCGTCGTCGTCGCCGTTGTCGTCGACGCCGCGTGCGTTGAAGGTCGCGGCGATGCCCGCGGCGCGGAACACTTCGCGCGCAACGGAGCGGTCGAGCGCAGTGGTCGGGCTACCGGGCAGCGTGCAGACGCGCACGCCGGCCGACGCGGCTGCCGGTGTCAGCGCCACGCCCACGGCGAGCAGACTGGCGACGGTAACGGAAGTGAGGCGAGTATTCATGGTGGTGTGTCCGGTTGAAGCGGGTGGGGCGTCGCGCCCGCATCGGGCGCATGCGGGCGCGACTCGGGCGCGATTCGGCCGTAGCGCCGGGTCAGTTCAGCGCGAACACGTAGAGCGTGCCGCCGCGCGGAACGTCCTTCGCGATGTCCGCCATCGGGCCACCCCAGATCGGGTTCGCGCCGCCATAGCCGGCGAGCACGGCGACATATTCCTTGCCGTCGACCTCGTACACCGACGGCTGCGAAATGATGCCGCTCGCCAGTTGCGGGCTTTCCCACAGCACCTTGCCGGTCGCCGTATCGAACGCGTACAGGTGACCGTCGAGCGAGCCGCTGAACGCGAGGCCGCTCGCCGTGGTCGCGACGCCGCCGTTCCACGGCTTCTTCGACCAGTGGCTCCACAGCTTCTTGCCGGTGTTCACGTCGATGGCCGTCAGTTCGCCGTAGCCTTCGCTGCCCGGTTCGGGCTTGATCTCGAAGCCTTCGCCGAGATACGGCAGCCCTTCCATGTAGCTGACCGACTTGCCGGTCAGGCTCATGCACGCATGCAGCGCGGGCACGACCGCGATGTTGCGTTCCTGGTCGTACGAGATCGACCACCAGTTCTTGCCGCCGAGGAAGCTCGGGCACGTCTCGATCGTCGTGCCGGCCTTCGGGAACTTCGATGCGTCCTGGATCGGCTTGCCGTCTTCCGTGTAGCCGGTGACCGACAACGCTTTCACGAACGGCGTCGCGTAGATCAGCTTGCCGGTCGTGCGGTCGATCGCATGGAAGAAGCCGTTGCGATCCGCGTGAATGATCGCGTCGTAGTCCTTGCCCTTGTACTTGATGTCCGCGAGGACGGCCGCGTTCACGCCGTCGTAGTCCCACGTGTCGTTGTTCGTGTACTGGTAGTGCCACTTCAGGTTGCCGCTCTTCGCATCGAGCGCGAGCAGCGAGTCGGAATACAGGTTGTCGCCGGGGCGCAGCGCCGCGAGCCACGGGCCGGGGTTGCCGACGCCCCAGTACAGCGTGCGCGACGCGGCGTCGTACGTGCCGGTCAGCCACGCGGCGCCGCCGCCGTGGCTCTGCATGCCGTCGGGCCAGGTTTCCGCGCCCTTTTCGCCGGCGGCGGGGATCGTGTAGCGTTTCCAGACCTGCGAGCCGTCTTCCGGATTCAGCGCGGCGATGTAGCCGCGAATCCCGTATTCGCCGCCGGACGTGCCGACGACGATCGCGCCGTCGATCGCGAGCGGCGCGAGCGAGAACGCGTAGCCGAGGCCCGGCTCGAACATCTGCTTCTTCCACACGAGATTGCCGGTCTGCGCGTCGAGCGCCGCGATTTCGCCGTTCAGCATCGCGATGTAGACGTTCTTGCCGTACAGCGCGACGCCGCGGTTGACGACGTCGCAGCACGCGGTCTTGAACGAGGCCGCGCCGAGTTTCGGCTCGTATTTCCACAGTTGCTTGCCGGTCTTCGCATCGAATGCGTAGACGTTGTCCTTCGGCGTCGTCACGAACAGGTAGTTGCCGTTGACGATCGGCGTGGCCTCGAAGCCCTGCTTCAGGTCGGCGGGGAACTTGTACGCCCACACCTGCTTGAGGTCCTTCGCGTTCGACGTGTCGATCTGCTTGAGCGGCGAATGCGAGCGGCCGTCGTAGGTGCGGTAGTAGGTCAGCCAGCCCGGATCGCCGTGTGCATCGGTCAGGCGCTGGTAGGTCACGGCCGGGTAGTCCGCGGCCGCTTCGACGAGGCCGGGGTTCAGCGCGACGGCGGCTGCCACCGCGATGCCGATCGTCGCCAGCCGGCTCGCTGAAGCCGAGAGTTTCTTCATGGTTGTCTCCTGGGTCATTGTGGTCGCACCGCCGCGAACGATTCGTCGCGCCGGCACGGTTGGGGTTTCCGGGCCGAGTGCACTGCCCGTCACGCAAATCGCATGCCATCGCGGCAGGAAGCCGGTGTGGCGCGGCACACCGGCATATCGCTTGCGATGGGCCGATCGACGACCCGCGCCGTGGCGTCGGCGCAGGTGTTGCATTCAGGTACACCGTCGCGCGGGAAGTGTTGCCAAACATGACAGGTGGCGCAGTCCGTAGAACAGCGGGACATCGGCCGAACGCATGCGTTTCGCAAAGCGAGGGGCGACGCGGCGCGCACCGCTTGCGCTCGCGGCGCTGGCACGGTTCTCGCACGCGGGTTTCGCGACAACCCGGCGCCGCGCGGTGCATCGCGCGGCCCGGCGGAAAACAAGTGCGGAGACAACGGAATGATCAGGAGACCAAATGGCGCCGTGCGCGCCGGCACGACGCGGCGCGGCCGGCGTGCGCGATGCATCGGCACGACCGTCGGCGCGCTGGCGCTGTTCGGCCTGCCGCCCGGCAGCGTGCGCGCGCAGCAGCAGGCCGACGGCAGCGCGATCGCGCCGCCCGAGCCGGCCATCGTGCTGCCCGCGGTGGTCGTCGTCGGCACGACGCCGCTGCCCGGGATCGGCACGCCGTTGTCGGAGGTGCCGGCGAACGTGCAGACGGTGCGTGCGGCGGAACTCGACGCGCAGCACCGCGCGACGCTCGCCGATTTCTTCGCGGCGAACCTGCAGAGCGTGACGATCTCGGATGCGCAGGGCAACCCGTACCAGACGGACGTCAACTATCGCGGCTTCACCGCGTCGCCGCTGCTCGGCACGCCGCAGGGGCTGTCGGTGTTCGTCGACGGCGTGCGCGTGAACGAGCCGTTCGGCGACGTCGTGAACTGGGACATCCTGCCCACGCAGGCGATCGACCGCGTGCAGCTGATTCCGGGCTCCAACCCGGTGTACGGGCTCAACACGCTCGGCGGTGCGCTCGCGATCACGACGAAGAACGGCAGGTCGAGCCCGGGCGGCGAAGCGGAGGTGTCGGGCGGTGCGTGGGGCCGCAAGACCGCGAGCATCGAGCAGGGCGGCACGATCGGCCCGAACCTCGACTATTACGCGACCGCGAACGTCGCGAACGACGGCGGCTGGGCCGACCATAACGCGAGCCGCGTGCGGCAGGCGTTCGGCAAGCTGCGCTACACCGATGCGGACACGACGCTGTCGATCGCCGCAGGCGGCGCGGACAACACGCTGTCCGGCACCCAGACGATCCCGCGCTCGTTCCTCGACAACCGGAAGCAGGCATATACGTATCCGGACCGGAACCGCAACAGCGCGGGCTACCTGACGCTGTCGGGCGAGCGCTTTTTCGGCGAAGACGTCGAGCTGAGCGGCAATGCGTACTACCGGCACCTGCGCAACGTCAACACGAGCAGCAACAACAATACGGATTACGGATCGGTGGACGACGATGGCACGGTCGACACGATGCAGGGCAGCAACGCGCAATCGACGATCGTCACCGACAGCTATGGCGGCAGCGTGCAGCTCACGCTGCTCGGCAAGCTCGGCGGGATGGCGAACCGGCTGGTCGCGGGCGTCTCGGCCGATGTCGCGAACTCGAGCTACGTTGCCTCATCGCAGGACGCGTCTTTCACCGACGCGCGCGCGGCGATCGGCATCGGCGATTTCGTCCCGCAGACCAGCGCGAAGACGCGCAACGTGAATGTCGGCGTGTACTTGAGCGACGCGCTGTCGCTGACGCCGCACTGGACGCTGACGCTGTCGGGCCGCTACGACTGGTCGAAAGCGCAGATCGGCGACGAGAGCGGCGTGCAGCCGCTACTCGACGGCGCCCATGTGTTCTCGCGCTTCAACCCGGCGGTCGGGCTCAACTGGAACCCGGTCGCGGGCTTCACCGCGTATGCGGCCTACAACGAAGGCATGCGTTCGCCGACCGCGATCGAACTCGCGTGCGCGGACCCGGCCGCGCCGTGTTCGCTGCCGAACGACTTCATCGCCGACCCGGCGCTCAAGCCGGTGATCTCGAAGACGTTCGAAGCCGGCGTGCGCGGCCGCATCGGCGCGGCGACGACCTGGAGCGCCGCGGCCTACCGCACGACGCTGACCGACGACATCCAGTTCATCAGCAGCCCGGCCAGCGCGCAGGGCTACTTCCGCAACGTCGGCGATACGCGGCGGCAGGGGATCGAGCTCGCCGGCCGCACGCGGTTCGGCCCGCTCGGTGTCGGGCTGTCGTACAGCCATGTCGATGCGACCTACCGATCGTCGTGGACCGAACACAGCCCCGCGAATTCGGCGGCCGACGCGAACGGCAACGTGACGGTCAAGCCGGGCGACCGCATCCCCGGCATTCCCGCGCATACGGTGAAACTGCGGCTCGACTATGCGGCGACGTCCGCGTGGGACATCGGCGCGAACGTCGTGTGGCGTAGCGGCGTGTACGCGCGCGGCGACGAGAACAACGGCGACGTGAACGGCCGGATCGCCGGCTACGTGCTGGTCGATCTCGACATGCGTTACCGGGTCACGAAGCGGCTCGAGGTGTTCGCGAGCGTGACGAACCTGTTCGACAAGCGCTACGCGAGCTTCGGCGCACTCGGCCAGAATTTCTTCAACGGGGCGAACCATACGTTCGACGGCGCCAATCCGGTGAACGAGCAGTTCGTCGGGCCGGGCGCGCCGCGCGGCGCGTGGGTCGGCATGCGCTATGCGTGGGATTGAGCGTGATGCGGCTGCGTGTGCGGTCCCGTCGCGACACGACCGGGCGCGGGCCGTCACGGGAACGGCACCATCGCGAACATCGCATTCACGGCGCGGGCGACGCTGCGCGCCAATGCGGGATCGCTTGCCAGATGCCCGGCCTTCACGCGTTCGATTGTCGCGTCGGGCACGGCGCGCGCGAGGCGCTCGACGTTGCCGACCGGGCAAACGGGATCGTCCATCCCGTGCGCGGCGAACAGCGGCACGTGGGCCAGTGCGGCCCGTCGCGCGAGCGCGAGTACGCGGCGCTCGCCGAGCCAGCAATCGTGTTGCAGGTAGTGCGCCTGGATCCGGTATTTGTCGATCAGCCGGCCGACGGTCTTCTGGGACCGAATCGGGCGCACGGGCGAGCGGCGTGTGCGTACTGATGCGAGGATCGCGTTTTCGTATGCGTGCCACGCGAGCGCGACTATGCGCTGCCGGGTTGTGCTCGCGTCGCGGCGCAGCCCCGCAGCGCAGCGCGACAGCAGGCGCTCAGGCCGGCCGCCGCCGGCCGCGGCATGCAGGCGCCGCCATTCGCGCGGCGCGCGCGTGCGGGACGTCACGAAGAGTCCACGGACTTCGCGTGGCGACGTCAGGAACAGGCCGCGCAGCACGACGCCCGTTACCCGTCCCGGATGCGTGCCCGCATACGCAAGCGCGAGCGCGGCGCCCCACGATCCGCCGACGACGCCCCAGCGTGCGATGCCGAGCTGTTCGCGCACCGCTTCGAGATCCGCGATCAGCCGCGCGGTGGTGTTGTGACGCGTGCCGCCGCGCGGTGTCGACGCGCCCGCGCCGCGCTGGTCGACGAGCACGACGCGCACGCGGGCAAGGTCGAACAGCCGCAGGATGCCGGCCTGGCTGCCGCTGCCGGGTCCGCCGTGCAGTACGACGACCGGATGGCCTTGCGCGGCGCCGGCCACGGCGAACGCGATCGATTGCGCGTCCCGGTGCAGGTGTCGGCGAACGGGCGTGGGCGGTGACGTCGATGCGTCGGGCAAGGCCCGCATGGCAGGCGACGGCGTGGATCGAATCGGGCGACGCGTCATGTCGATAGGGTTCGGGCGGAATCGGAAGGCAACCGTCACGCGGCCGGGCAGCGGCCGGACGGGTTCTGCGATAAAGCCAGAAACGCGCCAGCCGCGAGGATCCGGATTCGCACGGGTAGTCACGCGTCGGGAATTCGCGGTATCACGAAGGCCTGCCCGTCGCGCGACGCGACACGACACGCCCGGCCGCGCCCGGATGATTCATTACATCGTCCTTTCAATTTATCGCGCGGCGCCCGCGTGGCCCGATGCTTGCTTGCAATGACGGCAAAGAGTCCGGCAGTTGACCGGAAGGATCCCCCGGAGGAGACAATGCGCGATGACGTAGAGCAGGCGGCCGGGTCACGGGCCGCGCATCCCGCTGGCTGGCCCGCGCCGTCGATCCAGAAGGCCCACGAGCGCTCGGAGACGTTCGGCCTCCAGGTATCGGCACGACCCGACTACGACGTGCTGTCGAACGCGGCGCTGGTGCTCAAGCGCGAGCAGAGCCGGGTGCTGTGCGTGCACGCGATGCCGGTGATGGAGACGCTGCACGAGCAGATCGTCAACACGCAGAGCATGATCGTGCTGACCGATGCGGAAGGGCTGATTCTCCATTCGATCGGCGACGACGATTTCCTGCGCCGCGCGGAGAAGGTCGCGCTGCGCCCGGGCGCGAACTGGGCGGAGAGCCGGCAGGGCACCAACGCGATCGGCACGGCGCTGGCAGAGCTGTGCCCGATGGTCGTCCACGGCGACCAGCACTTCCTGGCCGCGAACCGCTTCCTGACCTGTTCGAGCGTGCCGATCCTCGATCCGTACGGCGACGCGATCGGCGTGCTCGACGTGACGGGCGACCACCGCAGCTATCACCAGCACACGATGGCGCTCGCGAAGATGTCGGTGCAGATGATCGAGAATCACCTGTTTACGACGACCTTTCAGGAAACGCTGCAGGTGTCGTTTCATGGCCGCCCCGAGTTCCTCGGCACGCTGATGGAGGGGATCGTCGCGTTCACCGCCGACGGGCGCTTCCTGTCGGCCAATCGCAGCGCGCAGTTTCAGCTCGGCATGCCGCTCTCGGCGCTGCGCGCGCACACGCTGTCGTCGCTGTTCGACGTCACCAGTGCGCAACTGATCGACCGCATGCGCGCGAGCACCGACCGGCACCTGATGCTCAATCTCGGCAACGGCGCGGTGGTCTGCGCGCGCGTGCACTTCCGCCGCGCGACGCTCGCCGAAGGCAGCCGGCCGACGGACGTCCACGACGCGGGCGCGCCGGCCGCACGCGCGAACGCGGCGCCCGCGCCGGCGGCCGGCACGTCGGCCGGCCTGTCGCGGCTCAACTATCTCGACACTGGCGATGCGCAGGTCGCGTGCGTGATCGCGAAGGTGCGCAAGGTGATCGGCAAGGACATCCCGATCCTGATCACCGGCGAGACCGGCACCGGCAAGGAACTGCTCGCGCAGGCGATCCACAACGACTCGCCGCGGCGCGACGCGCCGTTCGTCGCGGTCAACTGCGCGTCGATTCCGGAGACGCTGATCGAGTCCGAGCTGTTCGGCTACGAGGAGGGCGCATTTACCGGCGCGCGCCGCAAGGGGGCGATCGGCAAGCTGCTGCAGGCGAACGGCGGCACGCTGTTCCTCGACGAGATCGGCGACATGCCGTATCCGCTGCAGGTGCGGCTGCTGCGCGTGCTGCAGGAGCGCCTCGTGAACCCGCTCGGGTCGACGAAGACGATTGCCGTGGACATCGCGATCATCTGCGCGACGCACCGCGACTTGCGCGAGATGATCGCGCAGAACCGTTTCCGCGAGGATCTCTACTACCGGCTGAACGGCCTCGTGGTGCGCCTGCCGCCGTTGCGCGACCGCACGGATCTCGCGGTCGTCGTGCAGAAGATGCTGCAACGCGAGGCGTTCGCGGGGCCGGGCGGGCCGCCGCTGTCCGTCGCGCCGGACGTCATGGAGTTGTTCGTGCGCTGCACGTGGCCGGGTAACTTCCGCCAGCTCGGCAACCTGCTGCGCACGGCGGCGGCCATGGTCGACGACGATGGCGAAATCCGGCGCGAGCACCTGCCGGACGACTTCTTCGATGACCTGCGGCGCGGCGATGCCGTGCAGACCGGGCAGGCCGTGCCGGCCACGCCCGATTCGCCCGCCGCGGCGAGCACCGCGGCCGGGCCGGGCGCCGCGGACGCGTTGCCTTCCGTCGATGCGCGCCTGCAGGACGTCGCCGCGTCCGCGATCGCCGCCGCGCTGGCCCGTCACGGCGGCAACGTGTCCGCCGCGGCGCGCGCGCTCGGCGTCTCGCGCAACACGATCTACCGGAAGATGCCGGCCGCCGACGCGGGGCGCCAGCCGTCCGACGAAAGCTGACGCGCTCGTCGCGCTGCGCGCGACCTGTCACAGCCGGTGTGTCAAGTTGCAACACCGGTGTTCAACGATTCAACACCTGCGACCACGCGCGGACAGCGTTCCGCCGGGGTGGCGGACCGCATTCGCGCGAATCGTGTCGGCTATTCGTAAGGATTCCGCCGCGATGCCCGGATGATGGCCGTCTACCGCCGCCGGGCCGCCGAAAAGCGGCTTCGGCACGCTCCTTGCTGAATAGAAACCGACCGCTCGATTGCCGCGGTCGTTCGATTCATCCAGCAACGCATCGACTCATCGACTCATCAATTCAGACAGGAGACACACCATGCAGTGGACGACACCGTCTTACACCGACCTGCGTTTCGGCTTCGAAATCACGATGTACATCGCCAACCGCTGATCGCCGTGCGTGCCGCCCGTTTCGCCGTGATCGGCGCGGGCGGCCTCGGGAGCTGACGCCATGAAGATCAAGATACTCGGCTCGGGAGCCGGCGGCGGGCTGCCGCAATGGAACTGCAATTGCGCGAACTGCCGCCGTGCGCGCAGCGGAAGCGGCCATGTGCTGCCGCGCACGCAGTCGTCGATCGCGGTCAGCGACGACGGCGTCGACTGGGTCCTCGTCAACGCGTCGCCCGACATCCTTTCCCAGTTGCGCGCGGATCCGGACCTGCAACCGGCGCGCGCGATTCGCGACAGCGGCATCGCCGCCGTCGTGCTGTGCGACGCGCAGATCGATCACGTGACGGGCCTGCTGATGCTGCGCGAGCGTTCGACGCCGCTGCCGCTCTACGCGAGCGCGCCGGTGCTCGACGACCTGTCGACCGGCTTGCCGCTCGTGCCGCTGCTCGGCCATTACTGCGGCGTGGCCGCGCACACGATCGTGCCCGGCGAGCCGTTCGCGGTGCCGGCCGCGAGCGGGATCCGTTTCACCGCGCTCGCCGTCGACAGCAAGCCGCCGCCTTATTCGCCGCGACGCGCGTCGGCCGTGCCCGGCGACAACATCGCGCTGTCGATCGAAGACGTCGCGAGCGGGCGGCGCGCGTTCTATGCGCCGGGGCTCGCGTCGGTCACCGACGAGGTACGTGCGGCCATGGACGGCGTCGATCTCGTGCTGGTGGACGGCACGTTCTGGACCGGCACCGAGATGATCGATCTCGGCCTGTCGGGCAAGCACGCGGCGGACATGGGACATCTCGCGCAGTGCGCGGAACCCGGGCGGCCCGGCATGATCGACTGGCTCGATACGCTGCCCGCGCGCACGCGCAAGGTGCTCACGCACATCAACAACACGAACCCGATTCTCGATCCGCATTCCGTCGAGCACGCGCACCTGCGCGCGCACGGCATCGACGTCGCGCACGACGGCATGCAATTCCAGGTCTGACGATGAACGCACCGATCCCCGCTACGGCGTTGCACGCGACGCCCTGGACCGCGACCGAATTCGAGGCGCGCCTGCGTGCGCTCGAATCGCGCTATCACATCCATCATCCGTTCAACCGGCGGCTCAACAGCGGCGCCTGTTCGCCCACGCAGATCCGCGGCTGGGTCGCGAACCGCTTCTATTACCAGATCTGCATCCCGCTCAAGGATGCGGCGATCCTGTCGAACTGCCCCGACCGCGAAACGCGACGCCGCTGGATCCAGCGGCTGATCGACCACGACGGGCAGGGCGACAACGAAGGCGGCATCGAGGCGTGGGTGCGGCTCGGCGAGGCATGCGGTCTGACGCGTGACGAGCTGTGGTCGCTCGAACACGTGCTGCCCGGCGTGCGTTTCGCGGTGGACGCGTACGTGAACTTCGCGCGGCGCGCGCCGTGGCAGGAAGCGGTGTGCTCGTCGCTGACCGAGATGTTCGCGCCGCAGATCCATCTCGACCGGCTCGCGGGCTGGCCGTCGCATTACCCGTGGATCGAGCCGGCCGGGCTGCATTACTTTCGCAGCCGCGTGCCGCTCGCGCAGCGCGACGTCGAGCATGGGCTCGCGGTCACGCTGCAGCATTTCACGACACCGGACGCGCAGCAGCGCGCGCTCGGCATTCTGCAATTCAAGCTCGACATCCTGTGGTCGATGCTCGACGCCGTCGAAAAGGCCTACCCCCTATGAACGCGATCGAAGCCGCCAGCGGCGTGCCGCTGCGCCCCTGCCTCAGGGGCATGTACCGCCTGCAATGGGAGGCGGCCCAGGATGCGTACGTGCTGCTCTATCCGGAGGGCATGGTCAAGCTCAACCCGAGCGCCGGCGAGATTCTCGCGCGCTGCGACGGCACGCGCGAACTGGACGACATCATCGGCGAGCTCGAGCGCCTGTTCATGCAATCGGATCTCGCGACCGACGTCTACCGTTTCCTCGATCATGCGCGACTGCGCGGCTGGCTGGACTGACATGACACCCGACACGCCCCATCCGTCCGCGCCGCTGTGGCTGCTCGCGGAACTCACGTACCGCTGCCCGCTGCACTGCGCGTTCTGCTACAACCCGGTCGACTTCGCGACGCACGGCGCGGAACTCGACACCGACGCGTGGCGCACGGTCATCAGCGATGCGCGCGCGCTCGGCGCCGCGCAAATCGGCTTCTCGGGCGGCGAGCCGCTGCAGCGCGGCGACCTCGAGACGCTCGTCGCGCATGCGCGCGGGCTCGGCTTCTATACGAACCTGATCACGTCGGGCATCGGGCTGAACGTCGCGCGCATCGAGCGGCTCAAGGCCGCCGGGCTCGACCACATCCAGTTGTCGCTGCAGGATTCGACGCGCGAGCTGAACGATTTCCTGACCAGCACGCGCACGTTCGGACTGAAGCGCGACGTCGCACGGCTGATCAAGGCGCATGGCTACCCGATGGTGCTCAACTGCGTGCTGCATCGCTACAACCTGCCGCACGTGGGGCAGATCATCGAGATGGCGCTCGATCTCGGCGCGGATTACCTGGAACTCGCGAACACGCAGTACTACGGCTGGGCGATGCTCAATCGCGACCAGTTGATGCCGACCGTCGAGCAGGTGCGCGAGGCCGAGGACACGGTCAACCGCTATCGGAAGCTGATCGGCGAGCGCTGCAAGATCCTGTTCGTCGTGCCCGACTATTTCGAGCGCCGCCCGAAGGCGTGCATGAACGGCTGGGGCTCGGTGTTCCTCGGCGTCGCGCCGGACGGCACCGCGCTGCCGTGCCATGCCGCGCGGTCGCTGCCGGGGCTTGCGCTGCCGAACGTGCGCGATCGCTCGCTGCGGGACATCTGGTACGACAGCGATGCGTTCAATGCATTTCGCGGCGACGACTGGATGCGCGAGCCGTGTCGTACGTGCGACGAGCGGCATGCGGATCACGGCGGTTGCCGGTGTCAGGCGTACCTGCTGGCCGGCGATCCGAAGGAAGCCGATCCGGTGTGTGCGAAGTCGGCTCATCACGGTCAGATCGAACAGGCAGTGCAGTTCGCGCGACGTCGCGCGCCGCGTGACGAGCAGCCGCTGGTTTTTCGCAGCAAGGAGAATTCGCTCGCGCAATGCAGCGCGGCGTGCGACGGCTGACGGGGCGCCGCCAGGACGACGGCACGGGCGAACACGGCACCGCGCTCGTCGAACTGGAAACCGACGCGGCCGGCCGGGTGGTCGCCGCGCGTGTCGTGACCGGCAGCGGCTATCCGCGCCTCGATGCTGCCGCGCGCGATGCGGCGCCGGCGAGCCGCTGCGCCACACACGTAGAAAACGGCGCGCCGTCGCCGATGCGGGCGCGCGCGCCGATCCCGTTCAATCCCGATGAATGACCGGGCACGTTGGCGACATCACCCGTCGTCCGCCTTCGCCTGCAAACCCTTCAGCCCCTGAATCACGACCAGCAGCGCGCGCCCGTGCTCGTCCGACCCGTCCCACGCGTCGACGATCGCGTCGCGCAGCAGGTCGTTGTACCGGCGCCGCGACGGCTCGGTATCGACGCCATAAAAACTGCATAGCTTGTTGAATGGCGCGCTGCGGCGCAGCCGGCGCCCGTTCGACAGCCGAAGGCGCGACACGGTTGGCTGGCTGACCCCGGAAAGTCGCGCAATTTCGCTGGACGAGCGTGTGTCTGCCATCAAGCGGCGCAACAGGTCTTGAACGGGAAAATCTTGGTCCGGGGCTTCCATGCGATGCATTATACCTATACAGTTACGGCTGTTGAATGGGCTTGCTGTCAGCAGCGAGGCTGTATCCCCGAGAAAGTTGATGACACTGAAACACCTCCCACCCACGTTCTGCTGGACCAAGATCGGCGCCGAGTCCGGCGAGGAATTGCCGACCGTCGTGCTCCGCAAGGAATGGGAGCGCCGGCTCGGCGGCGGGCGTTTTCTGTGGGGCATCAACCAGCCGCTCGGCAGCAGCGCGCAAGTCGCCGCGCATCGCACGGGTTCGCTGCTCGCATTGTTTTCGCCGGTCGCGTCGCGTCCGCGCGCGGGCGAGCGCAAGGACGCGCTGCTGTGGAATGCGTGGGTCGACGCAAGCGGTCAGGTGCGGCCGTTGCCGCCGCACACGTTCATCGCCAGCCGCTCGACGTTGCCGTCGGGCCGGCGTCGCGAGCAGCATTACGCGCTCGTGTGCGCGTCGTCCACCGCGCTGACGGTCGGTACGCAGTTGCGCGTGTTTCCCGACCATCTGCGCAGCGTGAGCACGGGCAGGCCGCTGGGCGCCGCGCAGGGCGCGGCCGTGGTTGACTGCATCGGGCGTGCGAAGGAGCAGACGGGCAAGAGCTATCCGCTCGCGCTGTCGGTCGAGCTCGAGGCACCGTATTTCGTGCGGCTCGCGCAGCCATGCGTGCTGAAGGCGCGCGATCTCGCGGAAGTGAACAAGGCCACGCGCGCGGGCGATTTCGATCGCTTCGTCGAGCTGGTCGCGCGCTTGCGCGGCCGTTCGCCGACCGACGCCGTGCGCGGCGTCACGCGCGATCTGTTCGACGTGCCGCCGCTCGAAACGGCGGCCGCGTACGTGGCGCCCACGCATGTCGCGCGCCTGCGCAACCGGCCGGCGGCCGAGCATCCGCGCGATCTCACCGGCGATCTGTTCGACCTGTCGCCGGGCGAGGCGGCCGCGTTCGCCGGGCTCGCGCATCCGCGCATCGGGCGCGCGTGACGCCGGGCGCGACGCCGTTCGCGCAAGAATTTGTTGCAATCTCGCCGTAGCGGATCGACGAGCGCGGAGCGACAATCGGCACGAAGCGCGCGGTGCGGCGGCCGATGCGTCGACACGCGACGGGTCGTGGTTCACGTCGCCGACATGCGTACCACGCACACTGGGCGTCGGCGTGCTTCACACTGCAATCCTGACGGAGGAGTGTCGATGTCGACCCACATCTGTTCGCCGGAAGCCCGGGCCGCACAACGCTTCGTCGAAGCGACGCGCAACGTCGATCAGGCGTTTCGCGCGGTGCGCGGCGAAAGCGACGACGACGGCTCGTCGGCCGAATACGCACGCGCGATGTCGCGTCTCGATCGCGCGCTCGACGAGCTGGCGCGTGCGCAGGAATTCTTCGATCGCGTCGTCGGCGCGGACACCACGCACGGCAACTGACGGCTTCGTCGTTTCTCTTTTTCGTGCGTCAGCCCGCGCGCGTCATACCCGGTGCAGGCGGCGCGGCACGGTACGCGTAGCCGCGATGCTGGAACGACGTCGCGAAGAACCGCATCTGGTAGCGGATCGCATTCGCCCAGTAATCCCACGTATGGCCGCCCGGCCGCTCCGCATAGTCGTGCGGCACGCCGAGCGCGACGAGCCGTTCGTGCAGCGTGCGGTTCGAGTCGACGAATGCGTCGTCGCGGCCGCAATCGATCGTCAGGTCGAGATGAGCGCGCACGAATGCCCGCGCGTTTTCGACGATCACGTTTCGGTTCCAGAACGACGGATGGCGATCGGGATCACCGAACACGTGTGCGATCCCCGGCTCGTCCGTGCAGCAGCGCGGATCGACCGCGCCGCTGATGCTGCCCACCGCGCCGAACGTGTCGGGCCGGTCGAGCGCGATGCGCAGGGCGCCGAAGCCGCCCATGCTGAGCCCGGTGATCGCGCGCGCGTGCTGGGCGGCGATCGTGCGGAAATGCAGGTCGACATAGGACACGACTTCATCGCCGACGAAGGTCTCGTAGCGGCTGCCCGAATCGAACGGGCTGTCGATGTACCAGCTTTCATGTCCGCCGTCGGGCATCACGAGGATCACGCGATAGCGGTCGGCCAGCGCGGCGATGTGCGTGTTCGACGTCCAGTCGGTATGGTCGCCGCCCGAGCCGTGCAGCAGATAGACGACGGGGTAGCGCTCGCCGTGGTTGTCGCGTGCGTAATCGTCGGGCAGCACGATGGTGGCCTTCAGCGTTTCGCTCATCGCGGCGCTCGGAATCGCGACGACCCGCGCATGAAAGGCGAACGCAGGGCTCGTGACGGCGAGCAGCAGTAGCAGCCAGAAAGTACGTGCCAGGTTCATCGATCCTTGCATGTGTCGTTCCAGTCCGGGGCGGGAGGCCGGGAAAACCCTGTTGCGACGACTTTAGCAATCGCGCCTTTCAACCATATTTCGGCGAACCCTACGGGTTGTCAGGCGGACGGTTTGCATAGGATGCGCGCCGTAGCCGAGCAGGTCGGGGCAAAGATGCGGGCCGTGCCAGCCGTGCACGTCGAACGTGCCGATGAAACCGTGAATGGAGACGACGGGCGCGGGCGCGATCATGCGGCCGCCGCTGCAGGCAGGGGCGGCAATTCGAGTTCCGCGAGCAGTTCGTCGAGTTCGAGCACGTGCGTGCGGTCGTGATCGAGCAGTTCGCGCACGAGTTCGTCGAGCGACATGCGGCGGATGCCGTCGCGCAGCCCGCACCGTTGGAGTTGCGCTGGCTCCAGCGCGGCCGCGGTGGCGCACAGCGCGGCGCGGCCACTGCCGAATGCCGCGACGGCGAGATCGAGCGGCTGCGCGAGATAGTCGCGTTGCGCGGCGAGCGCGGTGCCGTCGACGGATTCGATCGCGGGAAGCTCGGCCGTGCGCACGGCGTCGATGCGCGCGGCGAACACCGCATCGAGATCGCGCAGGTGGCACGCATGTTCGACCAGCGAGAAGCCGGTGCCGGCCGGGCGGCGCGTGGCCAGCGCGGCCGGTACGTGCGCGGCGTAAGCGGCGAGCCGGGCCGGCATGCGCGCCAGCGCGGCGACGATGTCAGCGAACGGCAGCCGGTGCGGGGATGCGCTGAATACCGCGCCATAGCTGAACAGCGCACCGCCGAGCCGCCCGCGCGCCTGCACGACCTCGTGGCCGTGGCGGCGCATGACGTCGGCGACCATCGCGCCGCAGAATTGGCGGGCCGTCGTGTCGGCTTCGATTTCGGGGAATTTGTGCGCGATCTCGTCCTGGATCGCGCCGATCGCGGCGACGCCGACGCGCGACAGCGCCGCGAACTCGAGATAGCGCTCGGGCTGCTCGATCAGCGCTTCAAGCTGGGCGCCGAGCGCGGTCAAGCGGAAACGGTCGAAACGGGAATGCATGACGAAGCCCTGGTCATTAACGTGTCAAAAAGATACGTTACTGACCAGGGCTTCGTCAACCGGCTCATTTGGGTACAGGCGGGCTGCGCCCACACCGCCCGCTTGCCCCGCTCAGCGCTTCTGCCGCGCGTCCATTTCCGCGACGATGCGCGCTTCCTGCTCCTGAAGCTCGGGCGTAAACGCGTCGCCGAATTCCTCGAGTTCGTACAGCGGGCGGATCTCGATGGCGGAGTCGCCGGGCATCGGGTTCGGGCAGCGCTTCACCCATTCGACGGCTTCCTCCATCGATTTCACCTGCCACAGCCAGTAGCCGGCGACGAGCTCCTTCGTTTCGGCGAACGGGCCGTCGACGACCGTGCGGTTCTTGCCGGAAAAGTGCACGCGCTTGCCGCGGCTGCTCGGGTGCAACCCGTCGGCGGCGAGCAGGATGCCGGCTTTCACGAGTGCCTCGTTGAACTGGCCCATCGCGGCCAGCATGTCGGTGTCGGGCAGCCGACCGGATTCGGAATCGGCGGTGGCTTTGACGATGACCATGACGCGCATTGTCGTCTCTCCTTGAAAGGGAACAGGGCGCTTGCCGACGGTGCGACGGCAAAACGATCGGTTACGACAACACGACGCGCGACGGCGACGCGAATCGACATCGCGGGCGAGAAATTTTCACGCGCGATGGAGTCGGTGCGCCGCGCGGCCGCTGTCACGGAGCGCATCGGCAAAACTGGTATGCTGGTCCGCATCACGTGTACGCGGAGGGCGCCATGGCTGCTAAGGAAGTCTCGAAGAAGAAGTATCTGAAAATCCTGAACAAACGCCTGCGCGCGGAGCCGGCGGCCCCGGCCGGCGCGTCGTTCGTCTTTTTCCCGCTGGGCGCGAAGGCGAAGCACGCGACGGGCGTCGTGTCCGGCGATACGCGCAGCAAGCGCGAACTGGCCGTGATGGCCGCGGTCCAGCGCAAGGCGGCCGAAGAGTTCGTCGTCGCCGACGCCTGACGGGCGCCGCTGTACCCGTGCCGGATGACCGCCGCCGCGGCTTACGCGGCGGCGGCCTCGCACTGGACGATCGCGCGGCGAGCACGCGCGGAATGTCATGCGCGATCGCCGCGCCGTGCATCGGCAGGATGAGGTCGAGATCGAGGAGCACCTGGATTCGGCTCGAAACGGCCTGACAACCCACCCGGCGATCAGGACGCTTCGTCCGCTGCCGCCGCCGGATACCGGCCGCTGCCACCCGCGTCGTCGCCTGCCGCCAGTTGCTCCAGCGCGAGCCCCTTCGTCTCGATCCCGAGCGTCCACACGGCGATGGCCGCCGCGATGAACGACAGCGCGCCAAGCGTGAACACGCCGCCCTGGCCGAACACCGGCAACACCACGCCGACCACGTAAGGCCCGATCAGCGAGCCGATCCGGCCGATCGCCGACGCGAAGCCCGAACCCGTCGCGCGGGCGCCGGTGCCGTACAGCTCGGGCGTGTACGTGTACAGCGCCGCCCACATCCCGAACAGGAAGAACTGCATCGCGAGGCCCGTGACGATCAGCAGCGTCGTGCTGCCGCCGTACAGCGCGCTCTGGCCGTACGCGTACGCCATCGCGCCGCCGCCGATCAGCGACGCGATGCAGGTCGGCTTGCGGCCCCAACGCTCGACGAGCCACGCGGCGCACAGGAAGCCCGGCACGCCGCCGAGCGAGATCAGCACCGTGTAGAACACCGATTTCGTGACTTCGAAGCCGGCCTGCTGCAGCAGCGCGCCGAGCCACGACGTGAGGCCGTAGAAGCCGAGCAGCGCGAAGAACCACAGCAGCCACACCATCACCGTGCGGCGGCGGTACACGCCGCTCCAGATCTCGCGCAACGCGCCGTGGCCGCGCGCGGCGGCCGGCTCGGCGAGCCGCGACGGCGGCGGCAGCGTCGTGACGCCGGCCGAGCGCATCACCTTCGCCTCGATCGTCTGCATCACCGTGTCGGCTTGCGCGTGCCGGCCCGCATGTTCGAGCCAGCGCGGCGATTCCGGCACGATGCGGCGCACGACCAGCACGAACACGGCCGGAATCGCGAGCAGCGCGAACACGGTCCGCCAGCCGAATTGCGGCAGCACGAAATACGCGACGATGCCGGCCGTGATGAAGCCGAGCGGCCAGAAGCCGTCCATCAGCGCGATCAGGCGGCCGCGCTTCTCGGTCGGCACGAATTCGGACAGCAGCGTCTGCGCGACCGGAAACTCCATCCCCATCCCGATGCCGAGCAGCACGCGGTAGACGATCAGCGCGTCGACGCTCTGCGCGGTCGAGCACAGGTACGACGCGGCGCCCCACAACACCATGCTCCACTGGAACACGGGCCGGCGGCCGAAGCGGTCGGCGAGCAGGCCGGCCACGGCCGCGCCGAGCACCATCCCGAAGAAGCTCGCGCTCGCGACGAGGCCGGCGGCGGCCGTCGACAGCCCGAACTCCTTGCGGATCGAGCCGAGCACGAACGTCATCGTGCCGAGATCGACCGAGTCGAAGAAGAACGCGATCGCGATGATGAAGAAGATGCGCTTGTGATAGCCGGAGAACGGCAGGCGTTCGAGCCGGGCGGCGGCGGAGGCGGGAGCGGTGGCGGTGGGCATGGCGTCCTCTGAAATGAAAAAGGGGCCGCGCAGCGCATGCTCGACGGCCCCGATGCTTCGTATTCAGTAGACGCGACCACAAACTGCCGCATCGGAGGAAAAGCGCCGCCTGCTTGCCCAAATGCGTCATCGTCGGGCGGCGCGCGCGACGCTCGCCGGCGTCAATTCTTCAGTTTGTAGCCGGTGCGGAACATCCACGCGACGATCGCGAGCAGGATCACGAGGAACAGCGCGGTCGCGGCGAGGCTGATCCACACGTGCACGTCGGCGATCCCGTAGAACGACCAGCGAAAGCCGCTGATCAGGTAGACGATCGGATTGAACAGTGTGACGACGCGCCATGCGGGCGGCAGCATGTCGACCGAGTAGAAGCTGCCGCCGAGGAACGTGAGCGGCGTGATGATCAGCAGCGGCACGAGCTGCAGCTTCTCGAAGCTGTCGGCCCAGATGCCGATCACGAAGCCGAACAGGCTGAACGTGACAGCCGTCAGCACCAGGAACAGCACCATCCAGACCGGATGCAGGATGTGCAGCGGCACGAACAGGCCGGCCGTGGCGAGGATGATCACGCCGAGCAGGATCGACTTCGACGCGGCCGCGCCGACGTACGCGATCACGATCTCCCAATACGACACGGGCGCGGACAGGATCTCGTAGATCGTGCCGGTGAAGCGCGGGAAGTAGATGCCGAACGACGCATTCGAGATGCTCTGCGACAGCAGCGACAGCATCACGAGGCCCGGCACGATGAACGACCCGTAGCCGATGCCGTTCACGTCGCTGATGCGTGAGCCGATCGCGGAGCCGAACACGACGAAATACAGCGACGTCGAGATCACCGGCGCGATGATGCTCTGCATCAGCGTGCGGCGCGTGCGAGCCATTTCTGCGCGGTAGATCGCGCGGATTCCATGCCAGTTCATACGTCAGGCTCCTTGCACGCCGTTGCGGCGGTTGTCGATCAGGCTGACGAAAATGTCCTCGAGCGAGCTCTGCGTCGTGTGCAGGTCGCGAAAGCCGATGCCGGCCGAGCCGAGTGCGTTGATCAGCTTCGCGATGCTCGCGTCGTCGCGCTGCGAGTCGTACGTATAGACGAGCGCGGCGCCGTCTTCCGCGCGTTCGAGCCCGAACGGCGCGAGCGCGGGCGGCACGTCCGCGAGCGGCTGCTCGAGCTGCACGGTGAGCTGTTTCTTGCCGAGCTTGCGCATCAGTTCGCGCTTTTCCTCGACGAGCACGAGCTCGCCGCCGAGGATGATGCCGATCCGGTCGGCCATTTCCTCCGCTTCCTCGATGTAGTGCGTGGTCAGCAGGATCGTCACGCCGCTTTCGCGCAGCGAATCGACGAGCTTCCACATGTCGCGGCGCAGCTCGACGTCGACGCCGGCCGTCGGTTCGTCGAGGAACAGGATGCGCGGCTCGTGCGACAGCGCCTTCGCGATCATCACGCGGCGCTTCATGCCACCCGACAGCGTCATCAGCTTGTTGTCGCGCTTGTCCCACAGCGACAGCGCCTTCAGCGTCTTCTCGATGTACGCGGGATCGGGCGCCTTGCCGAACAGGCCGCGGCTGAACGATACGGTGGCCCAGACGGATTCGAACGCGTCGGTGGTCAGCTCCTGCGGCACGAGGCCGATCATTTCGCGGGCCGCGCGGTATTGATCGCGGATGTCGTGGCCGCCGACCGTCACGCGGCCTTCGGTCGGCGTGACGATGCCGCAGATCGAGCCGATCAGCGTCGTCTTGCCGGCGCCGTTCGGCCCGAGCAGCGCGAAGATCTCGCCGGGGCGGATGTCGAGGGTCACGTGCTTCAGCGCCTGGAAGCCGGACGCGTAAGTCTTGGAGAGGTCGGAGACGGAAAGGATCGGTTGCATGCTCACGGATGGCACGGCCGGCCGGCGCGACGGCCGGCGCCGCGCGTGCCCGGCGCCGCCGCCGCTGCGAAGCGGCCGGGACCGGGGACGGCATGGCGAACGGGCGTCATGTCGAACGGCAGGGTGGTGCGGGATCGCGGGACCGCCATATTAGCAATCGGCAGATCGAAATGCATTCTGATGGAAAGGCCGGGTCGTGCCGGTGCCGAATTTGGGTGGATTGCGGTGATATTGCTCAATGATTCGGTGTTTTATTTGAGTGGCGCGAACAATTCCGGTCGTTTTCCGTCAATCGGCCCGCGCTCGCGTGGCCACCCGGCCGGCTGGCCGACTGTGCCGCCCGCCGGCCCTCGCGCCGTACCGGGACGACACGCGTGGCGCTCGCGATAATGCGTTCCTTTCCCGGCGATACGGAGCGGCGCGCATGTCTTTGATCGATTTGAAATCCGTGGCAAACGCGCAGGCCTGCGCATGGCAATCCACGATCGTCGGCGAAGTGGGTCCGGCCCGGATCAAGGTGCTGCGCATGGATGCCCAGCCTTACGAAGCGGAAGTGCACGACTACAACGAGGGGCTGCTGGTGCTCGACGGCACGTTGATGCTCGAGGTCGAAGCGGAAACGGTCGTGGTCGGCGCCGGGCAGATGTATCTCGCGCGCGCCGGCACGCGCCACGCGGTGCTGCCCGGCAGCCACGGCACGCTCGCGATCATCGACGTGTGAGGGTGCGCCGCAGCATGCGTGCTGGCCGCGGAAGGCCGGCCGGCTTGGCCCGGCGCGGATTCGCAGGGCCGTTCAAACGCGTGTTCCACGCGGCGTTTATTTGTCTGAGCAAATAAAATGAAGGCCGTTTGAAAATCTGTTAAATACCGTATAAACGCTAGGATCGCGCGGCGTCCGTCGTTTGGAACTCTGCATCCATTTACTTGCGGGAATGGTCCGATCATAGTCTCGACACACGACGCATCACGAAAACGAATCAAGCGTACGTATGGAGACCAACATCATGAGACGCCTATCCGCCGGGCCGGCGGGACTGCCGCTTCCCGATTTTTCGCTGAATGCAGGCGCGACGCAGGTCGCATGCCTGCGCCGTCACCTCGCCGTGTAGCGGCAGGCCGTAGCGGCGAGCCGTAGCGGCAAGCCGTAGCGGCAGGCCACTTTCCGTTTCGATCGTTCCGACGGCGCCGTGCCGCATGACGGCGCCGCGGGAGCGCGTTTGTCCGCCGCCGCGTGTGCCGCCTATGCCCGACCGGTTCGCGGCGGTCCCGCGTGCAGCGTCATGCGCCGCGCATTCGTGCGGCGGCGCGATACCAACCGGCAGGCCATGCAGCCCGGCCGGACGAGACTTGTCGTACCTGAAAAGGAGGGGTTGATGATTTGCATTCCTGAATGGCGGAAGGCGATCCTGTCGTGCGCGGTGCTGGTGCTGCCGTTCGTCGCCGGTTGCGGCGGCGGCGACGATCCGGGGCCGATCACCGTGCCGCAGTGCTCGGGCAGCGCATGCGGGCCGAGCGGCGCCGAAACGACGCCGCCCGTCGTGACGAAGCTGTGTCCGGACGCGCTCGATTACACGACGACGTATACGGGCGGCGCCGGCAGCGGCGAATACGTGAAGGTGAAGTTCGACACGACGAAGCTGACTTACCAGATGCAATTCATCGACTCGTCGGTGCCGACCTCGGCAGGGCAGATCAACGACACGCGCGCGGGCCTGACGATCAGCGGCGCGTTCCATCATCCGACCAACCTCCCGACGGCCGAGCAGAATCGTTGCGCGTTCGTGCTCGATAGCGGCGCGACGAGCGACGGCGCATATTCGGTGACGATCAATCGCGCCGATCCGCCGATGCTGTTCGTCGGCAACGGCGTGGTCGGCGGCGGCATTCCGGGCGCGACGATCGCATTCCAGGGCATCGAACTCGCGCCGGGCTTCTTCCTCGGCTCGGTGCCGTCGCGCACATTCGACTTCTATCCGTTCATCGGCTTTACCGATACCGAAACGGACTTCACGAAGGTGGCCGGCGTGTACAACGAAGTCGGCATTCATCTGTCGCCGACCGGCACCACCTATCAGACCACCACGCCGCAAGGCTGGCAGCCGGACGTCGTGAACTGGAACCAGACGCTCAATGCGGACGGCTCCTGCACGATCACGCCAGGCAGCGACTACTCGTGTCAGACGACCGGTTCGCCGTGGACCTTGCGCAAGAATGCGGACGGTACGCCCGACAACGTATTCGTCAGCAACGCGCAGTCGGGGCAGGCCTATCCGTCGGCAGGCCAGGGGCAGCCGCTCGTGATCCTCGTGCCGAGCCAGGCGCACGGCGTGATGATCGTCGGCAAGCTGAACGGTGCGCTGGTGCCGGTCGTGATCCGCGTCGGGTATGCGTATGCCGCACCGGGCAATCCGCTGGGCTCGGTGGCCGATGCGGAGGTCGGCATCTCGATGCTCGCGCCCGCCAAAGCCGTCGCGCCCAACGTGCTGAAGGGCGGGTTCATCGGGGCGACGAGCGCATCCGCATGCGGCGTGGTGACCAACAACGGGCCGTCGGGCAGCGCGGCAGGCCAGGGGCCGAGCTTCAATCCGTTCGTTCCGCATCCGGACCTGCCCGGCACGTTCAACACGACTTTCAATTACTTCACGCCGTCTGCCGGCAACTGCAGCGACGGCACCGCCGTGTCGACCATCGCGGCGAACTACACGTCGACGCTGTTCCAGGGCAATACCGCGGCGTTCATCGATCCGCAAACGTCGTCGCCGACCGCGCAGTTCGGGCTCGACTACACGCAGGCATCGCCCGGCAAGGTCAAGGTCACGGCCAACAGCGACTTCAACGCGAAGGGCGCGGCCGGCAACGTGGCGATCTTCAAGAAGGGCGATACGGGGTGGATCGTGACGGCCGGGAATGTCTACGCGATGGTCGTCAACAACAGCCAGGTCAACCCGTTCTTCACGGTCGGCGCGTTCGTCCAGTAACCCGGCATCGAACACGTCACACCGGCGGCGCATGCGCTGCCGCCGGTGAATCGAATTTCAAGAGGATTCCTATGAATTTTAAGCATTGGATGGCCGCGGCATCGGTCGCACCCGTGCTGGCCGCATGCGGCGGCGACGGCGACCCGCCGCCCGCGCCGGTGGTCCGGCTGTGCCCGCAGACGATCGACTACAACACGGTGTTCGTCGGAGGCTCCGGGTCGGGCGAGCTCGTGAAGGTGCAGCTCGACACGACGAAGATGACGTACCGGATGACCTACCTCGCGTCGCCGGTGCCGACCACCGCGGGCACCGTGCAGCCGACGCGCGACACCGCGCCCGCGAACGTGGTCGACGGCACGCTGGCCGACGAAACGGGGCTGCCCACGGTGAAGCTGAACCAGTGCACGTTCCGGATGCAGAACGCGAGCCTCGACCCGAGCCGGCCCGCGCGGCTGTTTCTCGGCGAAGGCGTGCTGGGCGGCGCGATCCCCGGCGCGACGATCCAGTTCGACGGCGTGATCGGCGTCGGCAAGATCCCGAAGACGACGTTCCCGTACTACCCGTTCATCAGCTTCTCGTCGCTCGAAACCGACCTGACGAAGATCGCCGGCACGTACAACCAGCTCGGCTATCACCAGGTGCCGTCGCAGAACTTCCAGCCGGTGGCGCTCGACCAGAAGGTGACGATCAACGCGGACGGCAGCTATACGGAAACCGACAACTTCGGCAAGAAGAACGGCGGGCAGCCGCTGGCGTCGAGCGCGACCGTGAACCAGCCGTTCACGCTGCGCCCGGATGCGCCGGCATTCCAGTCGCTCAACTACCAGCCGCAGATTCCGCCGACGCTCGCGGCGCTCGATCCGGCGAAGGCCGGCAAGGGGATTCTGATCGTCGGCAAGCTGCGCAACCAGCTCGTGCCGATCTTCATCCGCACCGGCGCCGCGAATGCGGACCTCACGCAAGGGGCGCCGAGCGCGGACGACGAATCGGGCATCTCGTTCCTGAGCCCGCAGACGGCGGTCTCCCAGGGCTCGCAGAACGGCGAGTACACGGGCGTCGACAGCGCGTTCAACTACCGCGCGACCGCGCTCGTCGGCGCGCAGGCGACGCTGCTCGATCCGTTCAATGCGTCGCAGGCCGCGCTCACGCGCGCGCTGAACCTCGACTACACGCAGACAGTGCCGGGCGTCGTGACGACCGTGCACGCGGACGCGGCGTCGGGGCCGGCGACCGGCAAGTTCGTGTTCACCGGCGGCGTGTTCGGGTTCCTCGACATGGCCGATACGAGCAATCCGTACTTCACGGTCGGCGCGTTCGTGCAGTGACCGCGTGTGGATGGAGACACGGCGGCGCCGCGCGCGAATGCGCAGCGCCCCGACAGAATGAGGGGGGGACTTCATGAAGAAGCTGATTGTCGCGGGTGTCGTCGCAGGCGTGTCGACGCTCGCATCGGCCCAGCAGGCGGGCGACAACGTCGCGACGCTGGGCTGGCTGCATATCATGCCGCAGGATTCGACCAACGGGCTGACGACGAATCTTGCAAGCATGCCGATCAACGGGCCGCTGCGCCTGCCCGGTTCGTTCACGTCGCCGGGCACGAGCCTGACGGTCAACAACGCCGACACGGTCGGCCTCACGCTCACGCACTTCTTCACCGATCACATCGCGGTGACGTCGGTGCTCGGCGTGCCGCCGGAATTCACGCTGACCGGACACGGCGTGATCAGGCCGCCCGGCCCGGCCGGCGCGCTCGGCAACGTCGACATGGACAAGTCGGCGAACCAGCCGGCCGTGAAGAACGCGCGGCAGTGGAGCCCGACGGTCATTCTGCAGTACTACTTCAATTCGCCGACGGCGAAGTTCCGTCCGTTCGTCGGGATCGGCGTGGCCTACAGCTGGTTCAGCAACATCGAACTGAACGGCAACTTCGCGAAGGACATCAACGAGAACCTCGGCAGCGTGCTCGCGGCGGGGGCCGGCAAGCCGGGCGCGACGTCGGTCGAGGGCAAGGCGTCGTCGTCGTTCACGCCGGTCTACAACGTCGGCGCGAGCTATGCGATCGACAAGCACTGGGGGCTCACGGCGACGCTGACGTACATGCCGCTGAAGACCTACTCGTCGCTGGTGATCAAGGCGGCCGACGGTTCGACGCTCGCGACCACGCGCACGCGACTGAAGGCCGACCCGTTGATCACGTTCGTCGGGATTTCCTACAAGTTCTGAGCCGACCGGCGCGCATGACGCGTGCCGGCGGCTTCCTGCGACCGGCTGGCCGGAGGGTTCCGGCCGGAAGATCGCGTTCCTGGCGGCGTGCCGCCATTTGTGAAGAGAGGGGGCAGTTCAAATGAGCATTCGCAAAATCGTATCGCTTGTTGCTGCAGTGGCTTTCACCGCGGTTTCGGCCGCGCCTGCTTTCGCGGTCACCGTTTCGCGCGCGGACGGTCAGCCGATGAACCCGAACGGCGAGCCGTTCTCCGCATCGGGTCTCACGAACCTGAGCAAGGGGTCGATCACGGCGGCCTGTACCGCGACCTTCAACGGCACGATCACGTCGACCGGCATCGTCAACATCACGTCGACGACGTTCACGGGCGGCGCGACGTGCTCGCTGATCAGCGGCAGCGCGAGCAGCACGTCGCCGTGGACCGGGCAGGCCGACAGCACGACGCAGCTGTCGATCAACAACGTGAAGGTGAACGTTACGCTGCTCGGCGCGTGCGGGCCAAGCAAGGTCGTGACGGCGTGGAGCGATGCGAACTCGTCGCTGACGTTCAACAACGCGACGCTGACGCCGGACTGCACGGTGGGCGGCACGGTGCTGACGTCGCCGAAGTTCCACGTGCAGTAAGCGTCGCGCGATCGAAGCGGAACCCGCCGCGCGCGAGGGCCGTGCGGCAAGCGCGGCGGGTTTTCGCGGCTTCGATGCTTCGACGGGGTCGAGCCGTCGCGCGTATCGGCGCGGCGGCCGGTTGACCGCCCGTGTCGCGATCCGGCACGGGCGGAGTGGCAGGGCGGCGTCGCGTACTGCGCCGCCCGATTCGATTGAAACAAAACCAGGTCAATTAGCCAGAACCATCCCGGACGACCCATGCTTACCGATCCAGCAAAGTATGGCGACGCCCGCGGCGCGACGCCCGACCGGCTGCGCACGGCCGCGTGGCTGCAGTACCTGATCGAACATCTCGACGGGGCGGCTTGCGCCGGCGACCCGGTTGTCGTCCCGTCGCACGCGATACATGTGGGCGCTGGCGCGAGCCTGTCCCGCGAAGCGAGGGCCGTGCTTCACCGGCTGGTCCCGTGGATCGCGACGGACGGCAGCGGTTGCGCGTGCGATCCGGCCGATTCGCCCGGCGCATGCACGCACGTGCCTTCCGCGCAGCAACTCGCGCAAGCCGAACGTTGCTGTCCGGGCTCGCGTGCCGTATTCGACACCGCGCACGGCGTGATCGATGCGTGCGCATTCGATGATCCCGAACTCGGCTGGGCCGCGCTCGAACGGATTGCCGGCGGCGTCGAACGCAGCGGCGACGACGCGGGCGCATGCATCGCGAACGAACACGACGGGCCGCGCGAGACGCCGCCTGCGAAGAACCTGAGAGAAAATCCGACGGCGGTCGCGACAACGGGCACGGAAACGCCGGCCCGTCCCGGCGCCGTGATCGACGCGATCGTGCTGCGCGCCTGTGGCCCGCGCGACGACGCCGCGCGTATCGACGAGATGGCTGCGCTCGCGACGTTCTCCGCGGAGCTTGCGGCCGGCCACGGCGTTTCCGTTCAGGCGTACGGCGGTCAGCACAATCTCGTCGCGCGCGCGATCCGCGCGCATCGCGCCGATCTCGCATCGACGGACGGGCTGCTTGCCGCGCTCGCCGTGTGCCGGCTCGATCGGCTCGTCGGTGCGGGCAGCTTCTGGGCCTATTACCTGTTGGCGGGCATCGCGATCGCCGCACCGGATACGGTGCGGGAAATCGGCCGCAGGTTTCATGGCGACATCTGGCAGACGTGTGTCGACCACGTGCTCGCGTGGCCGGCGGTCAGCCGCTTCGGGCCGACGGAGGATGCCGCGTTCGAGCGCCTGCGTGACGCGATGAGCCTGACGTCGCGCTGGAACCCGATTGTCCGCGCCAAGCGGATGCGGACGCGGAGCGTGTCGGCCGCGCGGCCGCGCAGCGCAAACGAGCCGGCCCAATGAAACGCGGCTCGCGGCGAGAACGCCGCGAGCCGCAGGAGTGGTATCGCGGCGCCCGGTGCGGGCGGCCGCCTTCGTCAGACCGTCTCGGGCTGCCGCACGGCCTTCGCGACGTTGCGCGCCGGTGCGCCGTTCGCGACGAAGTACGGCACGTCGACACGCGCGAGCGGCGTGCGGCCGCGGATCTTGTCGGCGATCTTCTCGGCGATCATGATCGTCGGGGCGTTCAGGTTGCCGGTCGTGATGATCGGCATGATCGACGCATCGACGACACGCAGCCCGTCGAGCCCGTGCACGCGGCCTTCCTCGTCGACCACCGCCATGTCGTCGTAACCCATCTTGCACGAGCACGACGGATGGAACGCGGTTTCCGCGCGGGCGCGCACGAACGCGTCGAGTTCCTTGTCGCTCTTGCAATCGGCGCCCGGATTCAGCTCGCGGCCGCGATAGCGGTCGAGCGCCGGCTGCCGCATGATCTCGCGCGTCGCGCGGATCGCATCGCGGAACTCGCGCCAGTCGAGCGCTTCGGCCATGTAGTTGAACAGGATGCTCGGATGGTCGTTCGGGTCGCGCGAGCGCAGCTTCACGCGGCCGCGGCTCGGCGAGCGCATCGAGCCGACGTGCGCCTGGAAGCCGTGCATCTCGATCGCGTTCGAGCCGTTGTAGTTGATCGCCACCGGCAGGAAGTGATACTGGATGTTCGGCCACAGGTCGTCGTCGCGCGTGCGGATGAAGCCGCCCGCTTCGAAGTGGTTGCTCGCGCCGAGGCCCGTGCCGTTCAGCATCCATTCGAGGCCGATCTTCGGCTGGTTCCACCACTTGAGCGCCGGGTACAGCGACACCGGCTCCTTGCACTCGTACTGGATGTACATCTCCAGGTGGTCCTGCAGGTTCTGGCCGACGCCGGGCAGGTCTAGCACGACCGGAATGTCGAGTGCCTTCAGCCATGCGCCGGGGCCGACGCCCGAGCGCTGCAGCAGTTGCGGCGACGCGATCGCGCCGCTGCACACGAGCACTTCGCGGCGCGCATGCGCGGTCGCGCGCTCGCTGCCGCGCAGGTACGTGACGCCCGACGCGCGCTTGCCGTCGAACAGGATGCGATCGGCGAGCGCGTGCGTGACGATCTCGAGGTTCGGCCGCACCTTCGCCTGATCCAGATAGCCGCGCGCGGTGCTCGCACGGCGGCCCTTCGGCGTGACGGTGCGATCCATCGGGCCGAAGCCTTCCTGCTGATAGCCGTTCAGGTCGTCGGTGCGCGGATAGCCGGCCTGCACGCCCGCGTCGACCATCGCCTCGAACAGCGGGTTCGCGCCCGGCTTGCTGGTCGTGACCGACACGGGGCCGCTGCCGCCGTGATAGTCGTTCGGGCCGACGTCGCGCGTCTCGGCTTTCTTGAAGTACGGCAGGCAGTCGAGATACGTCCAGTTCTCGAGGCCCTTGTGCGTCGACCAGTTGTCGTAGTCGAGCGCGTTGCCGCGGATGTAGCACATCCCGTTGATCAGCGACGAGCCGCCGAGCCCCTTGCCGCGCCCGCACTCCATTCGGCGGTTGTCCATGTGCGGCTCGGGGTCGGTCTCGTACGCCCAGTTGTAGCGGCGGCCCTGCAGCGGATAGGCGAGGGCGGCCGGCATCTGCGTGCGGAAGTCGAAGCGGTAGTCGGGACCGCCCGCTTCGAGCAGCAGCACCGTGACGTCCGGATCTTCCGTCAGGCGCGTTGCGAGCACGTTGCCCGCGGAACCCGCGCCGCAGATGATGTAATCGTATTCGCGTGTCGTCATGACGGATCTCCTTGTCTTAGAACACCGGGTTGTAGCGGCCGAGCTCGACCTGCACCGACTTGATTCGAGTGTAGTGCTCGAGCGTCGTGATGCCGTTCTCGCGCCCGACACCGGATTGCTTGTATCCGCCAACCGGCATTTCGGCCGGCGATTCGCCCCACGTGTTGATCCAGCAGATGCCGGCTTCGAGGCGATGGATCGTGCGGTGCGCGCGCGACAGGTTCTCGGTCACGACGCCGGCCGCGAGCCCGTAGTGCGTGTCGTTCGCACGCGCGATCACTTCGTCCTCCGATTCGAAATCGAGGATGCTCATCACCGGCCCGAAGATTTCCTCGCGCACGATCTTCATGTCGTCGCGGCAGTCGCCGAACACGGTCGGCGCGACGTACTGACCGTTCGCGAAGTGGCCGTCGGTCAGGCGCGTGCCGCCCGCGAGCAGCTTCGCGCCTTCGGCCTTGCCGCTCTCGATGAAGCCGAGCACCTTGTCGAGTTGCGCGGCGGAGACGAGCGGGCCGAAGTTGGTGTCGGCATCGGTCGGCTTGCCGACGCGGATGCGCTTCACGCGTTCGAGCACCTTCTGCGTGAACGCGTCCTTGATCGAGCGGTGCACGAACACGCGCGTGCCGTTCGTGCAGACCTGGCCCGAGCTGAAGAAGTTGGCGGTGACCGCGATGTCGGCCGCGCGATCGAGATCCGCATCGTCGAACACGATCAGCGGCGACTTGCCGCCGAGTTCCATCGTCACTTCCTTCAGCGACGACGCGCCGGCGAGCGACATCACCTTCTTGCCGGTTTCGACGCCGCCGGTGAACGACACCTTCGCGACGTCCGGATGGCCGGTGAGCAGCGCGCCGACCGAGCCGTCGCCCTGCACGACGTTGAACACGCCGGCCGGCACGCCGGCTTCCGTATAGATTTCCGCGAGCTTGAGCGCGGTCAGCGGCGTGACTTCGCTCGGCTTGAACACCATCGCGTTGCCGGCCGCGAGCGCGGGCGCGGTCTTCCAGCACGCGATCTGGATCGGGTAGTTCCACGCGCCGATGCCCGCGCACACGCCGAGCGGCTCGCGGCGCGTGTAGACGAACGACTCGGCACGCAGCGGCACCTGCAGCCCTTCGATCGCAGTCGCGAGGCCCGCGTAGTACTCGATCACGTCCGCGCCGGTGACGATGTCGACCGCGAGCGTCTCGCCGATCGGCTTGCCGGTGTCGCGCGTTTCGATCGCTGCGAGTTCGTCGTTGCGCTCGCGCAGCAGGTCGACCGCGCGGCGCAGGATGCGCGAGCGCTGCATCGCGGTCATCGCGGCCCATTCGCGCTGGCCTTCCTGCGCGGACGCAACGGCGCGGTCGACGTCGGCCGCGCTCGCCTGCTGCACCTGCGCAAGCAGTTCGCCGGTGGCCGGATCGAAGGTGTCGAAAGTCTTGCCGCTGGTGGCGTCGACGTAACCGCCGCCGATGTAGAGGCGCTGCAAACCGTATACGGACATGAGGATCTCCTTGAGGGCGACTGCGTCGCGCGTCAGTCGGACGCGAGCAGCAGGTCGATGTAATCGTGGGCGAGCTTCAAAGCAGCTCGGGTGTCGATCGGGCCGCCGGCGAGTGCGCCGCGCAGCCACAGGCCGTCGATCAGCGCGGCGAGGCCGCTGGCGGCTTCGCGCGCCTTCGCGAGCGGCAACGCCTTCGCGAATTCGGCGCACAGGTTCGAATGCAGGCGCCGCGTGTTCACGTGCTGCAGGCGCTTGAGCATCGGGTCGTGCATGCTCTGCGACCAGAACGCGAGCCACGTCTTCATCACCGGCGCGCTGACCTGCGTGACGTCGAAGTTCGCGGCGACGACCGCGCGCAACCGCGAACGCGGGTCTTTTCGTGCGGCGACGCGGCGGCGCGTGGTGGCCGACCACAGGTCGCGCAGCACGTGCCGCATCGTCGCTTCGAGCAGGCCGTCCTTGTCGCCGAAGTAATGGCTGACGATGCCCGTCGAGATGTTCGCGCGTTGCGCGACCGATGCGAGCGTCGTGCCGGGCAGGCCCGCTTCGTCGATCGAGCGCAGCGTGGCGTCGATCAACTGCGCGCGGCGTATCTCCCGCATTCCGACTTTCGGCATCGCGACTCCCTTCGCCCGGGCGGGCCGTCCATGGAAGTCGAGAGCTTAGCGGTTTTTTATTGATCGTTCAATCAACAAAAAATCGGGGCCGAACGGCGGGCGGCGTTCCAAACGGGAAGGATCGTCGCCGCCGGAGCCATGTGCAGGTGCGGAAAAACGAGTTGAAAGAAGGTTAATTAAGTTTGAATCTGTTTAAAACGATTCGTGAAAACATGATGCAATGCGGAGGACCGTTTCCATGCTCGATTTCATTACAAATGGAAAGAATGTCGAAATCTGAAAAATCATTCACGATATGAAATCGTAAAATCGGATGGTGAAGGTGGGTGGTTTCGCGGAAACCGTTTGAATCTGTCGATTTAAACTTCATAACTCATTGATATTAATGAATAAGTATGGTTTTTTTAACGCTGAGGAGGATTGCTCGCAAACGATTGCCATCGTCTTTTTTGAGATTCTGCATACCATAGAAATCGACAAATAAATTTGAATCTGGCGGATTTCCGGGCCGAGTAGAGGGATTTTTGGAATGACTTGAGTGAGCAATATCGACCGTATTAGTATGGCGCCGCACCACGAGGAATGAATGGCGCCGCCGGCAATTGCCGCGGTGCGTCGGCAATCGGCGCGTCCATCGATCGCGCACGGGCCCGACGTCAGCCATTGCGCAGCTGCAGCATGCCGCGACGTCGAGACGCCGCATTCACCGGAGAACGACGATGCCGACCGAAAAACACGTGGTCCCGCTGCCGAATGGTCTGAAGGTTTATGTCGAACGGAACGTGTTCGATCCGGCCTTCGACACGGCGATGCTCGTCAACGGCGCGCTCGCGACGACCGCGTCGTTCGGCCAGACCGTCCAGTATCTCGGCGAGCGGATCAACACGATCTGCTTCGACCTGCCGTATGCGGGGCAGTCGCGCCAGCACAACCCCGGCTGCTCGATCCTGACCAAGGACGACGAAGCCGCGATCCTCCAGTACCTGGTCGAACACTTCGCGCCGGCGTTCCTCGTGTCGGTGTCGTGGGGCGGCGTCGCGTCGCTGTTCGCGCTCGCGCGCGGCTGCCCGAGCGTGCGGCGCGCGGCGATCTGTTCGTTCTCGCCGTTCCTGAACGACGCGATGATCGACTACGTGACGCGGGCCCGCGACCACATCGCGGCCGGCGAGAACCTGAAGGCCGCGCAGCTGCTGAACGACACGGTCGGCCGCTATCTGCCGCGCATCATGAAGCTGTACAACTACCGCTATCTCACGCGCCTGCCGCGCGACGAGCAGGACCAGGTCGCGTTCCACGTCGACCAGATCCTGTCGCTGCAGCCCGAGCGCTACTTCAGCGAGTTCTCGAACATCGGCTGCGAACTGCTGTTCCTGAACGGCGAGCGCGACGAATACACGACGCCGGCCGACGTGCGGCAGCTTGGCGCGCATGTGGCGCGCGCACGGTTCGCGACGGTGCCCGACGCAGGCCATTTCCTCGACATCGAAGGCCGCGCGCAGCGCGAAGCCACCCGTACCGCGCTGCTCGATTTCTTCTGCGGCGAAGCGCCCGCCGCGGCCGGCATCGCACGTGCCGCCGCGCACGCATGCGTGCCCGCGCCGATGCACGCACTGTCGTCGTGACGCCGTCCGTCGAGCAGCGGGCACGTCCCGCGCATCCGAATTCCCATCCCAACGAGGCAGGCCAGCCGTGAATATCGTTCAGACCATCGCCATCGTCGTTCCGTGGGCCGCGTGGCTCGCTTACTGGATCGCCACGTCGCAGCGCGTCAAGACGACCGTACGCAAGGAGGCATCGCGCTCGCGCACGCTCCAGTCGATTCCGCTGATCGTCGGCGGCGCGCTGATCATCCTGCCCGATCCGTCGTGGCAGGCGCTCGCGCCCGACTGGCAGCGCTTCGGCCTGCAGGCGCAGTGCGGGCTCGCGGTGCTGCTGGCCGGCCTGCTGTTCTCGGTATGGGCGCGGCTGCATCTCGGCACGAACTGGAGCGTGTCGGTCACGCTGAAGGAAGACCACGAACTCGTGCGCACGGGGCCGTATGCGTTCGTACGTCACCCGATCTACACCGGCTGCTTGATCGCGCTGGTCGGCGCCGCGCTGATCGGCGGCGAATGGCGCGGCGCGCTCGGCGTGCTGCTCGTGTTCGCGTCGCTCGCGTACAAGGTGCGCGTCGAGGAGAGCTGGCTGACCGGGTATTTCGGGCCGGCCTATGCGCAGTACCGCCGCGAGGTCGCGGCGCTGATCCCCGGCTTCTACTGACCCCCGCGAGGCGCGCGATGGCGAAGATGATCGTGACCGCGATCGGTTCGGCGGGCGACGTGCATCCGTTGCTCGGCGTCGCGCGCACGCTCGCCGCGCGCGGTCACGACGTCGTGTTCTGCACGCACGCGCCGTTCGAGGCGGCCGTGCGCCGCTGCGGGTTCGCGTTCGTGCCGGTCGGCACCGCGGCCGACTACGACGCGGCGATGGCGAACCCCGCGCTGTGGGATCCGCGTACGTCGTTCCGCACGCTGTGGCAGGTGATTGCGCCGACGCTGCGCCCGCATTACGACGCGCTGCGCGCGCTGACCGATGCCGACACGGTGCTGGTCGGCACGCTATGGGCGTTCTCCGCGCGCTTCATGCAGGAATTGCACGGCACGCCGTACGTGTCGGTGCAGGTATCGCCGTCGACGCTGCTGTCCGCGCATGCGCCGCCGACTCATCCGCGCCTGACGATTCCGGCGCGCTGGCCGTTGCCGGTGAAGTCGGCGCTGATGACGCTGATCGAGCGGCAGGTGCTTGACCGCGTGTGCGGCCCGGCGCTCGACGCGGTGCGCCGCGAACTCGGGCTCGTGCCCGCGCGGCGCGTGCTCGGCCGCTGGCTGCATTCGACCGACGGCGTGCTGTGCCTGTTTCCCCAGTGGTTCGCGCCGCCGCAGCCGGACTGGCCGTCGAACCATCTGCAAAGCGGTTTTCCGCTGTTCAACGATATTTCGACCTCCGACGATGATGGGGCACTCGATGCGTTTCTCGCGGCAGGCGAAGCCCCGGTCGTGTTCACGGCCGGTTCGACGCTCGTCGATCACGCGGCGTATGCGCGTGCGGTGGCGGACGCGCTGCGCGCGACCGGCGCGCGCGGCATCCTGCTGACGCCGCACGATGCGGCGCAGGATGGCGACCGGCTGCTCGTGCGCCGCTTCGTGCCGATGCGCACGCTGCTGCCGCGTTGCCGCGCGCTCGTGCATCACGGCGGGATCGGCACGGCGGCGCTCGCGTGCGAAGCCGGGATCGTGCAGGTCGTCACGCCGTTCGCGCACGATCAGTTCGACAACGCGCAACGCGTCGTCGCGAACGGTTGCGGCGTGCGGGTCGACGGGCCGCTCGACGGCGCGCGGCTCGGCGCGGCGCTCGCGCGCGTGCTCGACGAACCCGCGTTCGCGGTGCATGCGGCGCGTACGCGTGCGCTGCTCGCGGCCGTGCCGGACGGCTGCGGCGCGGCCGCCGATTTCATCGAACGCTTCGTGCCGAAGCGCGGGCGGGTGGCCGCGCGGGCCGATGCCGCGGTGGCCGGCACATGAGCACCGCATCGCCGCTGCACGACGGGCCCGTCGCGCCGTCCGCGCTCGACGTGTCGGCGCCGGTGCCCGCCGCGCAGCCGGTGCGCGGCATCCGGCTCGCGCTGCTGACGTTCGCGCTGTCGCTCGCGACCTTCATCGAAGTGCTCGACTCGACCGTGACCAACGTCGCGGTGCCGGCGATCTCCGGCAGTCTCGGCGTGTCGAACAGCCAGGGCACGTGGGTGATCAGCTCGTATTCGGTCGCGGCCGCGATCGCGGTGCCGCTCACCGGCTGGCTTGCGCGCCGCGTCGGCGAGTTGCGGCTGTTCGTCGGCGCGGTGCTGCTGTTTACGCTGACGTCGCTGCTGTGCGGGCTCGCGCGCGACCTGCACGTGCTCGTGATCTGCCGCGCGCTGCAGGGGTTGTGCTCGGGGCCGATGGTGCCGCTGTCGCAGACGATCCTGCTGCGCACCTTTCCTCCGACCCAACGCACGATCGCGCTCGCGCTGTGGGCGATGACGGTGCTGCTCGCGCCGATCTTCGGGCCGGTGGTCGGCGGGTGGATCGTCGACAACTTCTCGTGGCCGTGGATCTTCCTGATCAATTTGCCGATCGGGCTGTTCTCGTTCGCGGTGTGCACCGCGATGCTGCGCCCCGACGCGCAGCGCGGCGCGGCCGGTCCGATCGACGTGCCGGGCATCGTGCTGCTCGTGATCGGCGTCGGCTCGCTGCAGGCGATGCTCGATCTCGGCCACGACCGCGGCTGGTTCGATTCGCCGCTGATCGTCACGCTCGCGGTGGTCGCGGCGCTCGCGATCGTGTCGCTGCTGATCTGGGAAGCAGGCGAAGCGCATCCGGTGGTCGATCTGAGCCTGTTTCGCGACCGCACGTTCTCGTTCTGCGTGCTGATCATCTCGCTCGGGATGATGAGCTTCTCCGTGGTCGGCGTGGTGTTCCCGCTGTGGATGCAGGCCGTGATGGGCTACAACGCGTTTCATGCGGGGCTCGCGACCGCGTCGCTCGGCGTGCTCGCGCTCGTATTCTCGATCCTCGTCGGGCTGCATGCGCACCGCTTCGACGCGCGCGTGCTCGCGACGTTCGGCTTCCTCGTGTTCGCGGCCGTGCTCGCCTGGGACGCCCATTTCACGCTGAAGATGACGTTCGCGCAGATCGCCGCACCCGGGCTGATCCAGGGGATCGGGCTGCCGTGCTTCTTCATTCCGCTGACCGCCGCGACGCTGTCGCGCATTCCGGACGACCGGCTCGCCGCCGCGTCGAGTCTGTCGAATTTCCTGCGCACGCTGTCGGCCGCGTTCGGCACCGCGATGAGCGTGACGCTATGGGACAACCGCGCGACCTATCACTACGACGTCGTGTCGCAATCGGTCACGCATGCATCGGCGAACACGCAACGCTTCGTGCATGCGCTGAACGCGATGGGCGTGGACGGCGTGCGCGAGCTGACGACGCTGCATCACGTCGTGATGCAGCAGGCCTACATGATGGCGACCAACGACATGTTCTGGATGGCGAGCATGACGTGTGTCGCACTCGCCGCGATGATGTGGCTGACGCGGCCGAAACGCGGCGCGGCCGCATCGTTCGGACATTGAGGAGCAGATCATGACGACACTCGGCGCACTCGTGATCCTGTATCACCCGAGCGACGCGCAACTCGACGCGTTGCGCGGATGGCGGCACGCGTGCGACGCGCTGCTCGTCGTCGACAACACGCCGCAGCCCGATGCGCGGGCCCGTGAACTGTGCACACGCGAAGGCATCGCGCTGCTGCATCACGGCAATCGCGGCGGCATCGCGGGCGCGTACAACGCGGGGCTCGCGGCGCTGTTTCGCGACCGCATCGACGCGGTCGCGCTGTTCGACCAGGATTCGTCGGTGCCGGCTGCCTATTTTCCGACGATGCGCGACGTCTGCGCGGGGCTCGCCGGGCGCGCGTTCTTGGCCGGCCCGCGCATCTTCGACGAGAACGCACGCAGCTTCCTGCCCGAACTCGCGACGAACGGCATCGGCGTGCGCCGCCTGCGCATCGACCCGGGCACGCCGATGCAGCGCTGCGCGTTCCTGATTTCGTCGGGCTGCGTCGTGTCGCGCGACGCGTTCGACGTGCTCGGCCGTTTCGACGAAACGCTGTTCATCGATCACGTCGATACCGAATACAGCTTCCGCGCGCTGTCGCGCAACGTGCCGCTCTATGTCGTGCCGTCGCTGGTGCTGACGCATCGGATCGGCGCAAAGCAGCGGCACGCGATCGGCCCTTTTGAAATGACGTCGATGAATCACTCGTGGCAACGGCGCTACTACAGCGCGCGCAATGCGGTGCAGCTCGGGATGCAGTACGGGCTGCGTTTTCCGGTGGCGCTCGTGCCGAACCTGCTGACCCTGTGGCAGGTCGTGCAGATCGCGCTGGTCGAGCGCGACAAGCGCGCGAAGCTGGCCGGCATCCTGTTCGGCGTCGCGGACGGCCTGTTCGGCCGGCTCGGCCCGCTCGAGCGCACGCGGCCGCGTCTGGCTGCGCGGGCGCAGCGCGTTCGGCAGGGGTGACGATGCGGCGTTCGACGAAAGCGGCAGGTTCGGCGCGTGGCGCGAAGGGCGGCTCGATGGTCGCGGCGGCGGCCATGCTGTTCGCGTTGGGCGGATGCGTGCCGTCGGGCTTCCTGCCGTCGCTGTCGCTGCGCGCGCCGGCCGACGATGCGCTCGCACGGACGGCCGGCCCCGGCGCGAACGGCGCGTGGCCGGCGCCCGACTGGGTGAAGCAGTTGCAGGACCCGCAGCTCGACGACCTGGTCGCGGAGGCGTCGCAGCACAGCCCCGATCTGCAGGTCGCACAGGCGCGGCTGCGGATCGCGCAGGCGCAGCTTCAGCAGTTCGATTCGCTGACCGGTTTGACCGGCACGGCCGGCGCGACGATCAGCCGGGCACGGATGCCGAAGCCCGGCGACATCGCCGACGTCACGGCCGGCGGCTATCGCGTGCCGGTGCAGATTTTCGGCGATCCGAACGTATCGCCGTCGTCGATCTTCGTCGGGCTGAACTATCAGCTCGACCTGTGGGGCAAGAACCGCGCGGCGACGAAGAGCCTGATGTCGCTGCGCGACGCGGCCGGCGTCGAGGCCGAACAGGTACGGCTCACGCTCGCCGTCGCGATCGTCACCGTGTATTGCCAGCTCGACCAGGCGTACGCGGTGCGCGACCTGTTGCAGCAGAAGCTGAAGATCAGCCAGCGCGTGACGGCGGTGCTGCGCGAGCGTACCGCGCGCGGCCTCGACAACGCGTACGATGCGAGCGACGCGTCGATCAAGCGCAGTCGACTGCTCGAGCAGATCGCGTTGAACGACGAGCAGATCAAGCTCGCGCAACTGCAACTCGGCGTGCTGTCGGGCCGTGGCCCGGAGCGCGGGCTCGCGCTGCAGCGGCCGCGCGTCGGCGCGTTCGCGGGCGGCGCGGTGCCCGCCCGGCTGCCGGCCGACCTGCTCGGCCGCCGGCCCGACATCGTCGCCGCGCGGCTGCGGGTCGAGGCCGCGTTCGCGAATGCCGACTCGACGCGTGCGCAGTTCTATCCGGACGTGAACCTCGTCGCGCTCGGCGGCGTGTTCGCGTTGACGCCCGCGTCGCTGTTCTCGCGCGATTCGCTCGCGGGCTCCGTCGGCCCCGCGATCTCGCTGCCGATCTTCGACCGCGGCCGGCTGAAGGCGAAGCTCGGCGCGGACGTCGCGCAGGCCGACGTCGCGATCGGGCTGTACAACAAGACCGTCGACGACGCGCTCGGGCAGGTCGCGCAGCTCGTCACGTCGCTGCAGACGTCGCAGACGCTCGTCGCGCAGCAGCAGGACGCGGTCGCGGCCGCGCAGAAGATCGTGCAGATCGCGACCGATCGGCATCGACGCGGCGTGCTGATGCAGAAGGACGTCGATGTCGCGGATCTCACGCTGATCGACGAGCGCGCGCAGATGATCGCGCTGCTCGGCAAGCAGCGGACATTGCGCGTCGGGTTGATCGGCGCGCTGGGCGGCGGGTTCGATGCGGGCGCAACGGTCGCGCAGGCGCAGACGCCGGCCGTGCAGCGGGCGCATAGTGGGGCGGCCAGGCGCGGGGCGGCCGTTGCCATGGCCGCGAACCGGGCTGCGGTGGCGGGCCCGTCGAACGACTCGCAAGCGGGGCGCACGGCAATGTCGCCGGCCGCTGCCACGACGCGGGCCGCGTCCGCGCCCGAATCCGTCCGACGCGACGACCCCGCGCGCCCGTCCACGGTCGGTGCCTCCCGCCCCGACGCGATGCCGCGCAGCACGCCCGTTCTCGCGCGCACGGCCTCGGCGAGCCCGATGCCGGGCTCGGCGTCGACGCCCGCGATTCCCGTCTTCCAGCACGATCGTCTGATCGTTACGCAAAGCGACTGATGCACCACGACAACCTTCATTCCGCCGCGCCGCCGGCCGCGCTGAACGATCCGGCCCTCGACGCGCGCCGCGCGACGCGCCGCAAGCGCTTCACCGTGTTCTTCGCGATCGTGCTGCTGGCCGCGATTGCGTGGATCGCGTACTGGCTGTTGAGCGACCGGTACTACGAAGACACCGACGACGCATACGTCGCGGGCAGCATCGTTCAGGTCGCCGCGCAGATCCCGGGCGCGGTGACCGACGTGGTGGTTGCCGACACGCAGGCCGTGCGCGCGGGGCAGACGCTCGTGAAGCTCGACGACACCGAGGCGTCCGTCGCATTCGCGCAGGCGAAGGCGCAGCTCGCGCAGGCCGTGCGCCAGGTCGCGAACGCGAGGATTTCGAACACGATGTACGTCGAGGCCGTGAATGCGCGGCGAGCCGACCTGTCGCTCGCGCAGCGCGCGCTCGCCGCGCGTTCGGGCGCATCGGTCGAGATCGTCGCGCCGGAAGAACTGGCGCGGGCACGCGCGGCGGTGGCCGGCGCGCAGGCGAACCTCGCGGCCGCGCAGGCGCAGCTCGATGCGGCGCGCGCGCTCGGCAGCAAGCTGCCTGTCGACGAAAGCCCGGCCGTCATGCAGGCGGCCGCGCAGTTCAAGCTTGCGTACCGGAACCTGAAACGCACGACGATCGTCGCGCCCGTCGACGGCACGATCGGGCAGCGCTCGGTGCAGGTCGGCCAGCAGGTCGGGCCCGGCGTGCCGCTGATGTCGATCGTGCAGCTCAACCGGCTGTGGATCGACGCGAATTTCAAGGAAGGGCAGATCCGCCACATGCGCGTCGGTCAGCCGGTCGAGGTCGTGTCGGATCTCTACGGCTCGCGCATCGCCTATCGCGGCCGCGTGCAGGGCTTCTCGGCCGGCACGGGCAGCGCGTTCTCGATGCTGCCGTCGCAGAACGCGGCCGGCAACTGGATCAAGGTCGTGCAGCGCGTGCCGGTCGTGATCGCGCTCGATCCGCGCGATCTCGCCGCGCATCCGCTGCGCGTCGGGCTGTCGATGCGCGCGACGGTCGACACGCACGACCGCAACGGCCACGCGCTCGACAGCGAGCCGCCGACGCCCGCCGTCAGCACGCGCGTGCACGACGGCGTCGCGGGCGACGCGGAAGCGGCCGCCGCCGCGATCATCCGCGAGAATCAGGGCGGGTAGCGGCTGCCGGTCGGGGCGCGGCCGGCAGCAACGGCCGGTCCGGCCCCTGTGTGTCTCGCGCCCGGTAGATTCCCGCCCGACTTTCGTATTTCCGCCATCGATGTCGGCGCCGATCAAACGCATGTCGCGTTTGAGACATCGGCGCCCCTGCCTCCCGGACTACTCTCGAACAGCACGTTGCGCGTGCGCCGCATGGCGCCGGCGCGCCGCGGCGCCATCCAACGAGACATGGAGACAATACGATGAGCAGCAATCGAGGTGTCGTCTATCTTGGGCCGGGCCAGGTCGAAGTCCAGAAAATCGATTATCCGAAGATGGTCGACCCGAGCGGCCGCGCGATCGGCCACGGCGTAATCCTGAAAGTGGTCAGCACGAACATCTGCGGCTCAGACCAGCACATGGTGCGCGGCCGGACGACCGCGCCGGTCGGCCTCGTGCTCGGTCACGAGATCACCGGCGAAGTGGTCGAAGTGGGCCGCGACGTCGAGACGCTGAAGCTCGGCGATCTCGTGTCGGTGCCGTTCAACGTTGCGTGCGGCCGCTGCGCGATGTGCAAGGACACGCATACGGGCGTGTGCCTGAACGTGAATCCGTCGCGTGCGGGCGGCGCGTACGGCTATGTCGACATGGGCGGCTGGATCGGCGGCCAGGCCGAATACGTGCTCGTGCCGTATGCCGATTTCAACCTGCTGAAATTCCCGGATCGCGACCAGGCGATGGCGAAGATCCGCGACCTGACCTGCCTGTCCGACATTCTGCCGACCGGTTATCACGGTGCGGTGAGCGCGGGCGTGAAGCCCGGCTCGACGGTCTACATCGCGGGCGCGGGCCCGGTCGGGATGGCGGCGGCCGCCTCGGCGCGCCTGCTCGGCGCGGCCGTGACGATCGTCGGCGACATGAACGCGGAACGCCTCGCGCATGCGCGGGCGATGGGCTTCGAGACGGTCGACCTGTCGAAGGACGCGTCGCTCGGCGAGCAGATCGAGCAGATTCTCGGCGTGCCCGAGATCGATTGCGCGGTCGACTGCGTCGGCTTCGAGGCGCACGGCCACGGCTCGTCGGGCCATTCGGAGGAAGCGCCCGCGACGGTACTGAACTCGCTGATGGAAATCACGCGCCCGGCCGGCGCGATCGGCATCCCGGGCCTGTACGTGACGGACGATCCGGGCGCGAAGGACAAGGCCGCGCAGCACGGCAGCCTGAGCATCCGCTTCGGCCTCGGCTGGGCGAAGTCGCATTCGTTCTTCACGGGCCAGACGCCGGTGCTGAAGTACAACCGCAACCTGATGCAGGCGATCCTGTTCGACCGGCTGCCGATCGCGAAGATCGTCAACGTCGAAGTGATCTCGCTCGACCAGGCGCCGGAAGGCTACAAGAAGTTCGACGGCGGCGCACCGCGCAAATTCGTCATCGACCCGCACGGGTTGCTGGCGGCGTGATGCGCTAGCGTTCGACGCGCACCACACGAAGCGGGCGGTTCCGGAAACGGGCCGCCCGTTTTTTTCGTTGCGGGAGCGACGGTGACGGCGGTGCAACGCGACGACCGCTGAGCCCGAGCCCGGGTCACGCTCAGTGGCCGCGATAGAGCTTCGCGAGTTCGGCGTTGCTGGCCGCGGCGCGACGTGTGCGCCCGGTGTGCACGCTGACGCGGCGGATCGCACGCGTGCGATGGGCGGTGTCGCGGCTGCCTTTCCAGTCGGCCACGCGGACCGCGCCGGCGCGCGTCCGGTCAGGCGGGCGCAACGATGGCGCGGCTTGTGCAATGGCCATCTTGCGAGCAGGTTGGGCTGCGAGTGGGGCGCCTGGTGGCAGACTGGCCGCCACTTGCGTTTCATCGGGCGAATGAAACGGGTAGACGGGTGCCGGCACGACCGGCAGCAACGGATCGTTCGACGCGGGCAGCATGGTTTCGGTCGCGACGGCGGCCGGCGCACCGGATCCGCGACAAACGGGATCGGCCTTGCAGGTCTGGTCGACCGCCACGTAGCCGCCGACCAGCAGCACGAGCGTAAGGATGCTCAGGATCGGCGCGCTCGACGCGCGCGGCCGCTGGAAAGCCGCGTTGCGCATCGAGCGGGCGATGCGTGACGACCACGTGTGAAACGATCGCGGCGCATGGGCGGCGTGCGCATCGGCCGACGTGTGTCGGATCGGTTCGAACGGCCCGTTCCATTGACCGCAGACGGGGCAGTGCTCGAGCGCGCGGAACGCCACGAAGCCGCATTCGCGGCAGCGGCAGCACGTTGCGTGCCGCGATTCGGCGCGCGCATTCAGCACGGCACGCCAGGCATCGCGCGCGCGGACGCTGCGGCTAGGCAGGACACGCATGTCAGCGACCGACGGGCGCGATCGTCGGGCTAGAGATCGGCGGTCGTTCGCATGCGGTGCTCATGGGATTCTCCATAACATCGGACGGGTGGAACCCGTTCGTCCACGTCTGCCTGCTGCTTCATTCTTGGTCGTTCGCGCACGAAACGCAAGGCGCATGTCGCGCATTCCGCTCCGTGCGTTTCGTCTTAGCCGCCGTGCCGCTGTCGGGCCGCGAGCGTGCCGAGCGTCTCCAGCGCGCGCTCGACCGCCGGTGTCCACGGCCGCCCGTAATTGAGTCGCAAATAGCGGCGGAAGCCGCCGGTCGTGGAGAAGATCGGTCCGGGTGCAATGCTCACGCCGTTCTCCATCGCATCGTCGAACAGGTGCATCGCATCCATGTGCGGCGGCAGTTCAATCCATAGAAAATATCCGCCGCGTGGCGCGAACACTTCGGTGTCAGCCGGAAAGTACGCGCGTACGGCCGACAGCATCTGCGCCTGGTGCGCGGCGAGATTGCGGCGCAGCTTGCGCAGGAAGCGGTCGTATGCGCCGTCGCGCAGGTAGCTCGAAATCGCCATCTGCGCGGGTACGTCGGCGGCCGGCGCGCTCGCGCCTTTGGCCTTGCGGATCTGCCGGACGAAGCGGCCTGCCGCGACCCAGCCGATCCGGAATCCGGGCGCGAGACATTTCGAGAACGATCCGCAATGCAGGACGAGCCCGCTGCCGTCATACAGTTTCGCGGGGCGCGTGGGCGCCGTGCCGAACTGCAATTCGCCATACACGTCGTCCTCGATCAGCGGCACGCCGCGGGACGCGAGCAGGTCGATCAGCGCGCGCTTGCGCTCGTCGGTCAGCGTCGCGCCGGTCGGGTTGTGGAACGACGTCATGAACCAGCACGCGCGCACCGGATGCGTGTCGAGCGCCTCGGCGAGCGCGTCGAGGTCGAGGCCCGTGCGCGGGTCGACCGGAATCTCGACCGCTTTCAGATGCAGGCTCTGAACGGCCTGCAGCACCGCGTGGAAGGCCGGCCGTTCGATCGCGACGATGTCGCCCGGGCGCGTCAGCGCCTGCAGGCTGAGCGTCAGCGCTTCGGTCGCGCCCGTCGTGATGACGATTTCCTCGAGCGGCAGCGACGCGCCCGCGTTCAGGTAGCGCAACGCGATCTGACGGCGCAGCGCTTCGTTGCCGGGCGGCAAGCCTTCGAGCAGTTTCGTGCGGTCCATGTGGCGCGCGGCCGACGCGACCTGGCGCCACAGGCTGCTCATCGGGAACAGCGAATAGCTCGCGAATGCCGAGCCGAGCGGCACGATGTCGTCGCATTTGAGCGAGTCGAGCAGACGGAACAGCGCATCGTCGTCGCCGGGTTGCGCGGCGTCGTTTTGCGCGGCGCCCGGCTTGCGCGGCGGATCGCGCGCGAACCGCACGTGCTTGTCCGCGACGTTCGCAACGAAATAGCCGGAGCGCGCCCGCGCGACGATCAGGCCCTCGCTTTCGAGCGCGTAGTACGCACGAAACACCGTGGAAGGACTCACGCGATGCGCGCGGCATGCGGCCCGCACGGTGGGGATGCGCGCGCCGGGCGCCAGATCGCCGCGCCGGATCGCGTCGGCGATCGTCTGTGCCAGCACCGCATAGCGCTTCATGCGCGTTCTCCCGGCCATCGACCTCGATGACAAAGAGTAGTACGGCAGCCGTCACGTGCAAGCGCGCCCCACATCGCTGATCCGTATGTTTTATCGGCGCTCTGATCCTGTTCTTTCGTCTGACAAACGGGCATCCTCTCGCAAGCTTTGTTCCCGCTGTCCGACCGATACGGAATTCACGCTGCCCGACCGCGAATCCGTGACGCCCGCGCGTGTCGCGCGAGTCATTTTCTGCGGCGTCCTGACCTTACCCGGAAGTATCCAGCGTGACATTGAAGACCCTCGTCGCGGGCCTCGCGGCCGGCATTGCCCTCAATCTGTTCAGCGGCGTGGCCGCCGCAGCCTGCGTCAACAATCCCGCCGCCCAGCCGAACGCGACGTTCCCCGCCGCGCTGACCGGCAAACTCGTCTATCACAGCTACGTCAAGTACGGCGACGGCACGAGCCAGTTGTTCCTCTACGATTTCTCGGCCCGTACGCTGACGCAACTCAGCAAGAGCGCGTGGGGCATCACCGATCCGATGAACGGCGTGTTCAGCCCCGACGGCAAGTGGCTCGCGTTCATGGGCATCCGCAACGGCGCATGGAACGTGTTCATGCTGCAGCTCGGCGCCGGCACGCCGCCCGTCAACATGACGAACAGCACGGGCGCCACGCGCAACGAAGACCCGAAGTTCAGCACGGACGGCAAGACGCTCGTGTTCAAGCAGAACGGCGACGTCAAGCAGGCGACGCTGTCGTACACGAGCGCGGGCCCGGTGTTCACGTCGGTCGTGAGCCTGACGAACGCGCCGGCCGGCGCCGAATACTCGATGCCGTTCCTCGCGCCGGACGCGAGCGCCGTGTACTACGCGACCGGCACCGGCTCGAACATGGGGCTGATGAAGCGCACGATCGCGACCGGCGCGACCGCCGTGTTCGATCGTCCCGCCGGGCTGCAGACGTACTACCCGACCGTGCGCGCGGACGGCATGGTGTACTACGCGCGCTGGAAGGACAGCGGCGGGGCCGACCAGATCTATGCGAAGACGGCGGACCCGGCCTCGACGCCGAGCGCGCTGGCGCTCAACGACTGCATGAGCAACAACTCGGACCCGGCGCCCGTCAGTGGTACGAACTACCTGTTCTTCTCGTCGACGACGGCCGGTGGTTATCAGCTCTACGTCGGCGACGTGACGACCGGCCAGCGCTGGAGCCTGTCGCAGTTCGGCGTGAATGCCGATGCGACGAAGGCGAAGCTCGGCGCGAACTACTACGGCGGCGCGGCCGCGGCACGCACGCTGCTGTCGCAGGGGCGGCCGGCCGCGGCGTCGGCAAGCTACAACGCCTCGCTCACGCCGGACAAGGCATTCGACGGCAGCACGACGAGCACGCGCTGGGATTCGCCGGAAGGCACTGGCGTCGATCCGCAATGGATCTCCGTCGATCTCGGCGCGACGAAGACCATCAGCAGCATCGATCTGTATTGGGATGCGGGCGCACTCGTCTACCAGATCCAGACGTCGAACGACAACGCGAACTGGACGACGATCTATTCGACGAGCAATGGCGGTTCATATAGCCACGTCACGCTGCCGAATCTCAACGGAAGCGGCCGCTACGTGCGGATGCTCGGCACCAAGCGGGCGACGCAGTGGGGGTATTCGCTCTATGAAATGCAGGTGTGGGGATCGTAAGGGCAAAGAAAAAAGCGACCTTCGAGGTCGCTTTTTTTGCTTCATGCACCGCCCGCCTCACGCATGCAGCACATGCGCCGGAAACGCCGGCCCGGCACTCGCCGCACCCTGCGCGAGCGGCGCCACCTGCTTGCGTCGCTCGCGCGTCGGCGCGACACCGAACGCGTCGCGATAGCTCTTGCTGAAGTGGCATGCCGACTGGAAGCCGCACGCCATCGTGATGTGCATGATCGACATGTCGGTCTGCAGCAGCAGCTCGCGCGCACGGCGCAGCCGCAGCGTCAGGTAGTAATGCGTCGGCGTCATCCCGAGATGCTCGCGGAAAAGACGCTGCAACTGCCGCTGCGACATGTTCGCGAGCCGCGCGAGCTCCTCGCGCGACAGCGGCTCCTCGATGTTGTTCTCCATCAGCGAGATCACTTCGAACAGCGACTTGTTCGCCGAGCCGAGGCGGGCGACGAGCGGCATGCGTTGCTGCGCGCTCGTGTCGCGCACATGTTCGACGATGAACTGCTCGGCGATCTGCGTGACGCGCGCGGTGCCGACGCGCGCGGCGATCAGGTTCAGCATCATGTCGAGCGGCGCGACGCCGCCCGTGCACGTGATGCGGTCGCGGTCGATCACGAACAGTTCTTTCAGGAAGCGCGTGTCCGGAAACTCTTCCTTCAGCGCCGACATGTTTTCCCAGTGGATCGCGCACGCGTAGCCCGCGAGCAGCCCCGACTTCGCGAGTGCATAGGTGCCCGTGCACAGGCTGCCGAGCGGGAGCCCCATGCGTGCGAAGCGACGCAGCGTCGACAGGTGGGCGGACGTCGTCGCGCGCTGCACGTCGACGCCGCCGCACACGAATACGATGTCGGGTTGCCCCACGCATTCCGCCGGCCCCGTGTCGACCGTGAGGCCGTTGCTCGCCGTGACCGGACCGCCGTCCGGGCTGATCACCGACCAGCGGTAGAGCGGCTGGCCGCTCAGGTAGTTCGCCATCCGAAGCACCTCGATCGCATTGGTGAACGCGATCATCGTGAAGTTCGGTAACGGCATGAACGCGAAGTGGGACAGCGACGCTGTGCGGTCGGGCGACATGGGGAGCGTTCCTTGAATCTCTAATAGCTTTTGGCCCGGGGCACGAATCGGGCTGCGGTATTGTGTGAGCGAGTGCAACAAGCGTGCCATACGGCTAAACCCTAGCTCCAAGCGTTGTCTGGGCATCGGCCCGTTGCTGCACTGCACCGTATCCGGGAGAAGCCGCACGCGAACGTGCGGCAAACGCACTGCCGGTGTGCGTGTCCATAGGTGAACCATCGATACCGTTTCGGGCGCTCGTCCCGAAAAGCACGACCGGTCACTTGTACAAAACGGACGCGCATGGCGGAAAAGGCAAAGAACGCGTCTAAATTCATCAATCCGCCGAAAATCCGAACGACAAGAATAGAGCCGTCGGCAGCCTTGCACTGGACGAGCGGGAAACCCAGTGATGGCGGGCCTTGAGCTTCGGTTGCAGCCCTTTATTCTTCGTCACGGACGCACTATGTCGAACACTCAGCCTTTCTTCTCGCAGCCCCTTGCCGAGCGCGACGCGCCGGTGCGCAGCGCCATCCTGAAGGAACTCGAGCGTCAGCAGTCGCAAGTCGAGCTGATCGCGTCGGAAAACATCGTGTCGCGCGCCGTGCTCGAGGCGCAGGGCTCGGTACTGACCAACAAATACGCGGAAGGCTATCCCGGCAAGCGCTACTACGGCGGCTGCGAATTCGCCGATGAAGTCGAGGCGCTCGCGATCGAACGCGTGAAGCAGATCTTCAACGCCGGCTATGCGAACGTGCAGCCGCACTCGGGCGCGCAGGCGAACGGCTCGGTGATGCTCGCGCTCGCCAAGCCGGGCGACACGGTGCTCGGCATGTCGCTCGACGCGGGCGGCCACCTGACGCACGGCGCGAAGCCGGCGCTGTCGGGCAAGTGGTTCAACGCGGTCCAGTACGGCGTGAACCGCGACACGCTGCGCATCGACTACGACCAGGTCGAGGCGCTTGCCCACGAGCACAAGCCGAATCTCATCATCGCCGGCTTCTCGGCGTACCCGCGCGCGCTCGACTTCGCACGCTTTCGCGCGATCGCCGACAGTGTCGGCGCGAAGCTGATGGTCGACATGGCGCACATCGCCGGCGTGATCGCCGCGGGTCGCCACGCGAACCCGGTCGAGCACGCGCACGTCGTCACGTCGACCACGCACAAGACGCTGCGCGGCCCGCGCGGCGGCTTCGTGCTGACCAACGACGAGGACATTGCAAAGAAGATCAACTCGGCCGTGTTCCCCGGCCTGCAGGGCGGCCCGCTGATGCACGTGATCGCCGGGAAGGCCGTCGCGTTCGGCGAAGTGCTGCATGCGGACTTCAAGACCTACATCGACAGCGTGCTCGCGAACGCGCAGGCGCTCGGCGAAGTGCTGAAGGCCGGCGGCGTCGATCTCGTCACGGGCGGCACCGACAACCACCTGCTGCTGGTCGACCTGCGCCCGAAGGGCCTGAAGGGCGCGCCGGTCGAGCAGGCGCTGGAACGCGCGGGCATCACCTGCAACAAGAACGGCATTCCGTTCGACACCGAGAAGCCGACGGTCACGTCGGGCATTCGCCTCGGCACGCCGGCCGGCACGACGCGCGGCTTCGGCGTCGCGGAGTTCCGCGAGATCGGCCGCCTGATCCTCGAAGTGTTCGACGCGCTGCGTGCGAACCCGGAAGGCGACCCGGCAACCGAACAGCGCGTGCGCCGCGAGATCTTCGCGCTCTGCGAGCGCTTCCCGATCTACTGATCGACCCACCCCACAAGAACAGTCACACGAGCGAGAGCAGATATGAGCACGCTGCATCAGGACAGCATCATCATCGACGGACTGAACATCTCGAAGTTCGAGAAGCCGGTGTTCGAGGACATGCGCAAGGGCGGCATCACGGCCGCGAACTGCACGGTGTCGGTGTGGGAGAACTTCACGAAGACCGTCGACAACATCGGCGTGATGAAGAAGAAGATCCGCGACAACGGCGAGCTGCTGACGCTCGTGCGCACGACGGACGACATCTTCCGCGCGAAGCAGGAAGGCAAGACCGGGATCATCCTCGGCTTCCAGAACGCGCATGCGTTCGAGGACAACCTCGGCTACATCGAGGCGTTCGCCGACATGGGCGTGCGCGTCGTGCAGCTTTGCTACAACACGCAGAACCTGGTCGGCACCGGCTGCTACGAACGCGACGGCGGCCTGTCGGACTTCGGCCGCGAAGTGATCACCGAGATGAACCGCGTCGGCATCATGGTCGACCTGTCGCACGTGGGCGGCAACACGTCGTCGGAAGCGATCGCGTTCTCGAAGAAGCCGGTGTGCTATTCGCACTGCCTGCCGTCGGGCCTGAAGGAACATCCGCGCAACAAGAGCGACGCGCAGTTGAAGGAGATCGCCGATGCGGGCGGCTTCGTCGGCGTGACGATGTTCGCGCCGTTCCTGAAGCGCGGCATCGAGGCGAACATCGACGACTACATCGAGGCGATCGACTACGTCGTGAACCTGATCGGCGAAGACGCGGTCGGCATCGGCACGGACTTCACGCAGGATTTCGCGAAGGAGTTCTTCGACATGCTGACGCACGACAAGGGCCGCTATCGCCAACTGACGAACTTCGGCAAGGTGATCAACCCGGACGGCATCCGCACGATCGGCGAATTCCCGAACCTGACCGCCGCGATGGAACGCCACGGCTGGAAGGAGTCGCGGATCCGCAAGATCATGGGCGAGAACTGGGTGCGCGTGTTCAAGGACGTGTGGGGCGCGTAAGCGCCCGCCGAGCCGAACCGCACTCGTCGTTTCAACATAAAAAAATCGGGACGTGCCAGCGCAAGCCGCGCGGGCACGCGGACGATGTCGCGCCTGCGCACTGAGCCGCGCGGCCACTTTCCTCACGGAGTCACCACGATGCAACCGCAACTGCCGATCAACGTCGATCCCGATACCGGCGTCTGGACCACCGACGCGCTGCCGATGCTGTACGTGCCGCGCCATTTCTTCACGAACAACCACGTCGCCGTCGAGGAAGCGCTCGGCGTCGATGCGTATGCCGAGATCCTCTACAAGGCCGGCTACAAATCCGCCTACCACTGGTGCGACAAGGAAGCCAAGCTGCACGGCCTGACCGGCATGGCCGTGTTCGAGCACTACCTGAAGCGCCTGTCGCAACGCGGCTGGGGCCTGTTCTCGATCATCGAGGCCGACCCGGCGAGCGCCCGCGCGAAGATCGAACTGCGCCACTCGTCGTTCGTGCTCCAGCAGCCGGGCAAGGAAGGCAAGCTCTGCTACATGTTCGCGGGCTGGTTCGCGGGCGCGATGGACTGGGTCAACGACACGACGCCGGAAGGCAAGGGCGCGCCGCGCGCATACTCGAAGGAAGTGCAATGTGCGGCCGAGCATCACGATCACTGCATCTTCGAAGTGTCGCCGATCGCGCACTGATGCACTGACGCATTGATTCACTGAAGCAGAACAACACCCGCAACACGAGACATTCGAACGCCAGAGGTCGCCAGCGATGCGTTATCCCCACCTGTTCAAACCCATGCAGCTGAACCAGCTGACGCTGCGCAACCGGATCGTCAGCACCGCGCACGCGGAGGTGTATGCCGAGCCGGGCGGCCTGCCGGGCGACCGCTATATCCGCTACTACGAAGAAAAGGCGAAGGGGGGCGTCGGCCTGGCCATCTGCGGCGGGTCGAGCCCGGTATCGATCGACAGCCCGCAAGGCTGGTGGAAATCGGTGAACCTGTCGACCGACAAGATCATCGATCCGCTCACGCGCCTGGCCGACACGATGCACAAGCACGGCGCGAAGATCATGATCCAGGCGACGCACATGGGCCGCCGCTCGTCGTTCCACGGCGAGCACTGGCCGCACCTGATGTCGCCGTCGGGCGTGCGCGAACCCGTGCACCGCGGCAACGCGAAGATCATCGAGATCGAGGAAATCCGCCGCATCATCGGCGATTTCGCGGCGGCCGCGAAGCGCGTGAAGGCGGCCGGCATGGACGGCATCGAAATCTCCGCCGCGCACCAGCACCTGATCGACCAGTTCTGGAGCAAGCGTTCGAACCACCGCACCGACGAATGGGGCGGCAGCCTCGAAAACCGCCTGCGCTTCGGCATCGAAGTGCTGACGGCCGTGCGCGAGGCGGTCGGCAAGGATTTCTGCGTCGGCCTGCGCATGTGCGGCGACGAATTCCACGAGGACGGCCTCGATCACGAAGCGTTGAAGGAAATCGCGCAGGCGATGTCGGAGACGGGCCTGATCGACTACCTGAGCGTGGTCGGCTCGGGGGGCGATACGCACAACACGATCGCGAACTGCATGCCGCCGATGGCGTTGCCGCCGGAGCCGTTCGTGCACCTCGCAGCCGGCATCAAGTCGGTCGTGAAGATTCCGGTGATGCATGCGCAGAGCATCCGCGATGCGGGCCAGGCCGAGCGCCTGCTCGCGAACGGCATGATCGACCTGGTCGGCATGACGCGCGCGCAGATCGCCGATCCGCACATGGTGATCAAGATCCGCGACGGCCGCGAGGACGAAATCAAGCAGTGCGTCGGCGCGAACTACTGCATCGACCGCCAGTACAACGGCCTCGACGTGCTGTGCATCCAGAACGCGGCGACGTCGCGCGAAGCGACGATGCCGCACATCATCGAGAAGTCGCGCGGCCCGAAGCGCAAGGTCGTGGTGGTCGGCGCCGGCCCCGCGGGCCTCGAGGCGGCGCGTGTCGCGAAGCTGCGCGGCCACGACGTCGTGCTGTTCGAGAAGAACGCGGAAGTCGGCGGCCAGGTGATGATTGCCGCGAAGGCGCCGCAGCGCGAGCAGATGTCGGGGATCATCCGCTGGTTCGACATGGAAACGAAGCGCCTGGGCGTCGACCGGCGTCTCGGCGTGGCCGCCGACGAGAAGATGATCATGGCCGAGAAGCCGGACATCGTCGTGCTCGCCACCGGCGGTTCGAGCTTCACGTGGCAGGTGCCGGCGTGGGGTGTGGCCGAAGGCCTCGCCGTCAGCTCGTGGGACATCCTGACCGGCAAGGTCGAGCCAAAGCAGAACGTGCTGCTGTTCGACGGCGTGAGCACGCATGCGGGCGCCGGCGTGGCCGATTTCATGGCGAGCCGCGGCTCGAAGGTCGAGGTCGTCACGCCGGACGTGAAGGTCGCCGACGACTGCGGCGGCACCACGTTCCCGATCTTCTATCGGCGCCTGTACGCATTCGGCGTGATCCCGACGCCGAACACGATGCTCGATCGCGTCTATGAAGAGAACGACAAGATGATCGCCGTGCTGCGCAACGAGTACACGGAAGAACTGGAAGAGCGCGCGGTCGACCAGGTGGTGATCGAGAACGGCTCGTCGCCGAACGACGAGCTGTACTGGAAGCTCAAGCCGGAATCGGTGAACCGCGGCCAGATCGATCCGCACACGCTGTTCGCGGCCGAGCCGCAGCCGTGCCTGTCGGAAGAACTCGGCAACGGCCGTTTCCTGCTGTTCCGTGTCGGCGACTGCATCTCGATGCACAACGTCCACGGCGCGATCTACGACTCGCTGCGTCTCGTGAAGGATTTCTAAAAGATGAACCCGTCCTTCCTCATTACCGCCCTGCTGTGGCTGTCGGTGGCGGGGCTCGCGTTCGCGGTCGCGAAGCGCTCGTCCTACTGGCGTCTGGGCCGCGCGACGGCGCCCGGCTCGTTCGGCGTCGCGAACCTGTTCGCGATTCCGAAGCGTTATTTCGTCGACCTGCACCACGTGGTCGCCCGCGATCCGTACATCGCGAAAACCCACGTCGCGACCGCCGGCGGCGCGATCGGCGCGCTCGCGCTGGTGTTCGTCAACTACGGCCTCGCGATCTACTCGCCGTGGCTCGACAAGCTGATCTTCCTCGCGGCGCTCGCGATGCTGGTCGGCGCGGTGTTCGTGTGGCGCCGACGCGCGGCGAAGGACGTGCCGGCGCGCCTGTCGCGCGGCCCATGGAATACGCTGCCCTGGCTGCTCGGTTCGTTCGCGCTCGGCCTCGTGCTGTTCATGCTGGTGCCGACCGGCGCGATGTCGGGTGCGTTCGCGGTGCTCTGCGCGCTGCTGATCGGCGTCGGTGCGTTCACGATGACGGTCGGCGCCGCGAAGGGCGGCCCGATGAAGCATGCGATCGCCGGCCTGCTGCACCTCGCGTTCCACCCGCGCCAGGAGCGTTTCGCGGCCACGCGCGAATCGTTCACCGGCAACGGCACGGCCACGCCGCCGACCGCGCTGAAGCTGCCGGACATCGAGCATCAGGAGTACGGCGTCGCGAAGCCGGTCGAATTCCGCTGGAACCAGCTGCTGAGCTTCGACGCGTGCGTGCAGTGCGGCAAGTGCGAAGCCGCGTGCCCCGCGTTCGCGTCGGGCCAGCCGCTGAACCCGAAGAAGCTGATCCAGGATCTCGTCGTCGGGATGGCCGGCGGCACCGATGCGGCGTACGCGGGCAGCCCGTCGCCGGGCATCCCGGTCGGCCAGCATCGCGGCGAGCCGAACGGCCCGATCGTGTCGGGCCTGATCGAGGAACAGACGCTGTGGTCGTGCACGACCTGCCGCGCGTGCGTGCAGGAATGCCCGATGCTGATCGAACACGTCGACGCGATCGTCGACATGCGCCGCAACCGCACGCTCGTGCACGGCACGGTGCCGGGCAAGGGCCAGGAAGTGCTCGCGAACCTGCGCGAGACCGGCACGATGGGCGGCTACGACACGGCCGCGCGCTACGACTGGTCGGTCGACCTCAGCGCGCCGGTCGCGCATCCGGCCAAGCCGGTCGACGTGCTGTTCGTCGCGGGCGAAGGCGCGTTCGACATGCGCTACCAGCGCACGCTGCGCGCGTTCGTGAAGGTGCTGAACAAGGCGGGCGTCGACTACGCGGTGCTCGGCCCGACGGAAACCGACACAGGCGACGTTGCCCGTCGGCTCGGCGACGAAGCGACGTTCCAGCAGATGGCGAAGCGCCTGATCGGCACGCTCGGCACGCTGTCGTACAAGCAGATCGTGACGGCCGACCCGCACGTGATGCACAGCCTGCGCAACGAATACCGCGCGCTGGGGCTGCGCGTGACGGTCAAGCATCACACGACCTATCTGGCCGAACTGGCCGACAGCGGCAAGATCGCGCCGAAGGCGGTCGAGGCGCTGCAGGAGAAGCGCACGACCTATCACGATCCGTGCTACCTCGGCCGCTACAACGGCGAGATCGAAGCACCGCGCAAGCTGTTGAAGACGATCGGCATCCAGGTCGTCGAGATGGAGCGCAACGGCATGCGCGGCCGCTGCTGCGGCGGTGGCGGCGGTGCGCCGCTGACCGACATCCCCGGCAAGCAGCGCATCCCGGACATCCGCATTGCCGACGCGCGCACGATCGGTGCGGACGTGGTCGCGGTTGCGTGCCCGAACTGCACGGCCATGCTCGAAGGCGTCGTGGGCCCGCGCCCCGACGTGCTCGACGTCGCCGAACTCGTCGCCGCCTCGCTGGAGTGAGTCGATGAATACGATCAAACGAATCGATCCGCGCCGGCCGTTCATCATCACGGCCGCCGGCCTGAAGCGCATCACGCTCGGCGAGGAAGGCAGCGCCGATGCGAACGCCGCGCAGTGGTCCGCCCACGGCCATGGCGCTGCGACCGCGAAGCCGCGCCGTGCGCTGCAGGACCCGAAGCACGTGATGCTGGTGGTCGCTCACAGCGAACGCGGCGCGCTCGACGACCATTCGCGTCAGGCGATCGCCGCCGCCGCGGTGCTCGCCGATGCGCAGACGGAAGTCGCGCTGCTCGCGTTCGGCGAATTGAAGGACGACGTGGCCGAACTCGGCGTCGACAAGCTGCTCGAGCTGACCGGCTTCGACCGCCGTGCGTTCGATCCCGAAAGCGAGCTGCAAGCATTGCAGGCGTGTGTTGCCGCGCTCGCCCCGAAACACGTGTTCGTGCCCGACAACGCGACGGGCGACGGCGATCTCGGCCGGCGTTACGCGGCGGCCGCCGGCGCGAGCGTCGCGACGCACGTCGTCGAAATCGACGCGAAGCACGTGGGGACGTATGCGCAGGCCGGGCGGGCGTTCGCGACCCGCGCGCTGCCCGACGTGATCCTGCTCGCGCAGAACGCGGTGGACGCGAAGCTGCCGTTCGTCGGCGCGGGCGAGCGCGTGGCGTCCGATTTCATCCGCCCGGCGCATGACGCCGCGCAGCCGTACCGCGATCTCGGTCTCGACGAAATCGACGCGGCCCAGGTCGCGCTCGAGGAAGCCGATTTCATCGTGTCGGCCGGCAACGGCGTGTCCGACATCGGCGCGTTCGAGCGGCTGGCCGGCGTATTCGGCGCGGCGATCGGCGCGAGCCGCGTCGCGGTCGACAACGGCCACTTCACGCGCGACAAGCAGGTCGGCGCGACCGGCAAGACGGTCGAGGCGAGCGTGTACATCGCGTTCGGCATCTCGGGCGCGGTGCAGCATTTGCAGGGGATCAAGGACTGCCGCCACGTGATCGCGGTGAACCTCGACGGCAGCGCGCCGATCGCGAAGCGCGCGAATCTGACGGTGGTCGGCGACGCGCAGGCGACGATCGCCGCGCTGATCGAACAGGTCCAGGCCGCGCGGGCCGCGCGCGGCGAATCGCCGGCCGCGGTCGGCACCCGTGAACCCGAAGGAGTCGCCGCATGAATGCCCCCCGCCCCTTGCAACGCATCGCGGTGCTCGTGTCCGTCGGCCGGCATCCGGTCAGCGGCATCGCGCGCTACAGCCGCAACGATGCGGCCGCGCTCGAAACCGGCCGCCAGCTCGCCGAGAAGCATCGCGCGACGCTCGACGTGATCCACGCGGGCGACCCCGCGAATGCGGCGCTGGCCGAGTATCTCGCGCTCGGCGCGCGGGAGGTCGAGGTGCTGGCCTGCCGCGACGGCGACGATGCCGTGCACGCGCTCGCCGCGCGTGTCGAAGGCTACGACCTCGTGCTGACCGGCACGCGCGCCGAGGGCGCGTACGACACCGGGATGCTGCCGTACCGCGTCGCCGCGGCGCTCGGCTATCCGCTCGTCGGCTCGGCCGTCGACGTGACGGTCGAAGGCGGCCGCGCGGCGGTCCGGCAATTTTTGCCGAAAGGGCTGCGACGGCGGGTCGACGCGGCGCTGCCCGCCGTCGTCGCCGTCCACCCGCTCGCCGGTGTCGAGCCGCGCTACGCGTATGCGCGGCTGCGCGCGGGCGCGATCCGTCCGGCGCTCGCGGCGAGCGGCGCGGACGCCGATGCGGCCGCGTGGACGGTCGGCCCGATCGAGCGTAAACCCGTAAAACTGGTCGCCGCCGAGAAGCGCTCCGGGCATGCTCGGATGCTGTCCGCGACGACGACCGAAAGCCGTGGCGGCAACGTCGTAAATGAAGGGAGTTCGGTCGAAAAAGCACAAGTGATCCTCGCGTATTTGCGCGAGCATCAGCTCATCGACTACTGATTTTGATGCCTGTCGGCAAGCAACCCAGGGATGCAAGGAATCCGGAGCAAACGATGAAAGTATCGGCAGACATTCGTGCACTGATCGAACGCCGCAAGGAAGGCCACAGCCTCGAAGCGCCGTTCTACACGAGCGAGGACATCTTCGCGCTCGACATGGAGGCGATTTTCCGCCAGCACTGGATCCAGGTGGCGATCGAACCGGACATTCCCGAGCCGGGCGATTACGTGACCGTGGAGCTGGGCAGCGATTCGATCCTGATCGTGCGCGACGACGACATGGCGATCCGCGCGTTCCACAACGTGTGCCGTCACCGCGGCGCGCGCCTGTGCAACGAAGACAAGGGCTCGGTCGGCAACATCGTGTGCCCGTACCACAGCTGGACGTACAACCTGACGGGCCAACTGATGTTCGCCGAGCACATGGGCGAGAAGTTCGACCGTTGCAAGCACAGCCTGAAGTCGGTGCACGTCGAGAACCTCGCGGGCCTGATCTTCATCTGCCTCGCCGACGAGCCGCCGGTCGATTTCGCGCAGATGCGCGCGGAGATGGAGCCGTACCTGCTGCCGCACGATCTGCCGAGCACGAAGATCGCCGCGCAGATCGACATCATCGAGGAAGGCAACTGGAAGCTCACGATGGAGAACAACCGCGAGTGCTATCACTGCGTCGCGAACCATCCGGAGCTGACGATCTCGCTGTACGAATACGGCTTCGGCTACCAGCGCTCCGACGCGAACGCCGAAGGCATGGACGCATTCGCTGAAACGTGCGTGCGGCGCGGCAAGGAGTGGGCCGAGATGGGCCTGCCGTCCGCCGAAATCGAAAAGCTGCTCGATGTGACGGGTTTCCGCACGCAGCGCCTGCCGCTCGACCGTCACGGCGAATCGCAGACGCTCGATGCGAAGATCGCGTCGAAGAAGCTGCTCGGCGGCTTCGACAAGGCCGACCTCGGCGGGCTGTCGTTCTGGACCCAGCCGAACTCGTGGCACCACTTCATGAGCGATCACATCGTGACGTTCTCGGTGATCCCGCTGTCGGCCGGCAAGACGCTCGTGCGTACGAAGTGGCTCGTGCACAAGGACGCGAAGGAAGGCATCGACTACGACGTGAAGAACCTGACGGCCGTGTGGAACGCGACCAACGACCAGGATCGCGCGCTCGTCGAATTCTCGCAGCGCGGCGCGACCAGCAGCGCGTACGAGCCGGGCCCGTATTCGCCGTACACGGAAGGGCTCGTCGAAAAATTCTCGGCCTGGTACATCGGCCGGCTCGCCGAAAAAACCGGCGCGTAGCACCCAGCAGCGTATAAGCGGAGCAAGACATGATGCGAGATGCGGCCAATTTCGAGCCGGCGGACAGCCGGGTGACGCACCCGGCCTTCTGGAACGCGCTGCCCGAGCGCTGGACGAGCGACGTCGAGGAAACGCTGGTGTGCTGCCACGTGCGGCAGGAAACCCATGACGTGAAGAGCTTCTTCTTCCGTTCACCGCAGGGCCGCACGTTCTCGTTCGAGCCCGGGCAGTTCATCACGCTCGAGCTCGACATCGACGGCGAGACGATCAACCGCTGCTACACGATTTCGTCGTCGCCGGCGCGGCCGCACACGATCTCGATCACGGTGAAGCGCGTGCCGGGCGGCAAGGTGTCGAACTGGCTGCACGACAACCTGCAGCCGGGCGCATCGGTGCGCGTGCTCGGCCCGGCCGGCGAATTCACGTGCGCGCGGCATCCGGCACGCAAGTACCTGTTCCTGTCGGCCGGCTCGGGCATCACGCCGCTGATGTCGATGAGCCGCGCGCATCATGATCTCGCGGAAGATCGCGACATCCTGTTCGTGCACAGCGCACGCACGCCGGACGACATCATCTTCGCGCGCGAGCTCGACCTGATCGCGTCGAACCACACGAATTTCCGCACGTCGTTCGTCGTCGAGCGCGTCGGCGCACGCACCAACTGGCCGGGCGTCACGGGCTTCCTGACGCTGCCGCTGCTGAAGCTGATTGCGCCGGATTTCATGGAACGCGAGATCTTCACGTGCGGCCCCGCGCCGTACATGAAGGCCGTGCGCGACCTGCTCGACGAAGCCGGTTTCGATCGCAAGCAGTATCACGAGGAAAGCTTCTCGTTCGAAACGCTCGCGCAGACCGCGAGCGATGAAGTGCTCGCCGAACTCGTGCCGCCGGCGGAAGGCGGCGACGCCGCGACGAAGCAGTACACGGTCAGCTTCGCGAAGAGCAACCGCGAGATTTCGTGCGGCTCGGAGCAGCACGTGCTCGACGCGGCGCGCCAGTCGGGCGTGCGGCTGCCCGCATCGTGCACGCAGGGCATGTGCGGCACCTGCAAGGTGAAGCTCGTGTCGGGGCAGGTCGAGATGAAACACAACGGCGGTATCCGCCAGCGCGAAATCGATCAGGGAATGGTGCTGCTGTGCTGCAGCAAGCCGCTGTCGGATCTCGTGATCGACAAGTAGTCGAAACGCGTCATCGGCTGTCCGGGCGCGTCGCGTCCGGACAAGCATCTGTCGGAAAACAACGATACCGCGGATTTGTGGTTGAAGAACCTAGAGAGACAACGCGCACGGTGCGCAGACCAAGGAGATCGACCATGAAATTGTTCGGAAAACTGTTTTGGACCGGCACCCTGTCGGCGATGGTGGCATTGAGCGCATCGGCGCTCGCCGATACGAAGCCGACGCTGAAAATCGGCTACGTCGAAGGCTGGGACGACAGCGTCGCGACGTCGAACGTCGCGGCCCGCGTGATCGAGAAGAAGCTCGGCTACGAGGTGAAGCTCGTGCCGGTCGCTGCCGGGATCATGTGGCAGGGCGTCGCGCGCGGCGACCTCGATGCGACGCTGTCCGCGTGGCTGCCGGTCACGCACGGTTCGTACTGGAGCGAATACAAGAGCAAGGTCGTCGACGTCGGCGCGAACTTCCCCGACGCGAAGATCGGCCTGATCGTCCCGGATTACGTGAAGGCGAAGAGCATCGACGACCTGAATGCGGAGAAGGCCAGCTTCGGCGGTCGCATCGTCGGCATCGATGCGGGTGCGGGCGTGATGCGCAAGACCGACGAAGCGATCAAGAACTACGGGCTGAGCTACACGCTGATGCCGAGCTCGGGCAGCGCGATGACGGCCGAGTTGTCGCGTTCGGTCGGCGCGAACAAGCCGGTGATCGTGACCGGCTGGGCGCCGCACTGGATGTTCGCGAAGTGGAAGCTGCGCTTCCTCGAGGATCCGAAGAAGGTGTTCGGCGGCGCCGAGCATGTCGACAGCGTCGTGAATCCGGGGCTCGAAACCAAGGCGAAGCCGGTCGTCGCGTTCCTGAAGAAATTCCAGTGGAAGCCCGGTGAAATCGACAGCGTGATGCTGGCGATCCAGAACGGCTCGAAGCCGGAAGCCGCTGCGGATGCGTGGATTGCAGCGCATGCCGACCGCGTGAATGCGTGGACGGAAGGCGCGCAGTAAGCATCGCGACATACGTCGTACGAGTCATTATAAAAACACGCCGGGAATGGCACGCAGGAATCCGAAATAATCAGGATGCAATGCGGCCATATCCCGGTTTTATTTTGCTGATTCTGCAAAAAAGCCCGTAAATTGTTACACTACGGCCCTTGTGCGGAATCATCTGCTTTGCATCGGACCAGAGTAAGCGCTGAAGCGCCAACTCTGATCGAGAGGAGGAATTGGATGAGTCAAGCAGGACTGCGTGCGAATCGCACCAGTGATGTCGAGGCAACGATCTCACATGATTCGACGGGCCACACGCTGCATCGTGGCCTGACCTGGAAAGACGCTTTTTGGGTGACGAGCGGCGTGCCGGCAGGCGTGCTGTTCACGATCGGCGGCGTATGCGCGACGATCGGCCAGCCCGCGTGGGCGATCTGGATCGCCGCGATCACGATGGGGCTGATTCAAAGCGCGACTTATGCGGAAATATCGGGGCTATTTCCCCATAAATCGGGCGGCGCGTCGGTGTACGGCGCGATTGGCTGGGTCCGTTACAGCAAGCTGATTGCCCCGGTTTCCGTGTGGTGCAACTGGCTCGCGTGGTCGCCGATGCTTGCGCTCGGCTGCGGCCTCGCGGCGAGCTATGCGCTCACGAGTCTCTTTCCCGCCAATGCGGCGGTGCTGCACTGGCAGCTCAAGGTGGCGGATCTCGGGTTCATCAAGCCCGGTCTCTCCCTGCGAATCAACGCGACGTTCATCATCGCGACGATTCTGCTTCTCATCACGTTCAAGCTTCAGCACAGCGGTGCGTCGAAGGCTGCACGTACGCAGCGCATTCTCGGCATTGCGTCGCTCACGCCGCTCTTGATCGTCGGCATCGTGCCGTTCGTCACCGGCGACGTGCCGATGTCGAACCTGCTGCCGCTCTTGCCGCTCGGTCACGACGCGCAGGGCAACCTCACGGCCGCGACGTTCGGCTCGTGGAACGGGCAGGGCGTGACGATGGCGCTCGGCGCAATGTTCATGGCCGGCTGGGCGTCGTACGGTTTCGAGACGGCCGTCTGCTACACGCGTGAATTCCGCGATCCGCGGCGCGATACGGCCAAGGCGATCTTCTGGTCGGGTGCGCTGTGTCTGGTCGTGATGACGCTCGTCCCGCTCGCGTTCCAGGGCGCGCTCGGCACGCAGGCGATGCTCGATCCGGCGATCGGCGACGGCACCGGCGTCGCGGCCGCGATGGCGAAGATCGTCGGCGGCGGCGCGTGGGTCGCGAATGCGGTCGTCGTGATGCTGATGCTGTCGATCCTGCTGATCGTGATGACGTCGATGATGGGCTCGTCGCGCACGCTGTACCAGGCATCGGTCGACGGCTGGCTGCCGAAGTACCTGTCGCACGTGAACGAGCACGGCTCGCCCACGCGCGCGATGTGGACCGACCTCGGCTTCAACCTCGTGTTGCTGATGATGTCGGACTACATGACGGTGCTGTCGATTTCGAACGTCTGCTACATGCTGTTCGTATTCCTGAATCTTCAGTCCGGCTGGATCCACCGGATGGATCGCGGCAACTGGGATCGGCCGTTCCGTTGTCCGACCTGGCTGCTCGTCGGCGGCGCGATTTGCGGGTACGCGAACCTCGTCTACGTCGGCGCGGGTGCGAACCTGCAAGGCGAAGGCACGCTGCGCAACGGGCTGATCGCGATGCTGCTGATCGTGCCGGTGTTCCTCTATCGCCACTACTGGCAGGATCGCGGCCGCTTCCCCGCGCAGATGCAGCGCGACATGGAGCTGGAAGTGCCGAAGCGCGCGCCGTGGCTGAGCCTGATGCCGTATGCGGCGCTGATCGGCGCGGGGTTGACGATCGGGTTGTCGTATTACTTCGCGTGGGTGAAGTGACGCGGTAATGCGTGCTGTCGGGGCACGCGTTGGCTTCGGAAACCGCACACGGGGCCATCGCGCGAAGCGCCGGCGCAGCACGACGACAAAAAAGGCCCGACCGGTTACACGCCGGTCGGGCCTTGTTCGTTGACGCCGCGTTCGAGCGCAGCTGCGATCCGCTTACGGAAATACCACCGTCCGGTCGCCATTCAAAAACACCCGCCGCTCGATGAACGCCTTCACCGCGCGCGCGAGCGTGAGGCTTTCGACGTCGCGCCCCACCGCGAGCAGTTGCTCCGGTCGCAGCGCATGATCGACGCGCTCGACGACCTGCTCGATGATCGGGCCTTCGTCGAGATCGTCGGTGACGAAGTGCGCGGTCGCGCCGATCAGCTTCACGCCGCGCGCATGGGCCTGGTGATACGGCTTCGCGCCCTTGAAGCCGGGCAGGAACGAGTGATGGATGTTGATCGCGCGGTTCGCGAGCTTCGCGCTCGTCTCCTGCGACAGCACCTGCATGTAGCGTGCGAGGATCACGAGCTCGGCGCCGCTCGATTCGAAGAAGTCGAGCCATTGCGCTTCCTGCTGCGCCTTGGTGTCGGCCGTGATCGGGAAGTGCCGGAACGGCAGCCCGTGCTGCACGGCGAGCGGCTCGAAGTCGGGGTGGTTCGACACGATGCCGACGATGTCCATCTTCAGCTCGCCCATCCGCCAGCGGAACAGCAGATCCGCGAGGCAGTGCTCGAGCTTCGACACCATGATCAGCACCTTCGGCCGCGCATTGACGTCGTGGATCGCCCATTGGATGTCGCCGTCGCGGCCGCCGAGTCCGGCCGCGATCGGCCCGAATTCCTGACGCAGCGCGTCGATCTGCAACGTCTCATCCGTCGGATGAAAGACGCAGCGCACGAAGAAGCGGTTGCTGAGATCGTCGTCGAACACGTTCAGCGCATCGACGTAGCAGCGATGGCGATCGAGAAAGCCGACGACGGCGGCGACCTGACCGGCCGCGCTCGGGCACGACAGTGTCAGGACGAATTGATCGGGGCGGTGCTCGGCGGTCATGAGACTCCTCGGATGGCGTGGGGCGCACGGCCGCGCGACGGCGCACGACAGCGCCGCGCCGCGCGGGTAGCGGGAGGCTCAAGTAAATCAGGACGATTCCGGGGCGGATAGAACCAACGCGCCGTGTGGCTGGTATCGGCGCGCCAGCGGGCGCGGGCCCGGGAGCGGGGAAGGGGGAACGGAAACGGGGCGGGCGCGCCGCGTCAGGCCGCCGCGCACGCGTCGAGCAGCCAGCGCCGGAACACGTGGGTCGCGTCCGGCTCGGGCCGCTGCGGCGGGCGCACCAGGAAGTAGCCGCGCGACGTGACGACGGGCGCGTCGACCAGCTTCACGAGCTGGCCGGACGCGACGAGTTCGTCGACGAGCGGCGCCCAGCCGAGCGCGACGCCTTCGCCGAGCAGTGCCGCATGGATCACGAGCGCATAGCTGTTGAAGGTCACGCCGCGCGCGGCGGCCGGCGGTTCGAGCCCGTGCGCGTCGAACCAGCCCGACCACGACAGCCAGCGCTCGGGGCGCGTCGGCTGCACGTGCAGCAGCGGCAGTGCGAGCAGATGGTCGGCCCGCACGACGTCCGGGTGCGCGTCGCGGAACGCGGGCGAGCAGACCGGCGTGACGGATTCCGGAAACAGCCGCGCGGCCGTGCACGACGGCCAGTGGCCGTCGCCGAACAGGATCGCGATGTCGCCATGGTCGCGCTGTGCGTCGTAATCCTGTGACGTGACGACGCGCACGTCGACGTCCGGCATCACGTGCTTCAGCCCGGCCAGGCGCGGCATCAGCCAGTAGGTCGCGAAACCGAAATCGGTGACGATCGTGAGCGCGCCGTGCTCGCGGCGCGCACGCAGCGTCGCGGTCGCGCCGCGCAGCGTGTCGAGGCTCAGCCGCACGGCTTCGTACAGGCACTGGCCGTCGGCCGTCAGCGTGACGCCGCGCGGGCTGCGTTCGAACAGCGGCACGCCGAGTTCGGCTTCGAGCTGGAACACCTGCTGGCTCACGGCCGGCTGCGTCGAGCCGAGCTCGCGCGCGGCGGCCGTGAAGCTCGCGAGCCGGGCGGCCGATTCGAACGCGCGCAGCGCCTGCATCGACGGTAACGGTTCGGATTTCGACATAAGTCCCTCTAATGGCCCCATAAGGGCCGGACGCCTACCCGCGCGAATTCGGGCGGGCGATAGTGCAGCGGACGGTGCGGCAGATGCGCTTCATGCGCCAGCGCGCCACGCATTCCGCGATTCTAGCCAGCGCGGCCCCCGCGCGCGGCGGTTTCTGCGGATCGCCTCCGTCATGCCGGACGTCTCGCTGCCAAAGCGGCGCGCCGTTCCATTCGAACACCGCTTTCCCCACGATCGCCGATGACGAACCCGACACCCAACATCCTGATCCTGATGGCCGACCAGCTCACGCCGTTCGCGCTGCCCGCGTACGGCAACCGCGTCGCCCGCACGCCGACGCTCGACCGGCTCGCCGCCGAAGGCGTGGTGTTCGACGCCGCGTACTGCGCGAGCCCGCTATGCGCGCCGTCGCGCTTCTCGCTGCTGACCGGCAAGCTGCCGTCGGGCATCGGCGCCTACGATAACGCCGCCGAATTGCCGGCGCAAACGCTGACGTTCGCGCATTACCTGCGCGCGGGCGGCTACCGGACGATGCTGTCCGGCAAGATGCATTTCTGCGGGCCCGATCAGTTGCACGGCTTCGAGGAGCGACTCACGACCGACATCTATCCGGCCGATTTCGGCTGGGTGCCGAACTGGGACAGCCCGACGGAGCGGCCGAGCTGGTATCACAACATGAGCTCGGTGCTTGATGCGGGCCCCTGCGTGCGCACGAATCAGCTCGACTTCGACGACGAAGTGACGTTCGCCGCGAAGCAGAAGCTGTACGACGTCGCGCGCGAACGCGCGGCCGGGCACGATGCGCGGCCGTTCTGCATGGTCGTGTCGTTGACCCATCCGCACGACCCGTATGCGATCACGCGCGAATACTGGGATCTGTACGGCGACGAAGAAATCGACATGCCGGCCGTGCGGCTCGATGCGGCCGAAAGCGATCCGCATTCGCAGCGGCTACGCTTCGTCTGCGAAAACGACCGCACGCCGCCGACCGACGCGCAGATCCGCGCCGCGCGTCGCGCGTATTACGGCGCGACGTCGTACGTGGACACGCAGTTCGGCAGCGTGCTGGCCGCGCTCGAGCAATGCGGGTTCGCCGACGATACGATCGTGATCGTCACGTCCGACCACGGCGACATGCTCGGCGAGCGCGGGCTCTGGTACAAGATGACGTTTTTCGAGGGCGGCTGCCGCGTGCCGCTGATCGTGCATGCGCCGGGCCGCTTCGATGCCGCGCGCGTGCGCGGGCCCGTGTCGCACGTCGACCTGCTGCCGACGCTCGTCGATCTGGCCGGCGCGGCGCCAGCCGGCGGCTGGCCGGACCCGGTCGATGGCGCGAGCCTCGTGCCGCACCTGCAGGGCACGCCCGCGCACGACGTCGCGCTCGGCGAATACCTCGCGGAAGGCGCGCTCGCGCCGGTGGTGATGATTCGGCGCGGCGACTGGAAATACGTGCATTGCCCGGCCGATCCCGACCAGCTCTACCACCTGTCGGACGACCCGCGCGAGCTGACGAACCTGGCCGGGCAGCCGGAAGCCGCCGACGTGCTCGCCGCATTCCGCGCGGAGGCCGCGCAGCGCTGGAACCTGCCCGAACTCGACCGGCAGGTGCGCGCGAGCCAGCGACGCCGGCGCTTCCATTACGCGGCGACGACGCAGGGCCGCATCCACGCGTGGGACTGGCAGCCGTTCACCGACGCGAGCCAGCGCTACATGCGCAATCACATCGAACTCGATACGCTCGAAGCGATGGCGCGTTTTCCGCGCGTCGGGCGTTGAACGTCCCGCAGCGATCATTGAAGAACGACGGAGGAAGCGAACCATGAAACGGCAACGCAATGCAGCATTCCGAAGGATCGGCGCGGTGTTCGCCGCCGCCGCGTGCGTGGCGGCGACGCAGCCTGCGTCCGCCGCCGATCCGCAGACCTGCGGCGACGTGAAGATGGCGGCGCCCGGCTGGACCGACATCGACGCGACGAACGCGATGGCGGGCGTCGTGCTGAAGGCGCTCGGCTACCGGCAGGACGTCGCGAACCTGTCGGTGCCGATCACGTACCAGGGGTTGAAGAAAGGGCAGGTCGACGTGTTCCTCGGCAACTGGATGCCCGCGCAGGCGCCGCTCGTGAAGCCGTTCGTCGACGAGAAATCGATCGACGTGCTGCACGCGAACCTGAGCGGCGCGAAGTTCACGCTCGCGGTGCCCGACTATGTGGCCGCGGCCGGCGTGCACACGTTCGCCGATCTCGCGCGCTACGCGGACCGCTTCGGCGGCAAGATCTACGGGATCGAGCCCGGCGCGCCCGCGAACCAGAACATCAAGCGGATGCTGTCCGACCACGCGCTGGGGTCCGCGAACTGGTCGCTCGTCGAATCGAGCGAGACGGGCATGCTCACGCAGGTCGAGCGCGCGGTGCGCGACAAGCGCTGGATCGTGTTTCTCGCGTGGGAACCGCATCTGATGAACACGAAGTTTCATCTGACGTATCTGTCGGGCGGCGATGCGTACTTTGGACCGAACTACGGCGGTGCGACGGTCAACACGGTCACGCGTGCCGGGTTCGCCGGCCAGTGCACGAACCTCGCGCGGCTGTTCCGGCAGATGACGTTCTCCGTCGACGTCGAGAACCGGATGATCGCCGACATGCTCGACCACAAGACGTCGCCCGCGCTCGCGGCGCAGCATGCGCTGAAGGCCGAGCCCGCGCTGCTCGCCGGCTGGCTCGACGGCGTGACGACGGCGACCGGCGCACCGGGCCTGCCGGCCGTGCGCGCGGCCCTCGACGGCCGCTGATTGCCTTCCTCCTGGCGGCCGGTTTTTGCCGTGCCGCCCGTCTACGTGTTTTCCCGACCCGTCGCATCGTGACCATTTAGTGTCGCCTTCAGACGGGTGACCGGAAATATGGGTTTGTATTTTTCGCCAATGGCTGCGTTATTGCGGAAAACGAAATAGCGGAGCCAGCAGACGTACCGAATTCGAATCAGCCGGCGTATTGCGGCACGCGCCAGGCCACGGTTCTTTCCATCGAACGGTTCAGGGAGGGTGGTCGACAATGAAGCAAAAGAAAGTCGCCGTAGCCGCCGCGCTTGCATGCGCGGCCTGTATTCCCGCCATCGGGCATGCGCAGAGCAGCGTGACGCTGTACGGGATTCTCGACGCGGGCATCACGTACGTGAACAACACGGGCGGCTCGCACGTGGTCAAGTTCGACGACGGCATCGCCTACGGAAACCGTTTCGGCCTCAAGGGCACCGAAGACCTGGGCGGCGGCCTGAAGGCCGTGTTCACCCTCGAGAGCGGCTTCCACCTCGGCAACGGGCAACTCGGCTTCGGCGGCGCGGAATTCGGCCGGCAGGCGTATGTCGGCCTGCAGAACGACTGGGGCACGCTGTCGTTCGGCAACCAGCTCGACATCACGAACGAACTCGTGTCGATCTACAACATCTCGGCGTGGGGCAGCGGCTATGCGATCCACCAGGGCGACTTCGACCGCTTCAACGGCGACCGTCTGCCGAATTCGGTGAAGTTCCTGTCGAACGACCTGAGCGGCTTCAAGTTCGGCGCGATGTATTCGTTCGGCAACGTCGCGGGCAACTTCCATCGCAACAGCGCCTGGAGCGCGGGCGCGAGCTTCACGAAGGGCGACTTCTCGATCGGCGCCGCGTACACGCGCCTGAACAACCCGAACGGCATCTACGCGTTCGACCCGTACGCGATGATCGGCACGCATACGTTCCTCGGCCAGCAGACCGTCACCGTCGATCCGGCGACCGGCGCCCGCACCGACCTGTTCTCGAACACCGCGATGGACGTCGACAGCCAGGGCACGTTCGGCATCGGCACCAGCTACACGATCGGCAAGCTGACGCTCGACGCGAACTACTCGTACACGACGATCAAGGGCTTCGGCCAGTCGTCGCACATGCAGGTGTACGAAGGCGGCGGCCTGTACCAGTTCACGCCGGCACTCAGCTTCATCGCGGGCTACCAGCACACGCGCTTCGAAGGCCATCACTGGAACCAGGGCACGGCCGGCCTGCACTACCTGCTGTCGAAGCGCACCGACATCTACATCTCCGGCGATTACCTGCGTGCGTCGCAGGGCGTCGATGCGGTGATCGGCTACAGCTTCACGCCGTCGACGACGCAGACGCAGGCCGACGTGCGGATCGGGATGCGGCATTCGTTCTAAGCGGCGTGGCAGGATGATGTGACGTCTTCAGCGAGGTCTCTCTTTGGCGCGAACCACGGTTCGCGCTTTTTTTTGTTCGACGGGGGGTAGCGGGCACGAGATCCGTCCGGTCAATGCCGGCTACCCGGTCACTGCCTCGGGATCGTCACCGGAATCGTCGGCACCCGCGCCCGCATGCGTGAAAACCGACATTCCGATTCGCATGATTGTTCACCCGAGAGCGCGTGCGTCGCTTACCACTGGTAGGCTGCGCCAGCACCGTACGTATTGCCGCCCGCACCGTTGATCGCCACCCCTCCCTTGACCTTCAGGTTGTTCGTGATTCGAGCGGTAAAACCAAGGGCCACTGCCTGATATCCCTGGTAGCCGGCCGTACCTATGCCGAACGAGAGCGTCTTCCCGGGATCAACTTCAGGAATCATCGTCAGCGCGGCGGCACTGGCAATTCCGGAATAGGCCATCCTTGCCACTTGATTCACGTTCGACTGCACGGCTCCCAATTGCGACATGTTGACCGCGTCCGTCGGGTTCATACCAGGCGCCAGATTCGTGATCCTGCGCTCGTTGCCTGGCGAGCCCACGGACACCGTGTTCGATTCGGTCGCGATTGAGCCCGCGCCGAGCGCGACCGAATTCGCCGCTGTTGCTATCGCTCCCGCGCCGAGCGCGACCGAATTGTTTCCCGAGGCGAGCGCGTTGGCGCCCGCTGCCGTGGCGGAACTGTCGGCGACCTGTGCTGCCGCGCCTGTCGCGACCGGCTCTGGCGACATGCCCTGAACTGCTTGCGCGGCAGAGACTGCCCTTGTGCCGGTCGAGAGCGAAGTCGAACTGGTAGACAGCGAAGTCGTCCCTGTCGATGTGGTGCTTTGCGCGGTACTGGTACTTGTCGAGGTCGATGTCGAGAGCGCGGTAGCAGGAGACGTACTCGTGTTTTGCGACCCGCCTTTGCCGAACCCCGGGGAGTTCAACTGCGTGGACAGGGAGGCCAATCCCGTCGACAGCGATGTCACCGCGGTATTCAACGTCGCCACCTTGCCGTTTGTCGTACTCAAGCCGGTCGAGAGAGACGCAACGCCGGTGAAGAGCTGAACCACGCTGGTCGATGTGGAAGTGCTCAACGTCGAAAGGTTGCTGTTGACCGTGCTCAGGCTGTTCAGCCAGGTGGCAATCGAGCCGGCATACGAAGTCGACAACGACGCCAGATTGCTGTTCGTCGTGTTCAGGCTCGTGGAGAGTGAAGTCACGCCGCTCGCCGCCGCGCTGATTCCTGTCGATACCGATGTCGACAGGCTTGATACGTTGTTGTTGGTCGTGTTCAGACTCGTCGATAGTGAATTGACCCTGCCGGTCGTCGTGTTCAAGCTCGTGGAAAGCGAGCCGACCGTGCTGTTCGTCGTATTCAGCCCTGTGGACAGCAAGCTAACGTTGCTGTTCGTCGTGTTCAGGTTTGTCGACAGTGAGCTGACGTTGCTGTTGATCGTATTCAAGCTGGTCGACAACGATCCCACGTCGGTCGATTCCCGCATCGACAGCGCCCCAAGGTTGCTGTTCGTGGTGGTCAGACCCGTCGACAGGGAGCTCACGCCGCTTTGTGCCGTGCTGATGCCGGCTGCGGCCGACGTCGACAGGCTCGTCACGTTGCTGTTGGTCGTGGCCAAGCCCGTCGACAGCGAGCTCACGCCGCTTTGCGCCGTGCTGATGCCGGCCGCGGCTGACGTCGACAGGCTCGTCACGTTGCTGTTGGTCGTGTTCAGGCTGGTCGACAGCGATCCGACGTCGGTCGATTCCTGCGTCGACAGCGCACCAACGGCGTTGTTCGTGGCGTTCAGGCCCGTCGACAACGAGCTGACGTTGCCGTTGGTCGTATTCAGGCTGGTCGACAGCGATCCGACGTCGGTCGATTCCTGGGTCGATAGCGCACCAACGGCGTTGTTCGTGGTGCTCAGCCCTGTCGACAACGAGCTGACATTGCCGTTGGTCGTATTCAGGCTGGTCGACAACGATCCGACGTCGGTCGATTCCTGCGTCGATAGCGCACCGACGGCGTTGTTCGTGGTGCTCAGCCCCGTCGACAACGAGCTGACATTGCCGTTGGTCGTATTCAGGCTGGTCGACAACGAGCCCACATCAGTCGATTCCTGGGTCGATAGCGCACCGACGGCGTTGTTCGTGGTGCTCAGCCCCGTCGACAACGAGCTGACATTGCCGTTGGTCGTATTCAGGCTGGTCGACAACGAGCCCACATCAGTCGATTCCTGGGTCGACAGCGCACCGACGGCGTTGTTCGTGGCGTTCAGGCCTGTCGACAACGAGCTGACGTTGCCGTTGGTCGTATTCAAGCTGGTCGACAACGAGCCCACATCAGTCGATTCCTGGGTCGACAGTGCACCGACGGCGTTGTTGGTCGTGGTCAGGCTCGTCGACAGGGAGGCCACGCCGCTTTGTGCCGTGCTGATGCCGGTCGCAGCCGAGGTCGACAGGCTCGTCACGTTGCCGTTGGTCGTATTCAGGCTGGTCGACAGCGATCCGACGTCGGTCGATTCCTGTGTCGACAGTGCACCGACGGCGTTGTTTGTGGCGTTCAGGCCCGTCGACAACGAGCTGACGTTGCCGTTGGTCGTGTTCACGCTGGTCGACAACGAGCCCACATCAGTCGACTCCTGGGTCGACAGTGCACCGAGGGCGCTATTGGTCGTGTTCAGACCTGTCGATAGCGAGCTCACGCCGCTTTGTGCCGTGCTGATGCCGGCCGCAGCCGAAGTCGACAGACTCGCCACGTTGCTGTTTGTGGTGCTCAGACCTGTCGACAGCGAGCTGACGTTGCCGTTGGTCGTATTCAAGCTGGTCGACAGCGATCCGACGTCGGTCGACTCTTGGGTCGATAGCGCACCGACGGCGTTGTTCGTGGCGTTCAGGCCCGTCGACAACGAGCTGACGTTGCCGTTGACCGTATTCAAGCCGGTCGACAGTGAACCCACGTCGGTCGATTCCTGCGTCGACAGCGCACCGACGGCGCTGTTCGTTGCGTTCAGCCCTGTCGATAATGAACTCACACCACTTTGTGCCGTGCTGATGCCCACCGCAGTGGAGGTCGACAGGCTCGCCACGTTGCTGTTCGTGGTGTTCAGGCCTGTCGACAACGAACTGACATTACCGTTGGTCGTATTCAGGCTGGTCGACAACGATCCGACGTCGGTCGATTCCTGCGTCGATAGCGCACCGACGGCGTTGTTCGTGGCGTTCAGGCCCGTCGACAGGGAGGTCACGCCGCTTTGCGCCGTGCTGATGCCGGCCGCAGCCGAAGTCGACAGACTCGCCACGTTGCTATCGGTCGTGTTCAGACCTGTCGATAGCGAACTCACGCCGCTTTGTGCCGTGCTGATGCCGGCCGCGACCGAGGTCGACAGACTCGTCACGTTGCTGTTGGCGGTGCTCAGACCCGTCGACAGCGAGTTCACGCCGCTCTGAGCCGTGCTGATCCCGGTCGAGGCCGAGGTCGACAGACTCGTCACGTTGCTGTTGGTGGTGCTTATCCCCGTCGACAACGAGCTCACACCGCTCTGAGCCGTGCTGATCCCCGTCGAGGTCGAAGTCGACAGGCTCGTCACCTTCCCGTTCGTCGTACTCAGGCCCGTCGACAGCGAGTTCACACCGCTTTGCGCCGTGCTGATCCCCGTCGAAGTCGAAGTCGACAGGCTCGTGACGTTACTGTTCGTCGTACTCAAGCTGGTAGAGAGCGAAAAGAGCTGCCCGCCGTTAACCGCATCCGTCGAACCGGACGCCACGTTCCCGCTCGACACATTGATGATCTTGCGCTGCAGCGAGTTGCTGCCCACGCTCACCACGTTGGCCGCGCCCCCGTCGGTGCTGCTGGAACCCAGCGCAACGGAGTTTGTCCCCGTAGCCGTCGCGCTGTAGCCGATCGCCGTGGTGTTGGTGATATTGAGCGGGCTGCCACTGGTTCCCGATCCAGCAGATGCACCCAACGCCACGTTCCCGTTACCGTTCACGTACTGACCGGCGCTCGCACCGACTGCCGTATTGTTGCTGCCCGTCACGGCATAGCTGGAGTTGGCTCCGCTTCCCGTGTTGTTGCTGCCCGTAACGCTGTAGCTCGAATTAGCGCCGTTACCCGTATTCGAGTCGCCCGTGACGTTGTAGCTCGAAAAGGCACCGTTACCCGTGTCGGAGTTGCCGGTCACGCCGGTCCCGCTCACATACCCGTAGAACGTGTTATTGGTCCCGCTTCCCGTATACGTCGCGGAGGTGCTCCCACAAGTGTCGTTGCTGGGACCATGGTTATAGCAGACACCGTCCGCCCATCCCAGTTGCGGAAGAGACATGCACGTGCCAGCCGCCAACGCGGCAGCAGCAACGGCCCGCACTCGCCGTATCGCACGGGACCGGCCCCCTGACTTCCCCTGTCCCGTCGCGCTCTCCGCAACGACAACCATTTGATTCAGTTGCTTGCTGAAAATGCACTTGTAGATCTTGTTCATGTTTTCCCCCAATTCTCATCAGCGCCAGTTCGCGGAGAGCGCTTGCAAACAGGTTCCCCAGTCCGCGCGCGCTACTTGCCTGTATGTCACGACATCGGGATACCAGGCGGTGTCCCCAAACCACCGCCAATCGGCATGCTTTTGCAAAAGCACATGTGTCTTCAGCCCAAGCGCACCCGCAAGGTTGGCGCTCGACGTACACACCGATACGATTTCATCCAGGCACTGCATTGCCGCTGCAGTCCGGCTGAAGTCGGTCAAAAAATGAGAAAGATCGGTAACAGGCAAATCAGGCACGCCGGCGAGAACCGCGCGATGTTCAGTGGGCATCAGCGAATAGAAGTGCACACTGCCAATGTCTTTCAGATATGCGTTCAGCAGCTCCGACGGCACACTGCGCGCAAGCCGGTTCGACGCGGTCGAGACGGGATTGGCCGACCACACGATGCCGATATGCCGGCAGCCATCGCCCGAGCGCGACTGCGCGATCAACTGCCGCGCAGTGCGCTGATCCTCCGGAGCGGGATTCAGATAAGCGATCGGCTCAGGTTTGTCCAACCACAAAGGCAAATCGCCGATCGAGATTCGCCAGATTCTTGAGGAGTCTTGAGCGAAAGCGCGAAGATCTGGCTCTTGCGTGACCATTCCCCCCAATACCGTTGCCGACGGAAAACTCTCGCGGAACAGCCGCACGAGCGCGGGCCGGCACACTACCACCACGCGCATGTCGGCCGACCGTGCCCGCTTCAGCAGCAGCGGCAGAAACGCGGCAAACAGGATCTCGTCACCGGCACCCTGTTCGCCGGAAACGATCAACGTCGAGCCCGATTCGAACTGGCCGCTCCATGCGGAATACGGCAAGCTCATGCCCTTGAGGCTGATTTCCCTTCCCGCATCGAAACGCTGCGCATAATGTGGCCAGGCGTCCCTGAACCGCCCCCTGCCAAGCAGAAAATGCGCGTATTCCCAATGCGTGACCGGATCGTTGTCTTCGGCGATTTGCGTCTCGAACAGGGCCTGGGCACGCTCATCCAGTCCCAGATAAGCGCAGCACACGGCCATTCGGTGTGCCGCCTTTTCGCGCAATCCGCCCTCGAGGTGAGCCAGCCGCTCAAAGCATTCGAGCGCCTTGTCGAAATGCTCCCGGAGCCGGAGAAGCTCGCCGTAATTCCATAACGCATTGGCGCAATCCGGATTGCTTTCCAAGCAGGCGCGATACTCATATATCGCGAGTTCTTGCTGCCCGGATTCGTGCAAGGCAACGGCCAGGTTGTAGCGAATCTGCGGATCATGAGGCGCGAGCGCGGCGGCCCGTGCGAACGCCTCGAGCGCCTCGCGTCGTCGGCCACCCTGGTTCAATGCCACACCCAGGAGCAGACGCAGGAAGCCGCAGCCCTGATCGACAGAGATGGCCTGCCTCGCGCACGCGGCACTTTGTTGAAAGTGCCCGTCATTCAAAAGTTGCAACGCTCGCTGCGACAGCGCCGCGGTGCTGGTTGGCCAGCCGGGCTCGGCCTCCGCTGTCGCACCGGAAGGAAGCGGCAATACGCCGGTGATGCGTGCCAGCCTCGAAGGTGGCGAATGCAAGTCTTTTCTGCATTTCATACGTCCCCCCGGAACACGTCGTGTATCGAGTTCTCATCGCGCTCGTGAGCGCGGCTCAATCAACGTGTAGGGAGGGGTGATACGAGAAAGGCAGCCGCATGGCAGCCGTAGCGTACTTAGACATGATTTCCCCGACCTGCATAATGGTTGTTCGTTACCGACACTGGGCTCTACGGCCGTGCGGCTTGGATGTGTGCGAAACACCTGAGCAAGGAGTGGACCAGCAGGCTGTGGCGCAATGACCAAGAGGCCGAGCGACCGATAGGTGATGTGAGGCAACGTTCAGACCTCAGCGTTGTTTCAGTTCTGAAACGCCAGACGGACGCGCCGATTCGCCAAGTCCCGCGCGCAGCAAGGAAGCACATGTGCGACGCAGCTTTGCGTCGACGGCAGGCATTCGATTCCTGCACGCCCCATTGCCGTGATTTATCTAAAGATGTTTCAATCGTGCAACTCGCGGCCGGGAGCGACGTCGTTTGGGGGGATATCCACGAATCGCTATTTTCCTGTGCGGCGCGCCGGCTTGATACGGGCCGGGACACACGCCCGGCGGGTTTTTCGTCGTTGACATATCATTCCCGTTTGGCCGCGTCCGCGCGTTCAGCCGACTGTCTCCGCGATCCGGGGGACCGACATCGCGTTGCGATGGGCAAGCCGTTGCGCAAGCACGCACATGCGGACGTTGTCGCTCCAAGAGTGGTTGCGTCCGCACCGCCTCCACCGAGATCCCGATGACCACCCCCGTGCCCGATTCCCGTCCTTTATCCCCGTTACCCGCCAATCTGTTCCGCCACGCACCGTTCCAGCGTTTCTGGGGCACGCGCGTGATGTCTTCCCTGGCTTTCCAGATCCTGTCGGTTGCGATCGGCTGGTATGTGTACGCGCTCACGCACAGCGCGTTCGCGCTCGGTCTCGTCGGCCTCGCGCAGTTCGTGCCGATGTTCGCGCTGACGCTCGTCGTCGGGCAGGTGGCCGACCGCTACGACCGCCGGCGCATCGCGACGATCTGCCAGAGCGTCGAGGCGCTGGCCGCCGGCGTGTTCCTGATCGGCGCGGTGCAAGGGTGGCTGGCCGCGCCGGCCGTGTATGCGCTCGCGGCGATCGTCGGCACGGCGCGCGCGTTCGAGTCGCCGTCGGTGTCGTCTTTGTTGCCGGCCGTCGTGCCGCGCACCGACCTGCCGCGCGCGACCGCGCTGTCGACGTCCGCGAACCAGGCCGCGCAGATTCTCGGGCCCGCGTTCGGCGGGTTGCTCTACGGTGTCGGCGCGCCCGTCGCGTTCGGCACGAGCGTCGCGGCCTTCGCGATCGCGGCGATGCTGAGCGGCACGATTCCGCTGCGCACCGCACCGCCGGCCCGCGAGCCGGTCACGCTGCGCTCGGTGTTTTCGGGCATCGCGTTCATCCGGCGCGAGCCGGCGATCCTCGGCGCGCTGTCGCTCGACCTGTTCGCGGTGCTGTTCGGCGGCGCGACCGCGCTGCTGCCGATCTACGCGCGCGACATCCTGCAGGTCGGCCCGTGGGGGCTCGGCGCATTGCGCGCGGCGCCGGCGGTCGGCGCGCTCGCGGGCACGCTGTGGCTCACGCGTTTCCCGTTGACGGGGCGGCCGGGCCGCGCGATGTTCGGCGGCGTGATCGCGTTCGGCATCGCGACGATCGTGTTCGGATTGTCGCGGCACTTCGCGTTGTCGCTCGTGGCGCTGGCCGCGCTCGGCGCATCGGACGTGATCAGCGTCGTCGTGCGACTGTCGCTCGTGCAACTGCGCACGCCGGACGACATGCTCGGCCGCGTGAGCGCGGTCAACTCGCTGTTCATCGGCACGTCGAACCAGCTCGGCGAATTCGAATCGGGCGTGACGGCTGCGTGGTGGGGCGCGCCGGCCGCGATCGTCGTCGGCGGCGCGGCGACGATCGCCGTCGCGCTCGCATGGATGCGGCTCTTTCCGCAGCTCACGAGCATGAAGTCGCTCGAACGCGACGCATGACGCGCATCACGCGTCATGCATCCTGCGTCACGCGCACGGCCGTGCCGTAGCAGATGACTTCGGTCACGCCCGCGCCGATCTCGGTCGAGTCGTAGCGCATCGCGACGATCGCGTTCGCGCCGAGCTTGCGGGCGTCGGCGAGCATCTTGTCGAACGCCTGCTCGCGCGCCTTCTCGCACAGCGACGTATAGAGCGTGATGTTGCCGCCGAAGATCGTCTGCAGCGACGCGCCGAACGAGCCGACGATCGAGCGCGAGCGCACGACGATGCCTTGGGCGACGCCGAGCGAGCGGACGGTCGTATGGCCGGGCAGGTCGAAGGCGGTCGTGACGCGGGCGGGCGACAGGTCGTCGATGGAGCGGATGGGTTCGGTCATGGTGGGCAAGCGTGTGGCGAGTGGTCGAACGACGATTCTAGCCGGACCGAGACAACGCATTCGAACGGGCGCCCCCAGAAGCAGACGGGCGCCCGTGTCGTTGCCGAACGCGAGAGCCGCTCGGCAACGCACGCTCAGCGCTTGATCGTCGCGCCGGCAATGCCGCCGAGATCGACCGCATAGGCGAGCGCGAGCTTGCCGAACTTCAGCGCATGGTTCGCCTGTCGATCCGAGTTTTCCAGCGTGTCGTTCACCGTGTGGATGTATGGGCTGTCGTTCTGGTCGGCTTCGAACGGGAACGATGCCGGGTACCCCTGCGCATTCCACGACGCATGATCCGAGCACGCATAGCCGCACTGCGACGTGCCGATCGCGAGCTCCGGCAGGTAGGTCGCCGCCAGGTTCTTCACATAGGTGTTCTGCGCGGCGTTCGTGTAGTCGGTGATCAGGTAGATGTCCTTCGGATCGCCCTTGTAGTTCGTCATGTCGAGCTGTAGCACGCCGACCACGTTCGCATTCTGCGTGCGGAACTGCTTCGCGATCGCCTTCGAGCCGAGCAGGCCGGCTTCCTCGGCCGCATACCCGACGAACTTGATGGTCCGTTTCGGCCTGTAGTTGTTCGCGAGCAGCACGCGCAGCGCCTCGGTCAGGCTGGCGATGCCCGACGCGTCGTCGTCGGCGCCGGGCGAGCGCGAGTTCTCCGTCGTGCGGCCGACGGTCGAATCGAGGTGGCCGCCGAGCACGACCGTGCCCGCGGCCGGATCGCTGCCGCGGATCGTCAGGATCACGGATTTCTGCGGAAAGCCCGTGTGCGCGAACTGTTCGACGGTGATGTCGGCGCGTGAGCCCGCCAGCTGCTTCCACTGCAGCGCGAGCCAGTCGGACGCGGCGACGCCGTGCGACGTCGTGTAGTAGCGGTTCGTGAAGCCGGACAGCGACGTGATCGTGCCGACGATGTTGCTCGCTTGCAGTTGCTGGACCCACGTGCCGATCTGCGGCACGTTGGACACCGTGTACGCGGGGGCGGCGGCCTGTTTCGCGAGCGTCGCCGGCAACGGCTGCAGCGCCTGCCGCGCGTCGTCGAACGAATCGTGCACGACGTAGCCGGGCCCGTGGCCGCGCGTGTGGTGGACGGCGTGGGCCAGCTCGCCGAGCCGGGCATCGTCGATCTCGACGACGTGAACGGTTTCGCGGCGCGCGGCGCCGTCGGCCGCCTTGCCGGCGTCGACGGTCGTGCTGTACTGCGCGGTTGCGGTCGCATCGATGCGTTGAAGCTGGCGGAACGCGGTGTCGCCGAGCGTGATCCAGACGGGTGTCGCGTGCGCGGCGGCGCTCAGCAGCATGCCGCCCAGCGCGGCGCTCAGGCGGGTCGGTGTCAGAGTAGGCATGTTCGATCTCGTGAGGATGGCGATGTCGATGAAGGGAGCGCGCCGCAGGTCGTGCGATGCGCTCCCGCCTGCGGCGGTATTACGACTTCTGCGGAACGGTCACGCCGTACGTGCAGCTCTTGTTGTACGCGTTGCCGATCGCGGTGAGCTGCGCGCTGCTGTAGCCGAGCGCGGAGGCAGCCGTCAGCACGGCCTGCGCGGCGGCCTTCTGGTTGGTCGAGCTGTTGGTCATCGACAGCCCCTTCAGGAACGCCTTGTCCATCGCCTGCGCGCCGATCGCGTCGCGCGCGACGAGGTTGCACGACGCCCAGTACTGGCCGGCCGTGTGGATCTCCGCGCCGCGCGCCTGCGCATAGGTGCGCCCGACGTTCCAGTTGGTCACGCGGCCGCCCCAGAACTCGTTGTGACCGTCCCAGTTGTAGACCCAGTGATACTGCGCATCCGACGGGCTCCACTGGTTGAAGTCGCGGCTGTACGCGGCGGCGAGATAGTCGCCGGTGCCTTCCGACAAGCCTTCCTGTTGCGACAGGCCGCCGTTGGTGACCCAGTCGTGGATGCCGTGGCCGAGTTCGTGGATCACGACGTCCGCGTCTTCCGCGTCGTCGACGCCGCCTTGCCCGAACGTCAGCCGGCCGCTGCTCGACGAATACGACGAGTTGTCGTCGCCCGATTCGCCGTGCGGGTCGTACTGCACGCCGCCCGTGTACTGGTACGGCAGCGCCTTGATGCCGAGCGTCTGGTTCACGTAGCGCAGGAACGTGTCGATGTGGTAGTACACGTTCACGGCCTCGAAATACAGGTTGCCGCGCGTGAACTCGAACGCGGGCGTGGACTGCGACGGGCAGGCCTTGTCGAGCGGCGCATCGAAATCGATGCACGACGCGTACGGGCCCGTCAGCGTGTAGCGCGTGCCCGACTGCGCGAGATCCTTCAGCGTCACGCGCACGCGCGCGGCCGCGAGCTGCGTCGAATCGGCGTCGTTGCTGTCCTTGTAGCCGGTGCTGCCGTAGCTGCTTTTCGTCGGCGACAGCGGATCGGGGCGGAACACGAAGCCGGTGCCGTCGGTCGCGTAGAACGCCTTGTCCTCCGCGCGCAGCACTTCGCCGCTTGCCGAGTCGATCAGCAGTTCCCAGTCGCCTTTCGGGCCGTCCTGCGGACGGCCGCGCACCTTCCACGCGGTGTGCGTGCCGGCCTTGTCGACGAACGCGACGAGCTGCGCGTCGAGATGCGTGAAGCCGCTCACGCCGAGATACGCGCGGGCGCGGTCGAGCGCCTGCTGCTGGTCGACGGCCTGCGACTTGCGCGTCGTCGCGACCACGCCGTTGATCGTGTTGCTCGCGACGTACAGGATGCGGCCGTCCTTCGCGACGGTCACCGCGATGTCGCTGCCGTACACGGGCAGCCCGGCGGCCTGCTGCTGCAGGCGCACGACGGTGAAGTCGGCGTCGTTGCGCTCCGACGTGACGACGAGGCTCGCGAGCGCGGCCGCGTCGAGCCCGAGCTGCGCCGCCTGCGACGCGACGAAGTCGCGCGCGGTGGCGGCGGGCGTCGCGGCAGCTTTCTTGACGCGATAGGCCGGGTTGTACAGCGTGACGGCGACGCCGTCCGCGCGGAATTGCCCGGCGGCCGTGTCGGCCTTCGCGGCCGGCGGCGTGACGCCGCGCGTCAGGCTTTCGCGCAGGCTCGCGGCCTGCGGATTCGACACTTTCGTATCGGCCTGGGTGCCGCCGACGATGCCGAAACCGAGCACGAGACCCAGGGCGAGCGGCAATGCTTTGCGTGATGTCTGCATACGTGATCCTCATCTCAACGGTTGGACACGCCCGCGCGCTCGTGGCGAGCAGGCACGACACGGCCCGCGCGCCGGTTCGATGGAACCGGTGCGGCGAAGCGGTGTGGGAATGTCGACTGACTAAGGAGCGCTAAATGTCAGGTCGAAAAGAAGCGGGCAGGCGAAGCGGAGGAGAAGCGAACGGCAGGCAGGTGCGGCGACGGCGAATCGAGCATCGTCATGTCATACCCCTCGGATCGATCGTGATATCGGTGGGCAGCCTGCGTGGCGCGACGCGCGCGAGATGCAGCAGGCGTATCGTTAGGCTGCCTATCTAACTTTTTTTGGTATGTTACAGAATATTTTCAACGACATTCCAGATTATTTTCGACGACCGCTTCGGTTCGTCGACCAGTTGCCGACATTGTTCAGCGAACGGACGGAAACGCCGCCGGAACGCGCAATACCGCGCCGGATTGTGATCAAAAGCCGAGACGATCAGCGCGTCGCACGCCGGTCGCTGCGCGGGCTCATTCCGAATCGTGCGCGATAGGTGCGCGAGAAATGCGACGGCGATTCGAAGCCGCACGCGACGCACACCGACGTGATGCTCATGTCGGTCTGCTGCAGCAGTTCGCGTGCGCGATCGAGGCGCAGGTTCAGGTAGAAGTGCGTCGGCGTGTCGTTCAGCGTCGCGCTGAACAGCCGTTCGAGCTGGCGCCGCGTGATCGACACCTCTTGCGCGAGCGCGTCGGAGCCGAGCGGGTTCTCCATGTGCCGCTGCATCGTGCCGATCACCTGGATCAGCTTGCGGTTGTGCACGCCGTAGCGCGCGGCGATCTCGAGCCGCTGGCTGTCCGAGCGCTGCCGGATGCGGCTGACGACGAACTGCTCGGAGATTGCGGCCGCGAGATCGGCGCCATGCCGGCGGCCGATCAGGTCGAGCATCATGTCGATCGACGCGGTGCCGCCCGCGCACGTGATGCGCCGGTCGTCGATCTCGAACAGCTCCTGCGTCGCGTTCAGGCCGGGATAGCGCTCGCGGAACGCGGCCAGCGCTTCCCAGTGCAGCGTGAGCGATTGCGACGCGTCGAACAGCCCGGCCTCCGCGAGCACGAAGCTGCCCGTATCGATGCCGCCGAGCGTGGCGCCGTGCCGGTGCTGGCGGCGCAGCCAGTCGCCGAGCGTGCGCGTGTAGCACACGAGCGGATCGAAGCCGGCGACGACGAACACCGTATCGACCTGCGGGACGTCCGCGCACGCGGCTTCGGCGGCGACCGGAATGCCGTTGCTCGCGGCGACGGGCGCGCCGTCCGCGCTGATCACGTGCCAGCGATACAGCTCGGTGCGAAAGCGGTTCGCGACGCGCAGCGGCTCGACCGCGGACATGAAGCCGAGCGCGGAGAAGCCGGGCAGCAGCAGGAAGTGGAAATCCTCGGGCATCGGGGCGTCGGGTGGAAGCAGGGGGGCGCCGCGCGCCGCGCGGGCTGGCGCGCAGTGCGCCGAACGTTCAAGCCGGGATTATCGCGGTTTTTGCCGGCGCTCAGCGCGTTTTTGCACCACGCACCGTCCGGCGCGCCGTCGTCGACGGCAATTCGCCGAATTGCGCCTTGTACGCGTTCGCGAAATGCCCGAGATGCATGAAGCCCCAGCGTGCGGCCGCTTCGCTGATCGGCAGGTCGGATTGCCGCGTGTCGAGCAGCAGGCGTCGGACCTGCGCGAGGCGCAGCGCGCGCGTGTAGTTGAGCGGGCTCGTCTGGACGACCGACTGAAAGCTGTTCTGCATCGTGCGCCGGCTCACGCGTAGTTGCGTGCACAGGCTCAGGATGTCGACGGGCGCTTCCGGGTGCTCGATCACGTAGTCGTGCACGCGGCGCACGATGTCGGCGTGACAGGCATGCGTGAGCCGGTTCGACGGCTCGGGCATCCGGTACGTGAGGAGATCGACGAGCACGTTGCCGACGTCGGCGCGCAGCGCGTGCTGCGCGGGTGCCGCGTCGAACGCATCGGGCGCCGACAGCACGCGTTCGAGCAGCGTCGCGAGCTGCATGCTCGCGCGGTCGCGCGCGGCGACCGGCACCTCGACGACGCCGCGCCGCAGCGCGCGTGCGTCCAGCCGCACGTCGGCCGCATCCTCGATCTGCTGCATCAATTCGGGTTCGACGACCACGCCGATCAGCGACATGTCGTCGGGTGAATGGAGTTCGAACGGCGTGCCGCCGCGCGCCATCACGATCGTGCCGCGCTCGAGGCGCGCATCGCCGAACGCGAAGGTGCCCGAGCCGGTGAGCGGCATGCCGAACACCGTATGGCCGTGCGGCAAACATCCGCGCTGGATGATGCGCACGTTCGCCGCTTCCTGGAACAGTTGCGCGCCGTCGAACACCGCGTTTTTGACCGCGCTGCGATACGCGCCGGACCCGATCTGGTCGTAACGCTGATTCCAGCCGCGCAGCGCCTCGGCATGCCGGTCTGCGTCGTCGAACCTCTGATGAAACGCGAGCACGGCCCCTCCGGCGATCGTTCGAACCGCGCAAGATTAAACCGACCGAATAGTCGGCGCAATACGGGGCAGCGCTATTCCGTGTGCATGTTTCAGAGGGTCGGAAGGGGCGGTACAGCGAGGCTTTCACGCGCATTTCCAATATCCCGAATCGGCACGTACGCGTTGCCGGTCCGGGTGCTGACGGGATTTATTGTCGAACTACAGTCGCCCCACATAACGTGAATTCCCCACTGGAGGCGGCATGAGGACAAGGCGACGAACCGCGGCGCTCGCGGCGACGCTGGCGTTGGCGGCGGCATCGGCCGGCAGCGCGAACGCGACGGAAAAACCCGAAGAGCTGGTCGTGCAGAAGATGCCGCCGTGGCATCCGCACGAGGTCTATGTCGTCGACATCTCGATGCCGTCGATGACCGACGGGCGCATCCACGTGTACGACGCGGATGCGAAGAAGCTGCTCGGCCAGATCGACGGCGGCTTCGCCCCCGGCTTCGCGATCTCGCCCGACCGCAAGACGAGCTTCGTCGCGACGACCTATTTCTCGCGCGGCTCGCACGGCACGCGCACCGACGTCGTCGAGATGATCGACAACACGACGCTCGATCACGCGGGCGAGATCGTGATTCCGGCGAAGCACGGGCAGCATGTGCCGTCGCCGTACAACACCGCGTTCAGCGCCGACGGCAAGCGGCTGTACGTCGCGAACATCACGCCGGCCGCGTCGGTGACGGTGATCGACGCCGTCTCGAAGCAGGTGCTGTCGGAGATCGACATGGCTGCGTGCGTGCTCGCGTATCCGTCGGGCAACGACCGCTTCACCGCGCTGTGCGAAAGCGGCAAGGCGCTGACCGTCACGCTCGATGCGAACGGCAAGGAAACGAAGCGCACGATGTCGGACGCGTTCATCGACGTCGACAAGGATCCGGCGTTCGTGAACGCGTCGCGGTACAACGGCGGCTATCTGTTCACCACGTACGGCGGCACTGTGCGCAGCGCCGATTTCAGCGGCGACAAGCCGGCGTTCGGCGCGCCGTGGCCACTGCTGACGGACGCCGAGCGCGCCGAAGGCTGGCGTCCGGGCGGCCTGCAGCAGACGGCCGTGCACGCGAAGCAGCACCGTTACTACGTGCTGATGCACAAGGGCGCCGACGGTTCGCACAAGGATCCCGGTACGCAGGTGTGGGTGGTCGACCTGAAGACGAAGCAGCGCGTCGCGCGCTGGGATCTCGCGCAACTGAAGGTCGAGCCGCTCGTGTCGATCCAGATCAGCGAGGACGACAAGCCGCTGTTCTACGGGCTGACGGCGACCTCCGATCTCGTCGTGATGGACGCGCGTACCGGCACGCTGCGGCACGTCGACAAGCAGATCGGCAATACGTCGTCGCTGCTCGTCAACCCGTGAGGCCGCGATGACCGTCGATCCCGTACTCGCCACCAGCGCGCAGGCCGGCGCGGCCGCCGTCGTGCTGCTCGGCGCCTTCGCGAAGATGCGCCGCCCCGCCGCGTTTCGCCACGCGCTCGCCGGCTACCGGCTGCTGTCCGATGCGCTGACCGCGCCCGTCGCGTTCGCGATTCCGCTCGCGGAAGTCGTCGCCGCCGTGGCGCTGCTGTTTCCCGACACGCGCGCGGCCGGCGCGACCGGCCTGATCGCGTTGCTCCTGGCGTTCGCGGCCGGCCTCGCGATCAACCTGCTGCGCGGCCACACCGACATCGACTGCGGCTGTTCCGGCTTCACCGCCGCCCGTGCGGACGCGCCGCGCGGCATCGGCTGGCTCCATGTCGGCCGCGTGCTGCTGCTCGTCGCGCTGGCCGCGACCGCGTTCGTCGAGCCGGGCACGCGCGCCGTCGTGTGGTTCGACTACCTGACGCTGTTCTTCTCCGTGCTGCTTATCGTCTGCGCGCTGCTCACCGTCGACGTGCTGCTCGCCAACGTCCCGCGCCTTTCTCATCTGAGGAATTCATGATGCAAACCGCTCTTACCGTTTCCACCGCCCTGTTGTGGGTGGCCGTCCTCGCGCTCGGCGCGATCTGCCTCGCGCTGGTGCGCCAGATCGGCATCCTGTACGAACGCATCATGCCGGCCGGCGCGCTGATGATCGACAAGGGGCCGGCGGTCGGCACGATCGCGCCGACGTTCGAACTGACCGACATTCGCGGCTCGCACGTGAAAGTCGGCGGCATCGATGCAGCGGGCAAGGCGACGCTGCTGTTCTTCCTGTCGCCGACGTGTCCGGTCTGCAAGAAGCTGCTGCCGCTGCTGCCGTCGCTGCAGGCCAGCGAGGCGACGCCGGTGAACATCGTGCTCGCGAGCGACGGCGATGCCGACGAACATGCGCGCTTCGCGCGAAAGCACGACCTCGGGCGCTTCCCGTACGTGCTGTCGCAGGAGCTCGGCCTTGCGTACCAGATCGGCAAGCTGCCGTATGCGGTGCTGCTCGACGAAACGGGCGCCGTGCGTGCGAAGGGGCTCGTCAACACGCGCGAGCACCTCGAGAGCCTGTTCGAGGCGAAGGAGCGCGGCGTCGCGTCGCTGCAGCAGTTCGTGCACGGCGATCACAGCCACGATGCGCACGACGCGCACGCGCAGCACGCATGACCGGCCGGACCTTTTTCAACGTCATTGGAGAACGACGACATGGGCGTGTTTGATTCATGGTTCGAGCGGTCGGCGCGCGGCGTCGCGCAGCACAGTTCGCGGCGCAGCGCGATGGCGAAGCTCGGCAAGGTGCTGGTGGGGTCGGCGCTGCTGCCGCTGCTGCCCGTCGATCGCACCGCGTATGCGGCCGATGCGGTATCCGGGGCATCGGCGGCGCCGGGTGCATCCGGCGCCGCCGCGGCGGGCGCGAGCGACGACCCGACGAGCTGCGACTACTGGAAATACTGCGCGATCGACGGCTGGCTTTGCAGCTGCTGCGGCGGCACGTCGAGCAGTTGCCCGCCGGGCACGACGCCGTCGCCGATCACGTGGATCGGCACCTGCCGCAATCCGCACGACGGTTCGGACTACATCGTGTCGTACAACGACTGCTGCGGCAAGACCTCGTGCGGCAAGTGCTTCTGCAACCGCAACGAGCGCGAGAAGCCGCTGTACAAGCTGTCGCTGAACAACGACATCAACTGGTGCATGGCGAACGGTAATTCGAATTACCACTGTTCGGTTTCGGTTCTGCTAGGGGCGGCTAAGCAATGAAAGTGAAGCAGGCAGGAAGGATCGTCGTTGCATGCATGACGGCCGTGGGGACCTTCGCATTACCCGGCGCGGCCGGCGCACAGGAAGCCGTGCATCACCCGGCCGGAAAAAGCCTGTTCGACGCACAGTGCGCGGTGTGTCACCAGGCGGGCGGAAAAGGGCAGGACGGGCTGGCGCCGCCGCTGACCGAGTACCCGGGCAAGTACGCGGCGGCGGAAGCCGGCCGGGCGCAGCTGATCGCGACGCTGCTGCACGGCATGTTCGGCGAGATCGAGGTGCACGACAAGCGCTACAACTTCAAGATGCCGTCGTTCGCGAGCGCGAGCGACGACGACATCGCGCACGTGCTGAACTACGTCGTGTTCGACCTCAACGCGCAACACGGCGACGCGAAGCCGTTCACCGCGGCCGATATCCGCGCGGCGCGCGCGAAGCAGATGGACGGCACGGCCGTGCACGCGCAGCGCGCGGTGGTGATCAAGGGGCTCGGCCTGTGAACGGCGTGCGCGCGTCCGTGCACGGCACGCGGTGCGCGTCGCCGTCATCGCGGTTCGGCGGCCTGCCGCGTCGCCTGTCGTGCTGGCTGCTGCTGTCGGGCGCCGCGGCCTGCGCGTTCGTCGTGTCCGCACCCGCACAGGCCGACGGCGCGGCCGATGCCGCGCTCGCACGGCAGCACTGGGTGCTCAACTGCATGGGTTGCCACACGGCGACGGGCGGCGGCATTCCCGGCAAGGTGCCGCCGCTCGCGAATTCGCTCGGCTATTTCACGCATTTGCCGGCCGGGCGCGAGTACGTGATGCGCGTGCCCGGTGCGTCTAACTCGGCGCTGTCGGATCGGGAGCTGGCCGACGTGCTGAACTGGGTGCTCACGACGATGAACCGCGACGCGCTGCCGCGCGACTTCAAGCCGTATACGGCTGCCGAAGTCGCCGCGCACCGCCGCCCCGCGCTGTCCGACGTCGCGACCGTGCGCACCGGGCTCGTCCGCGCGTTGCAGGCGCGCGGGATCGACGGCGTCACGGAGCGCTACTGACCGACTCACTCAACGAATCAGGGAAACAGGAACATGGAGACGAACGAAACCTTTGCGCTGCTCGGCGCGACGCGTGCATTTCTCGCGAAGCCGAAGAAGATGCTGATCGGCGCCGAATGGAGCGACGCCGCGTCGGGCCGCCAGCTCGATGTCGTGAACCCGGCCGACGGCGCCGTGATCGCGCACGTGCCCGAAGCCGACGAGCGCGACGTGCAGCAGGCGGTCGCCGCCGCGCGCCGTGCATTCGATGCTGGCCCGTGGCGCACCGCGAAGACCACCGACCGCGAGCGCCTGATGCTCGTGCTCGCCGACCTGATCGAAGCGAACGCGCGCGAGCTGGCCGAGATCGAATCGCTCGACAACGGCAAGCCGGTGACGGTCGCGCAGGGGCTCGACGTCGCGATGGCCGCGCAGTGCTTCCGCTACATGGCCGGCTGGGCGACGAAGATCGAAGGCAGCGTGATCGACGCCGGCATGCCGTACCTGCCGGACAGCGAGATCTTCGCTTATACGCGCAAGGAACCCGTCGGCGTGGTCGGTGCGATCATCCCGTGGAATTTTCCGTTGCTGATGGCCGCGTGGAAAATCGCGCCGGCGCTCGCGACGGGCTGTACCGTCGTGCTGAAGCCTGCCGAAGACACGCCGCTGAGCGCCTTGCGGCTGGGCGAGCTGATCCAGGCGGCCGGCTTCCCGGACGGCGTCGTCAATATCGTCACCGGCTACGGTCACACGGCCGGCGCGGCGTTGTCGCGCGATCCGCGCATCGACAAGATCGCGTTTACCGGGTCGACGCAGACGGGCAAGACGATCGGCCATGCGGCGCTCGACAACATGACGCGGATGTCGCTGGAACTCGGCGGCAAGTCGCCGGTGATCGTGCTACCCGACGTCGACCTCGACAGGGCCGCGCAGGGCGTCGCGAACGCGATCTTCTTCAACCAGGGGCAGGTGTGCACGGCCGGTTCGCGCGCGTACATTCACGCGAAGGTGTTCGACGGCGTGATCGAGCGCGTCGCGAAGCTCGCCGCGAGTCTGAAGATCGGCCCCGGGATGGACCCGGCGACGCAGATCGGCCCGCTCGTGTCGGCGAAGCAGCGCGAGCGCGTGTGCGGTTACATCGACTCGGGGTTCGGCGAGGGCGCGCGCGCGGCGGCGGGCGGCCGCGCGGTCGACGGCCCCGGCTTCTTCGTCGAACCGACGGTGCTGGTCGATACGACGCAGGCGATGCGCGTGGTGCGCGAGGAAATTTTCGGGCCGGTGCTCGTCGCGATGCCGTTCGACGACGTCGATACGGCCGTGCAGCTCGCGAACGATACGCCGTACGGCCTCGGCGCGAGCATCTGGTCGAACGATCTGGCGTCTATCCACAAGCTGGTCCCGCGTATTGCCGCGGGCACCGTGTGGGTCAACTGCCATTCGCTGCTCGATAACGCATTGCCGTTCGGCGGGATGAAGCAGTCGGGCTTCGGCCGCGAACTCGGCCGCGCGGTGATCGACCAGTACACGGAGAGCAAGTCGGTGATGATGAACTACGCGTGAGCGTCGCGGCGCGTGCGTGCGCGGCCGGCGTATCGGCCACGCACGCGCCGCCGTCACGCGCGGATCAGCACGACCCCGACGATGAGGCACGCCGCGCCGGCAATGCGGATCGCGCTTGCCGAATGCTGCGGGATGCCGAGCACGCCGAAATGGTCGAACGCGAGCGCGCCGGTCATCTGCCCGACGACGATCAGCGCGAGCGTCGTCGCCGCGCCCAATCGCGGCACCATCAGGATCGCGACGCCGACGAATACCGCGCCGAAGAATCCGCCCGTCCAGCTGAACCACGACCCCGCACCGGACAACGCGCTGCTCACGCGCGGGTGAGGCGACAGCAGCGCGACCGCCAGCATCGCGGCGAGGCCGACGACGTAGCTGACCGACCCGGCCCACCACGGTGAACCGATCTGCGTGCGCAGGTTCGCGTTGAGCACCTGCTGCAACGCAACGCTGATGCCGGCCGCCACGACCAGCAAATAAGAGAGGACGGTAGTCACGAAGATGAACGCTCCGAAAGCGTGGCCGCCACGGTGGTGCGGGCACGGAAGGCTTTCATTCTGCGCAGCGCGCCGGTATAACACAAATATCGAATCTGGCGCTCATCCATCTCGTTTCGGCATGCCATCACTCCGGCAAATCCAGTATTTCCTGACCGTGGCGGACCTCGGCGGCTTCACGCCGGCCGCGGGTGCGCTCCATGTCGCGCAGTCGGCGCTCAGCCGGCAGATCGGCCAGCTCGAGGACGAACTCGGGTTCCTGCTGTTCGACCGCGAACCGAGAGGCGTGCGGCTCACGCCGGCCGGCGCGCTCTACCGCGAACGCGTGGCGTCGATCCCGGCCACGCTGATGGCGGCCGCCGACGAAGGCGCGCAGTTCTCGCGCGGGGAGGCCGGCGTGCTGCGGCTGCTGCATTCCAGTACCGTGCCCGTCAGCAGCCTGATGCCGGATCTCGACCGCTTCATGCGCGATTGTCCGGGCGCGCACATCGATCTCGACCGCGCGTCGTCCGAGGATCAAGTGACGGACATCGCGAACGGCCAGGCCGATGTCGGGATCGTCCGGTTGCCGGTGCTGCGGCGCGATGCACGCGTGCGTTTCGTCGAGCTGGCGGCCGAACGCCTGTGCGTGGCGGTGGCGGCCGATCATCCGCTCGCGCACCGCAAGCGCGTCGCGATCGCGCGGTTGCGGCGCGAGCCGTTCGTCTCGGCCGTGTATCGGGAGCGGGGCGGCCTCGCGCGCGTCGTGATCGATCTGTGCCTGAAGCGCGGCTTCGTGCCGTCGGCCGCGCGGATCGTGTCGCCGAAGACGTCGATGCTGAATCTCGTCGCGGCCGGCCACGGCGTGGCGATCGTGCCGGCGCGGATGGCGAGCATCGGGATCGACGGCGTCGTGTTCGTGCCGATTCCGGACGAGGATGCGAGATCGGTGTGCGCGCTGGTGTTGCCGATCGAGTCGACGGTGCTCGCGGACGCGTTCGTGCGGGTGGTGACGGCGGGCTGAACGCGCCGCATCGCCACCGGGCCCGACGTCGATATTCAGACGCGGTACCCCGCATCGTGCATCAACCGGCGCGACGCGTCACCGCGCGGGCCTTCCGCATCGAATTGCGCACGAAGTTTCGCATCGGCGCTGCGCATCACGCGGCGGCGCATGGGCACGACGAGGGCGACGAGGGCGACGACGAAGAAAGCGGCAAGCATCATGGTGTTCCTTGGCGGAAAGACCGGAGACGGACATCGCGACGGCCGGCCGTGTCCGTCCGCATCCGTTCGAGCGACGCGCAACGGCCGGACGATACGAGTCGGCACGGCAACGGGCAGGCCGCGCGCGATCGCTCGGCGACTGCCAGCATAGGGCCGGCCCACGGCCTCCGGCGACCTGTCGGAAATCCGTCAGCAAGGCCATGGCGGAATCGAAAGGTGCGCGCCGCATCCGGGCAATCTCGGCGCTCCCCGGAGAAACCCGAAACCCCCGTCCGTCAAGCCTCAGACGAAACATAGTGGTTTCCACTCATAGTCGCAAACAGGCAAGAACAGGTCGCCGACGGTCTTCTCGCGGCGAATATGGCTCGTTACTTTTACTCCCACGATGCAGGCCGGCGCACACTCCGCGCACCGGCTGCCGCGAGACCAACCGGGAGGAACCGAACCATGAAGTCGACGAAGATCGCCGCGCTTGCCGCGGCCGTGCTGGCGACCGGCGCGTTCACGCAAGCCGCGCTGGCCGAAACGGATGCCGCGACCTGCCGCACCGTGCGCTTCGCGGATATCGGCTGGACCGACATCACGTCCACGACCGCGCTCGCGTCGACGGTGTTCGAGGCGCTCGGCTACAAGCCGACCACGACGATCGCATCGGTGCCGATTTCGTTCGCCGGCCTGAAGAGCAAGCAGCTCGACGTGTCGCTCGGCTACTGGTGGCCCGTGCAGCAGAAGCAGCTGCAACCGTTCCTCGACAGCAAGTCGATCAACGTGGTCGAGCCGCCGAACCTGTCCGGTGCGAAGGCGACGCTCGCGGTGCCGAGCTACGCGTACCAGGCCGGCCTGAAGACCTTCGACGACATCGCGAAACACCGTGCGGAGCTTGACGGCAAGATCTACGGGATCGAGCCGGGCAGCAGCGCGAACGCGACGATCCAGAAAATGATCGACACGAACCAGTACGGGCTGGGCGGCTTCAAGCTCGTCGAATCGAGCGAGGCCGGGATGCTGGTGACGGTCGAGCGCGCGGCCCGCGAGAAGAAGTGGGTCGTGTTCCTCGGCTGGGAGCCGCATCCGATGAACATCCAGCTCAGCATGAACTACCTGTCCGGCGGCGACGCGGCGTTTGGCCCGAACTACGGCGAAGCGCGCGTGTACACGCTCACCGCGCCCGACTTCATCGCGCGCTGCCCGAACGCGGGCAAGCTCGTGACGAACCTGCGCTTCTCGACGCAGCTCGAGAACCAGCTGATGCAGACGGTGATGAACAAGACCAAGCCGGCCGATGCCGCGAAGGCGTACCTGAAGAAGAACCCGCAGGTGCTCGATCCGTGGCTCGCGGGCGTCAAGACGTTCGACGGCAAGGACGGCCTGCCTGCGGTGAAGGCGTATCTCGGGCTGTAACGGCCCGCGCCCCTATGCCATTAGCAATGCGACACAACCCGAATCAAGCGAGGCACCCATCATGAATCACGAAGTCATCATCACCTGCGCGGTCACCGGTGCGGGCGATACGGTCGGCAAGCATCCGGCGATTCCGGTCACGCCGAAGGAGATCGCGGCCGCCGCGATCGAAGCCGCGAAGGCCGGCGCGACGGTCGCCCACTGCCACGTGCGCGATCCGCAGACGGGGCGCGGCAGCCGCGACCCGAACCTGTATCGCGAAGTGGTCGACCGCATCCGCTCGGCCGACGTCGACGTGATCATCAACCTCACGGCCGGCATGGGCGGCGATCTCGAGATCGGCCCGGGCGAGGACCCGATGCGCTTCGGCAAGGGCACGGATCTCGTCGGCGGCCTCACGCGCCTCGCGCACGTCGAGGAGCTGTTGCCCGAGATCTGCACGCTCGACTGCGGCACGCTGAATTTCGGCGACGGCGACTACATCTACGTGTCGACGCCCGCGCAGTTGCGCGCCGGCGCGAAACGCATCCAGGAACTCGGCGTTAAGCCGGAGCTGGAGATCTTCGATACGGGCCATCTGTGGTTCGCGAAGCAGTTGCTGAAGGAAGGGCTGCTCGACGGTCCGCCGCTGTTCCAGCTGTGCCTCGGCATTCCGTGGGGCGCGCCGGCCGACACGGGCACGATGAAGGCGATGGTCGACAACCTGCCGCCGGGCGCGCACTGGGCCGGCTTCGGGATCGGCCGCATGCAGATGCCAATGGTCGCGCAGGCGATGCTGCTCGGCGGCCACGTGCGGGTCGGTCTCGAGGACAACATCTGGCTCGACCGCGGCGTGCATGCGACCAACGGCACGCTCGTCGAGCGCGCCCGCGAGATCGTCGAACGGCTCGGCGGCCGCGTGCTGACGCCGGCCGAAGGCCGCCGCAAGCTCGGCCTGCCGGCGCGCGGCGAACGTCCGCTCGAACGTCGCGCGCTCGCCGAATTCGCGTGAGTTTTTCGCCGACTGACTGACATGACAGGGTGGCCTGCGCGCACGCGAGACCCCCCACCGATTTCCCCTGATTCTAAGGATGCGTTGACATGGCATTGAAGACCGACATCAACACGTTTGCCGCGATCGGCACCGGCGTGATCGGCAGCGGATGGATTGCCCGCGCGCTCGCACACGGTCTCGACGTGGTTGTGTGGGACCCGGCGCCGGGCGCCGAAGCGCGGTTGCGCGCGAGCGTCGCGAACGCGTGGCCCGCGCTCGAACGCGTCGGCCTCGCGCCGGGCGCCGATCCCGCGCGGCTGCGGTTCGTGTCGACGATCGAAGCATGCGTCGCCGATGCCGATTTCATCCAGGAAAGCGCGCCCGAGCGCGAGGCGCTAAAGCTCGAGCTGCACGAGCAGATCAGCCGCGCGGCGAAGCCCGACGCGATCATCGCGTCGTCGACGTCGGGCCTGCTGCCGACCGATTTCTACGCGCGGGCGACGCATCCGGAGCGCTGCGTGGTCGGCCACCCGTTCAACCCCGTCTACCTGCTGCCGCTCGTCGAGGTGCTCGGCGGCGCGCGCACGTCGCCGGAAGCGGTCGAAGGCGCGATGGAGGTCTATCGCACCCTCGGCATGCGGCCGCTGCACGTGCGCAAGGAAGTGCCGGGCTTCATCGCGGACCGTCTGCTCGAAGCGTTGTGGCGCGAGGCGCTGCATCTGGTCAACGAAGGCGTCGCGACGACCGGCGAGATCGACGATGCGATCCGCTTCGGCGCGGGCATCCGCTGGTCGTTCATGGGTACGTTCCTGACCTACACGCTGGCCGGCGGCGATGCGGGCATGCGACACTTCATGCAGCAATTCGGCCCTGCGCTCGAACTGCCGTGGACGAAGCTGGTCGCGCCGACGCTGACCGACGCACTGATCGACCGCGTCGTCGAAGGCACGACCGAACAGCAGGGCACGCGCAGCATCAAGGAGCTCGAACGCTATCGCGACGAGTGCATCACCGAGGTGCTGAAATCGATCGCCGCGGTGAAGGCGCGGCACGGGATGCGATTCGACGAATAAAGGACAGGCGATGACGGGCGATACCCCGCTGACGATTTACCGCGACGTGGTGCGGCCCGAATGGGTCGACTACAACGGCCACCTGCGCGATGCGTTCTACCTGCTGATCTTCAGCTTCGCGACCGATGCGTTGCTGGATCGCATCGGCCTCGACGACGCCGCGCGTCGCGAACGAGGGCGCTCGGTCTACACGCTCGAAGCGCACGTGAACTACCTGCGCGAGATCAAGGAGGGTACGCCGGTGCGCGTCGATGCGCGTGTGCTCGCGCACGACGCGAAGCGCATGCACCTGTATCTCGAACTGTTCGCCGACGGGCATGACGACGCGGTATCGGCGAGCGAGCAGATGCTGTTGCACGTCGATACGCGCGACGGTGCGAAATCGGCACCGTTCGACGACGACGTGGCCGCGCGCGTGGCCGAACTGCATGCGTTGCAGCGCGAGTGCGCGGCGCCGGCTTATGCGGGCCGCGTGATCGGGCTGCCGCCGCGCCGCTAGCGGCGCGCTTCATTTCACGATCTTCTACCTTCGGTCTTCGACCGCGGAGCGTACACGATGCTCGAACCGGAAATCGCGGCGTTCGTCGCGGCCGTCGACGCGTGGTATCCGGCCGATGCGGCGGCGCGTTCGCCCGACGAGCAGCGCCGCCTGTACGACCGCTTCGCGGCCGAATGGACGCCGGCCGCGCTGCCCGCCGGCATCGTGCAGCAGGACGCCGTGTGGCGCGCGCCGGACGGCCGCGCGATCGCGCTGCGGCGCTATACGTCCGCGCACGGCACGCCGCGCGGCACGGTGCTGTTTTTTCATGGCGGCGGTTTCGTCGTCGGCTCGCTCGGCAGCCATGCGCTGATCACCGCGCAACTGGCGGCCGATACGGGCCTCGACGTGATCGCCGTCGACTATCGCCTCGCGCCCGAACACCGCGCGCCGGCCGCGCTCGAGGATTGCGTGGCAGTCACGCGTGCCGCGCGCGATGCACGCTGGTCGTTCGGGCCGTGCGTGCATCCGTTGACGCTCGCGGGCGACAGCGCGGGCGGGATGCTCGCGGCGGCGGTGGCGACCGCGCTGCGCGATGCGGGCGAAGGCAGCGTGGACGGCATCGCGCTCGTTTATCCGATGCTCGGTTTCGAACCGCAGTCGCCCGCGCGCGAAACAGAAGCGCACGCGCCGATGCTGACGCTCGACGACGTGCATCGCTATCGCGCGCTGTACTGGGGCGGTGACTTGGCCGACGTGCTGCGAAACGGCAACCCGTTGCTGCGCGCGTCGGTGCCGCTCGAAGCCGGGCGGTTCGACGGCTTGCCGCCGGTGCTCGCGATCGGCGCGGAGCACGATCCGCTGCGCGACGATGCGCGCGTGTACGTCGAACGGGTTCGCGCGGCGGGCGGCGTCGCGAACTACTGGATGGGAGAGGGGCTGGTGCACGGCTGCTGGCGCGCGCTCGGGACGAGCCCGCAGGCCGCACGGATGCACCGGATGGTCGGCAGGTTCTTGCTCGCACCACACGCGTAGCGGGCGTTTTCCGGGAGGCAACGATGCAGGCGGCAGCGCAACACCGTATCGAGGACTGGCGGACATTTTCGGCCGACGCGGCGATCGCGGCGGCGACGATTGGCGACGGCAAGGTGGACGTCGAATGGAGCGACGCGCGACGATCGCCGTTCCATTTCGACTGGTTGCGCGACAATTGCGCGTGTTCCGCGTGCGTGCATGCGATCACGCGCGAACAGGTCTTCGAGATCGCCGATGCGCGCGAGGATCTGTCCGCGCTTACCGTGCACGTCGAAACCGACGGCGCGCTGCATGTCGAATGGAACGACGGACACCGCAGCGCGTGGTCGCCGGGCTGGTTGCGTGCGCATGCATATGACGACGCGTCGCGCGCGGAGCGCGTGGCCGCGCACGGGCGGCACATATGGACCGGCGACGATGCGACGGCGATCGGCGTGTTCGCGTGGCGCGACGTGATGGAGGACGATCACGCGTTGCTCGCATGGCTCGGCGCATTGCAGCGCACGGGGCTGACGCTCGTCGAAGGCGTGCCGGCGGAGCGGGGCCGCGTCGACGAGGTCGCGCGCCGCGTCGGCCTGATCCGCGAAAGCAATTTCGGCGTGCTGTTCGACGTCGAATCGAAGCCGCGCCCGGACAGCAATGCGTATACGTCGCTGAATCTTCCGCCGCACACCGACCTGCCGACGCGCGAATTGCAGCCGGGCGTGCAATTCCTGCATTGCCTCGCGAACGACGCGACGGGCGGCGACAGCATCTTCCTCGACGGCTTCGCGCTCGCGGACGCGCTGCGGCGCGAACATCCGGACGATTTCGAGCAGCTCGCATCGACGCCGTTCGAGTTCTGGAACAAGAGCGCGAACAGCGACTACCGCTGTTCGGCGCCGGTGATCGGGCGCGATGCGCGCGGCAACGTGACGGAAGTGCGCGTCGCGAACTTCCTGCGCGGGCCGCTCGATGCGCCGGCCGGCTCGGTCGCGGCCGTCTATCGCGCGTACCGGCGGTTCCTCGCGTTGGCGCGCGAGCCGCGCTTTCGCGTGCAGCGCCGGCTGCGGGCCGGCGACATGTGGGCGTTCGACAACCGGCGCGTGCTGCATGCGCGCACCGAGTTCGATCCGTCGACGGGCCGCCGGCATTTGCAGGGCTGTTACGTCGATCGCGACGAATTGCTGTCGCGGTGGCGCGTGTTGTCGCGGGCGGTGCCGGCCGACGCTGCGCGCTGATCGACACACACGGCGTCTTCACGCACGACCTCTTGGGGAAAAAGCACCCGGACGCCAGGCGTCCGGGCGAAGCCACCCGCTGCCGGGCGGCGGAGGTATGCGTTTCACAAAACGGACGAGCCCCGCGAAGGGGCTCGTCCGGACTGCGTGACTTCATCGCGCGACGCGCGGCGCCCGCCGGGGGCGCATCGGCTTACTGGCCGAAGAAGATCGAGTCGCGTGCGTTCGACGAAGCGGCTGCCGGCGCGCCCGAATGGACGAGCGGAGCCGGTTGTGCGCCGTAGCCGCTGGTGTCGGCGCCATGAACGCGCGCTTCGGCGCTCTGGATGTCGTTCGGGTAGTACGGGCTCGACACGCCCGGCTTGTAGCCGGCTTGTTCGAGCTGGACCAGTTCGTTGCGCACTTGAGCGCGCGTCACGGTGCTTTGAGCGAATGCGCCGAACGAAGCGGACAGGGCGGCAGCGGCAACGACTGCGGAAACGAGCGATTTCATGGTGACCTCCGGTGTTTTATTGGGTTCGCTCCCGACACCATGTCTTGAGCGAGTGATCCAATCTTAGTCACCGGCGGGTTCAGGGTAAACGCTGATTTTGATGATAAATTGTTTCCTGGCCGGTAACAGTGCGGCGGCGCATCAGTCTTTCAACGGGCTTTCTTTTCGGTCAGCGTAATAAGTATGAGGAATATTGCGATCGCCGGCGCACGACTCAGCGCGCTTCGGCCGCCGTATCGAGCGGCCGACCCGGCGAGCGGCCGGCGGGTGCCCCGGCGCTGAGGAAGCGCACGCCGGTCGCGGCTTCCGATGCTTCCCACAGCAGCGCCGCCGCCGCCACGCTGCGCGCCGCGCGCGGCACGCTCGCCGGCGCCGGCAGCCCGCGCGATTCGAACCAGCCGGACGGGCCGATGTACGCGCCGCCGGCCAGATCGGGCGACGTGGCCGCATGAATCGCCGGCAGCGCGCCCTGGTCGGCCGGTTGCGCGAGATAACGGTTCGCGGCGCGCATCAACGCGGCGCGGGCGGGCGAGCGGTCCATCGCCGGGCCCGCGAACTGCAGGTTGGTCGCCGCATAGCCGGGATGCGCGGCGACGCTGATGCCCGCGAATGCCGCGCGCGCGAAGCGGCGCTGCAACTCGATCGCGAACACGAGGTTCGCGAGCTTGCTGTCGCAATAGGCGAGATAACGGTTGTAGTGCTGCGCGGCGCGCAGGTCGTCCACGCGAATCCGGCCACCGCGGTTGAAGCCGCTCGACATCGTGACGACGCGCGCCCGGTGCGCGGCGCGCAGCGCCGGCAGCAGATGGCCGGTCAGCGCGAAATGGCCGAGGTGGTTGGTGCCGAACTGCATCTCGAAGCCGTCGCGCGTGTGCCGCAGCGGCAGGAACATCACGCCGGCGTTGTTGCAGAGGATGTCGACGCGGCCGTGGCGTTCGCCGACGTCGGCCGCGAAGCGTGCAATCGATGCGAGATCGGCGAGGTCGAGCGGATCGACTTCGACGCGTGCATGAGGATGAAGCCGGCGGATCGCGTTGGCGGCCTGCGCGCCGCGTGCGCCGTCGCGGCAGCCCATCACGACCGTCGCGCCTTTCGCGGCCAGCGTTTCCGCGAGATGCCAGCCGAGGCCGCTGTTGGCGCCGGTCACGACCGCGACCTTGCCGCCTTGCGCCGGGACGTGGCGCGCGCTCCATGCATGCATGTCTGCCTCCATCGGCGCGGCCGGTCGGCCGCGGCACTTAATCGTTACATTGATTGGTGTAACGATAGTGCGGGCGGACGGAGCAGACAAGCGGAGGAATTAGACCGGCGCTTCTAGGGGTTCGGGGCTCAGGGCGTGGCGCCGCGAGCCCGGCGCAGGACCGGCGGGTGTTACCTGCCGCCGGCCAGCGCGAGCACCTCGGCGGCGGAGATCATGGCGGCGGCGTTCGCGGGGGCCGGGCGCTCGGCCGGGCGGAACACTTCGTCGCCGCGGTGGATGACCTGGCGCGACAGCGCGCAGGTGCCGGTGCGTTGCGCGAAGCGGCGGCGCCAGCGTTGTTCGCCGTAATGACAGCGGCCGGGTTCGACCCAGCGGACGACGAGCAGCGTATCGGAACGTTCGAGGATTTCGACGTGGACGTCGGCGGGATCGAGCGCAGGCAGGGATTGGGAGGCCTTCATTTTGCCGTTTCCTAAAGCCCGTGCGGGTTCGGCCATGGCAGTGGGTGTCACTACCCAAGGGGGAATCCGTAGGGGTTTCCATGAGTGGTGCGCTAAATGTAAGCGTCTGTGACCGGAAAAAACATCCTGTCCGGCTCGAATTACCTTTTGCCGATTTAGAAACAATCGACGCTTATTTTCTTGGAAAACCAAAGACAAAAAGCCCCGGACAAGAAGCCCGGGGCGGAAAATCGGCCCGCACACCGTGTCTGCTCGCCCAGTCACGGGATACATCGCCGGGGGACGGAGGTGCCCGCTCGGGATCCGGAGCGGGCGGGGGGCGATGTACCGGAAGCGCGGTCCGGCAACGCCATGATGGCGTGCGGCACCCGTTGGCACCCTGACGCGAACATGACTTTTTTGTCAGTTTCGCCCGTGCGCGGTACGGACGCGCCTGAAGAATCGGCTGGAACGCCGGTATTGGGTTTGAACGGAGAGTGGGGCAACACTTCAACGCCGGTCGCGCGCCGCATTCTCGTGCGCCGCACGGATTGACCCGCCCCGGGTAAATCCTGAATCCCAATTTCGTGACAAACGCGCGATCCGTTCCTATGATTGGTTGGACCTTTAGTCCTTTGTGCCAATCGGCCGACTGGCGGCCGGCTTTTTCGGAGAGAAGCTCATGAGATTGCAGGGCAAACGCGCGCTGGTGACGGCGGCCGGGCAGGGCATCGGCCGCGCGACCGCGCTGCGGTTCGCGAGCGAGGGCGCCGACGTCCTGGCGACCGACATCAACGAAGCCGCGCTGGTGCGGCTCGAAGCCGATGCCGAGCGCGCGGGCGGCCGGCTGGCCACGCGGCGGCTCGACGTGACCGACGCGAACGAGGTGGCCGCGCTCGCCGCGAGCGAACGCGCGTTCGACGTGCTGTTCAACTGCGCGGGCTACGTGCATCACGGCTCGATCCTCGAGTGCGACGAAGACGCGTGGGCGTTCTCGCTGAACCTGAACGTCACGTCGATGTACCGGCTGATCCGCGCGCTGCTGCCCGCGATGCTCGAAGCCGGCGGCGCGTCGATCGTCAACATGGCGTCGGCCGCGTCGAGCGTGAAGGGCGTGCCGAACCGCTTCGTGTACGGCACGACCAAGGCGGCCGTGATCGGACTGACCAAGTCGGTGGCCGCCGATTTCGTCGAGCGCGGTATCCGCTGCAATGCGATCTGCCCGGGCACGATCGAATCGCCGTCGCTGGCGCAGCGGATCGCCGACCAGGCGCGCACGCGCCACGTGTCCGCCGACGAGGTGCGCCAGGCGTTCGTCGCGCGCCAGCCGATCGGCCGCATCGGCAGCGCGGACGAAGTGGCCGCGCTCGCGCTCTATCTGGCGTCCGACGAAGCGTCGTTCACCACCGGCACGATTCACCTGATCGATGGCGGCTGGTCAAACTGACCGCGTCTAGCCGACCGCGTCTAGCCGACCGCGTCTAGCCGACCGCGTCGAACTGACCGCGCCTTCCTATTTACCTTCCGATTCCATTCAGACGACGCTATGAAACTGCTGAGATTTGGCGACAAACACCATGAAAAGCCGGGCCTGCTCGATGCGCACGGCCAGATTCGCGACCTGTCCGGCGTGATCGACGACATCGCCGGCGACGCGCTGACCCCCGCATCGCTCGTGCGGCTGCGCGACATTCCGCCGTCGTCGCTGCCGCTTGTCGAAGGCACGCCGCGGCTCGGCGCGTGCGTCGGCCGCGTCGGCAAGTTCATCTGCATCGGGCTCAATTATTCGGATCACGCGGCCGAATCCGGGATGGAGGTGCCGAAGGAGCCCGTCGTGTTCGGCAAGTGGACGAGCGCGATCTCGGGCCCGAACGACGACGTCGAAATTCCGCGCGGCTCGGAAAAGACCGACTGGGAAGTCGAGCTCGGCGTGGTGATCGGCCAGGGCGGTCGCTATATCGACGAAGCCGATGCGCTGTCGCACGTCGCCGGCTACTGCGTGGTGAACGACGTGTCGGAGCGCGAATACCAGCTCGAACGCGGCGGTACGTGGGACAAGGGCAAGGGCAACGACACGTTCGGCCCGATCGGCCCGTGGCTCGTGACGGCCGACGAAGTGCCCGATCCGCACGCGCTGCGACTGTGGCTGGAAGTGGACGGCCACCGCTACCAGAACGGCACGACCGCGACGATGGTGTTCCGCGTGCCGCACCTGATCAGCTACCTGAGCCGCTTCATGAGCCTGCAGCCGGGCGACGTGATCTCGACCGGCACGCCGCCGGGCGTCGGCCTCGGGCAGAAACCGCCCGTCTACCTGCGCGCCGGACAGGTGATCACGCTCGGCATCGACGGGCTCGGCGAGCAGCGCCAGCGCACCGTGCAGGCCTGATTTCCTTCAACGGACGGTTCGTCATGCCTATCATTCGATCGATGCGCGTCCTCGACGTGCGCTTTCCGACCTCGCGCCAGCTCGACGGTTCCGACGCGATGAATCCGGACCCCGATTATTCGGCGGCCTACGTCATCCTCGAAACCGATCGCGACGGGCTCGCAGGTCACGGGCTCACGTTCACCATCGGGCGCGGCAACGAAATCTGCTGCGCGGCGATCGACGCGATGCGCCACCTCGTCGTCGGCCTCGACCTCGACTGGATCCGCGAGGACATGGGCCGCTTCTGGCGGCACGTCACGTCGGACAGCCAGTTGCGCTGGATCGGCCCCGACAAGGGCGCGATCCACCTGGCGACGGGCGCCGTCGTCAATGCGGTGTGGGATTTGTGGGCGAAGGCCGTCGGCAAGCCACTGTGGCGGCTCGTTGCCGACATGAGCCCGGAGGAGCTGGTGCGGGCGATCGACTTCCGCTACCTGACCGACTGCCTGAGCCCGGACGAAGCGCTCGACCTGCTGCGCCGGCAGGCGCCCGGCAAGGCCGCGCGGATCGCCGCGCTGGAGCGTGACGGCTACCCGTGCTACACGACGTCGGCCGGCTGGCTCGGCTACAGCGACGACAAGCTGCGCCGGCTGTGCCGCGAGGCGGTGGAAGCAGGTTTCGAGTACGTGAAGCTGAAAGTCGGCGCGAACCTCGCCGACGACATCCGCCGCGTGACGATCGCGCGCGAGGTGATCGGCCCCGACCGCAAGCTGATGATCGACGCAAACCAGGTGTGGGAAGTCGACGAGGCGATCGACTGGGTGCGCGCGCTCGCGTTCGCGCGGCCGTGGTTCATCGAGGAGCCGACGAGCCCCGACGACGTCGAAGGGCATCGCAAGATCCGCGAGGCGATCGCGCCGGTGCAGGTCGCGACCGGCGAGATGTGCCAGAACCGCGTGCTGTTCAAGCAGTTCATCGCGCGCGGCGCGATCGACGTCGTGCAGATCGATGCGTGCCGGCTCGGCGGCGTGAACGAGATTCTCGCGGTGATGCTGATGGCCGCGAAGTACGGGCTGCCGGTGTGCCCGCATGCGGGCGGCGTCGGGCTGTGCGAATACGTGCAGCACCTGTCGATGATCGACTACGTGTGCATTTCCGGCACGAAGGAAGGGCGCGTGACCGAGTACGTCGATCACCTGCACGAGCATTTCGTCGAACCGTGCGTGGTGCGCGGCGCGGCGTACATGCCGCCGACGGCGCCCGGCTTCTCGATCGAGATGAAGCCCGAATCGCTTGAGCAGTACCGGTTCCGCGGCTGACGCACGGCAACGCACGACGGCGCGCCATTTGCGTGGTGCGCGCCGTGCGCACCGTGCGCGGCGACAACATGAACGACGGAGACGCGAAGTGGATTTGAATCTGCAAGACAAGGTCGTGATCGTGACCGGCGGCGCGTCGGGCATCGGCGCCGCGATCTCGATGCGGCTGGCCGGCGAAGGCGCGATTCCCGTGGTGTTCGCGCGCCACGCGCCCGACGATGCGTTCTGGCGTGCACTTGCACAGAAACAGCCGCGCGCGGCGTGCGTCACTGTCGAACTGCAGGACGACGCGCAGTGCCGCGACGCGGTCGCGCAGACCGTCGCGCGCTTCGGCCGCATCGACGGCCTCGTCAACAACGCGGGCATCAACGACAGCATCGGGCTCGACGCGGGGCGCGACGCGTTCGTTGCGTCGCTCGAACGCAACCTGATCCATTACTACGTAATGGCGCATTACTGCGTGCCGCACCTGAAGGCGACGCGCGGCGCGATCGTCAACATCTCGTCGAAGACGGCCGTGACCGGGCAGGGCAACACGAGCGGCTATTGCGCGTCGAAGGGTGCGCAGCTCGCGCTGACGCGCGAATGGGCGGTCGCATTGCGTAACGACGGCGTGCGCGTGAACGCGGTGATTCCCGCGGAGGTAATGACGCCGCTCTACCAGAACTGGATCGCGGGCTTCGACGATCCGCAGGCGAAAGTCGCGGAAATCGCCGGCAAGGTGCCGCTCGGCCAGCGCTTCACGACGGCCGACGAGATCGCCGATACGACGGTGTTCCTGCTGTCGGATCGCGCATCGCACACGACGGGCCAGTGGCTGTTCGTCGACGGCGGCTATACGCATCTCGATCGTGCGATCAGCTGAGGGCCGCGTTCCATGCAACCCGACCTGAATCCGAACACCGCGCCGCCGTTGATCGCGCTGACCGGCATCGGCAAGCGCTTTCCGGGCGTGCAGGCGCTCGACGATTGCCGTTTCGACCTGCGTGCGGGCGAAGTGCATGCGCTGATGGGCGAGAACGGCGCCGGCAAGTCGACGCTGATGAAGATTCTCGCGGGCGTCTACCCGCGCGACGCGGGCGAGATCCGGATGGACGGCCGCCCGGTGGAGATCGCCGACCCGCGTGCCGCGCAGGCGCTCGGCATCGGCATCATCCATCAGGAGCTGAACCTGATGAACCACCTGAGCGTCGCGCAGAACATCTTCATCGGTCGCGAGCCGCGCGGCCGCTTCGGCGTGTTCGTCGACGAAGACCGGCTGAATCGGGACGCTGCCGCGATCTTCCAGCGGATGCGGCTCGATCTCGACCCGCGCACGCTCGTGGGCCGGCTGACGGTCGCGAAGCAGCAGATGGTCGAGATCGCGAAGGCGCTGTCGTTCGACTCGCGCGTGCTGATCATGGACGAGCCGACCGCCGCGCTGAACAACGCGGAGATCGCCGAGCTGTTCCGCATCATCGGCGACCTGCGCGCGCACGGCGTCGGCATCGTCTACATCTCGCACAAGATGGACGAGCTGCGCCAGATCGCCGATCGCGTGACCGTGATGCGCGACGGCAAGTACGTCGCGACCGTGCCGATGGCGGGCACGTCGATGGACACGATCATCGCGATGATGGTCGGCCGCCAGCTCGATGCGGACACCCGCACGCCGCCCGATACGTCCGCGAACCAAATTGCGCTCGAAGTGCGCGGGCTGTCGCGCGGCCGCGCGATCCGCGACGTCGGCTTCACGCTGCGGCGCGGCGAGATCCTCGGCTTCGCCGGGCTGATGGGCGCGGGCCGCACCGAGGTCGCGCGCGCGGTGTTCGGCGCGGATCCGGTCGATGCGGGCGAGATCCGCGTGCACGGCCGGGCCGTGACGATCCGCACGCCGGCCGACGCAGTGAAATACGGGATCGGCTACCTGTCCGAGGATCGCAAGCACTTCGGGCTCGCGGTCGGGATGGACGTGCAGAACAACATCGCGCTGTCGAGCATGCGCCGCTTCGTGCGCCGCGGCCTGTTCCTCGACGCGCGCGCGATGCGCGACGCCGCGCAGTCGTACGTGCGCCAGCTCGCGATCCGCACGCCGTCGGTCGCGCAGCCCGCGCGGCTCTTGTCGGGCGGCAACCAGCAGAAGATCGTGATCGCGAAGTGGCTGCTGCGCGACTGCGACATCCTGTTCTTCGACGAGCCGACGCGCGGCATCGACGTCGGCGCGAAAAGCGAGATCTACAAGCTGCTCGATGCGCTCGCCGCCGAGGGCAAGGCGATCGTGATGATCTCGTCGGAATTGCCCGAGGTGCTGCGCATGAGCCACCGGATTCTCGTGATGTGCGAAGGCCGCGTGACCGGCGAGTTGCGCGCGGCCGACGCCACGCAGGAAAAGATCATGCAGCTCGCGACGCAGCGCGAGTCGACCGTGTTGTCCTGATTGTCCCGATTCAGACGCCTAACGATCATGTCCAACGATACGCATCCCGTTCCGCCCCTTGCCACCGGCGACACGCCGGCGGCCGCATCGAGCCTGAAAGCGCGCTTCTTCAACCCGGCCGCGCGGCAGAAGCTGCTCGCGTTCGCGAGCCTCGTGCTGCTGATCGCGTTCTTCAGCTTCGCGTCGTCGAACTTCCTCGACGTCGACAACCTCGTGTCGATCCTGCAGGCGACTGCCGTGAACGGCGTGCTGGCCGTCGCCTGCACGTACGTGATCATCACGTCCGGCATCGATCTGTCGGTCGGCACGCTGATGACGTTCTGCGCGGTGATGGCCGGCGTCGTGCTGACGAAATGGGGGATGCCGCTGCCGCTCGGCATCCTGGCCGCGTTGTGCTTCGGTGCGCTGTCCGGCTGCGTGTCGGGCTTCGTGATCGCGAAGATGAAGGTGCCGCCGTTCATCGCGACGCTCGGCATGATGATGCTGCTCAAGGGGCTGTCGCTCGTGATCTCGGGCACGCGGCCGATCTACTTCAACGACACGCCGGGCTTCACGTCGATCGCGCAGGATTCGCTGATCGGCAACCTGATTCCCGCGCTGCCGATTCCGAACGCGGTGCTGATCCTGTTCCTCGTGGCGATCGGTGCGTCGATCGTGCTGAACCGGACGATCTTCGGCCGCTACACGTTCGCGCTCGGCAGCAACGAGGAGGCGCTCAGGCTATCCGGCGTGAACGTCGATGCGTGGAAGATCGCGGTCTACACGTTCAGCGGCGCGGTGTGCGGGATCGCCGGGCTGCTGATCGCGTCGCGGCTGAACTCGGCGCAACCGGCGCTCGGGCAGGGCTACGAGCTCGATGCGATCGCGGCCGTCGTGATCGGCGGCACGTCGCTGTCGGGCGGCGCGGGCAGCATCGTCGGCACCATCATCGGCGCGTTCATCATGAGCGTGCTGACCAACGGCCTGCGCATCATGTCGGTCGCGCAGGAATGGCAGACGGTCGTGACGGGCGTGATCATCATCCTCGCCGTCTACGTGGACATCCTGCGCCGGCGCCGCCGTTGACACACGCAGGCATGCGCTTCACCGCCGGTTTCGGCCGGCATTTCATTCGATACGAAAAAAGGAGACGCGAAGTGATCAGGAGCAAGGTGTTGAACGCGATCGTCGGGCTGACGTTCGCCGTCGGCGTCACGGCCGGCGCGCACGCGCAGGAAACCTACATCCCGCTGATCTCGAAGGGCTTCCAGCATCAGTTCTGGCAGGCCGTGAAATCGGGCGCGACGCAGGCCGCGAAGGACTACAAGGTGAAGGTGACGTTCGAAGGGCCCGAAACCGAGGCGATGGTCGACAAGCAGATCGACATGCTGTCGGCCGCGATCGCGAAGAAGCCGGCCGCGCTCGGCTTCGCGGCGCTCGACAGCAAGGCCGCGCTGCCGCTGCTGAAGAAGGCGCAGGCCGAGAAGATCCCGGTGATCGCGTTCGACTCGGGCGTGGACAGCGACATTCCGGTGACGACGGCCGCGACCAACAACAAGGCGGCTGCCGCGCTCGCCGCCGACAAGCTCGCCGCGCTGATCGGCGACGAAGGGCAGGTGGCCGTGGTCGCGCACGACCAGACGAGCCGCACCGGCATCGACCGCCGCGACGGCTTCCTCGACCGGATGAAATCGGCGCACCCGAAGGTGCAGGTCGTGACCGTGCAGTACGGCGAAGGCGATCAGCTGAAGTCGACCGAAGTGACGAAGTCGATCCTGCAGGCGTATCCGAAGCTCAAGGGGCTGTTCGGCACCAACGAGGGATCGGCGATCGGCGTGGTCAACGGCGTGCGCGAGATGAAGCGCAAGGTCGTGATCGTCGGCTACGATTCCGGCAAGCAGCAGAAGGACGCGATCCGCAGCGGGCTGATGGCCGGCGCGATCACGCAGAACCCGATCGGCATCGGCTACAAGACGGTTGAGGCGGCCGTGAAGGCGATCAAGGGCGAGAAGCTGCCGAAGGTGATCGATACCGGGTTCTACTGGTACGACAAGACCAATATCGACGATCCGAAGATCGCGGCGGTGTTGTACGACTGAACGTGGCGGACGTGCGGCGGCGGCGATGACCGTCGCCGCCGCGATGATCGAACACGAGGGCATCATGGGCGCAGTGCGTATCGATTCGCATCAGCACTTCTGGCGTTATCGCGCGGCCGACTATCCGTGGATCGGCCCCGGGATGGGCGTGCTCGCGCGCGACTACCTGCCCGACGCACTGTGGCCGCAGATGCATGCGCAGGCGCTCGGCGCGTCGATCGCGGTGCAGGCGCGCGCCGGGCGCGACGAGACGGGGTTCCTGCTCGATCTGGCGCGCGACGACGCACGCATCGCGGCCGTGGTCGGCTGGGAGGATCTCGGTGCGCCGGCGCTGGCCGACCACGTTGCCGAGTGGCGCAGCCCGAAGCTGCGCGGTTTCCGTCATCAGGTGCAGGACGAAGCCGACGTCGGCGCGTTCGTCGCGGATCCCGGCTTCAATCGCGGTGTCGCATGGCTGCAGGCGAACGGCTATGTGTACGACGTGCTCGTGTACGAGCGCCAGTTGCCCGACGTGCGTGCGTTCTGCGCGCGGCACGATGCGCACTGGCTCGTGCTCGATCACGTCGGCAAGCCCGCGCTCGCCGAGTTCGCACGCGACGACACGGCGCTCGCGCGCTGGCGCGCGTCGCTGCGTGAACTCGGCGCGCTGCCGCACGTCGCGTGCAAGCTGTCGGGGCTCGTGACCGAAGCCGACTGGCGGCGCGGCCTGCGCGCGCAGGACATCCGGCATATCGAGCAGTGTCTCGACGCGGCGCTCGACGCGTTCGGCCCGCAGCGGCTGATGTTCGGGTCGGACTGGCCCGTGTGCCTGCTCGCGGCGTCGTATGACGAGGTCGCGTCGCTCGTCGAACGCTGGGCCGAAGCGCGGCTGTCGGCGGCCGAACGCGCCGCGTTGTGGGGCGGCACGGCCGCGCGCTGCTACGCGGTGCCGGGCGATGTGAAGCGCGGCATATAAAATAGGCGCGAACGGTCCATGCGATGCTCGGGCCGTCCGGAACGAAACCGATTACCAGCGTCAACGTATGTCCATCCAGCCGATTCAGAACCGCCGCCTCTACCAGCAGATCGCCGACAAGCTCAGTGCGATGATCGAGTCCGGCGATTTCCCGCCGGGCAGCTATCTGCCGCCCGAGCGCGAACTTGCCGAACGGTTCGGCGTGTCGCGCACGTCGGTGCGCGAGGCGCTGATCGCGCTCGAAGTGAACGGGCTCGTCAGCGTGCGCGTCGGCGACGGCGTGAAGGTGCGCCATCCCGAAACGGCCGCCGCGCCCGAACCCGTGACGGCACCCGACGCGACGGTCGCGCCGTTCTCGATCGTCGAGATCGATCCGGAGCTCGGCATCGCGCTCGACCTCGACACCGAAATCCCGCCGTTCGCGCTGCTGCAGGCGCGGCGGCTGATCGAGCCGGAGGCCGCGTCGCTGGCCGCGAAGCATGGCTCGGATGCGCAGATCGAAGGGATTCACGAAGCATTTCTGCGCAATCAGGACGATAACCGCAGCGGCTCGCTCACGCACCCGGGCGACCGGCTGTTCCATATCCGCATCGCGGAGGCGAGCGACAACGCCGCGTATGCGCTGATGATCAAGCAGCTGCTCGCGCACAAGTACGACCTGATGTTCCAGCGGCTGCAGTCGCTGTACATGCCGAACGACATGCCGCACCGGTCGGAGCGCGAGCATCGCGCGATCCTCGATGCGATCCGCGCGCGCGACCCCGACGCCGCGCGCCGTGCGATGGCCGAGCATCTCGACGAAGTGATCCGCATTTTCGGCCGCGCGCTCGATTGAGCGTGTGAATCGATTTCCTGTATGGTCGGCAGCGGTGTCCGCGATGCGCACCCACCCCGGTGCCGACGCGGCCTCGTACGGGGTGATGACCCGGCCGTCGCCATAGAACGAACGCCGCGATGCGTGCCGGCCCACCGGCATGCCGCTCGTGCGCGGAATGGAGTGTGACGAATGCGCGTGAACGATTGCCACAATTTCCACGATTTCCGCGAGCTGGCGCGACGGCGATTGCCGGGACCGATCTTCAATTACATCGACGGTGCGGCCGACGATGAAACCACGTATCGGCGCAACACGAGCGCGTTCGAAAGCTGCGATCTGGTGCCGAACGTGTTGCGTGGCGTGCGCGATGTCGATCTGTCGGTGACGGTCATGGGGCAAAGGCTCGGCATGCCGGTTTACTGTTCGCCGACCGCGCTGCAACGCCTGTTTCATCACGACGGCGAGCGCGCCGTCGCCGCCGCGGCCGCGAAAATCGACACGATGTTCGGCGTGTCGTCGCTCGGCACCGTGAGTCTCGAAGAGGCCCGTGCGATCAGCGCGGGCCCGCAGGTGTACCAGTTCTATTTCCACAAGGACCGCGGTCTCAACCGCGAGATGATGAACCGCTCGCGGGAAGCCGGCGTGAACGTGATGATGCTGACGGTGGACAGCATCACCGGCGGCAATCGCGAGCGCGACAAGCGCACCGGTTTCTCGATTCCGTTCCGGCTGACGCTCGCGGGAATGACCGAGTTCGCGTTGAAGCCGGCCTGGGCGATCAACTACCTGACTCACGAGCGATTCCGTTTGCCGCAACTCGACCGGCATGTCGACATGGGCGGCGGCGCGATGTCGATCAGCCGCTACTTCACGGACATGCTGGATCCGTCGATGACATGGGACGACGTCGCCGCGATGGTGCGGGAGTGGAACGGGCAGTTTTGCCTGAAAGGCGTGATGTCGGTCGACGACGCGCGCCGGGCGGTGGACATCGGTTGCACCGGCATCGTGTTGTCGAATCACGGCGGGCGGCAACTGGACGGTTCGCGCGCCGCGTTCGACCAGCTTGCCGAGGTGGTGGACGCGGTGGGCGACCGGATCGACGTGATGATGGACGGCGGCGTGCAACGGGGTTCGCACGTGCTCAAGGCGCTGGCGCTCGGTGCGAAGGCGGTCGGCCTGGGGCGTTATTACCTGTTTCCGCTCGCCGCCGCCGGGCAGCCCGGCGTCGAACGTGCGCTGCAACTGATGCGCACGGAGATCGAACGGGACATGCGGCTAATGGGCTGCGCGTCCGTTGCGCAGCTCGGGCGGAATCAGCTGCGCTTTCGCTGACGACGGGTTTCGGCGCCAGCCGAGCCTTCGTGCCGGCGCCGGTATCGCGCGCTCAGAAGCGATCCGCGCGATACGGCGCCGGATCGGTGAACGGCGCTTCGCCGGTCATCATCTCGGCCAGCAGGCGGCCGGTGACGGGGCCGAGCGTCAGCCCGTGATGGTTGTGTCCGAACGCGAACCACAGCCCGCGATGCGCGGGCGCGGGGCCGATCACCGGGCGCATGTCGGGCGTGCACGGGCGGAAGCCGAGCCACGGATGCGGGTCGAGCCGCTCGCCGAACCCGAACACCGGCCGCGCGACGCGTTCCGCGCGTTCGAGCTGCACACCCGTTGGCGGAAGGCCGCGGCGCGCGATCTCGACGCCGGTCGTCAGCCGCAGCCCGCGCCGCATCGGCGCGATCACGTAGCCGTATTCGCGATCGACGATCGGCGCCGACGGCACGCCGCGCGCGGACGGCGCGTAGTGCATGTGATAGCCGCGTTTCTCGCGCAGCGGGATCTTGTAGCCGAACTTGCCGAACACCGTGTCGGACCACGGGCCGAGCGCGACCACGACGGCCGGCGCGGCCGCCGGGCCGTCGTCGGTCCGGACCTGCCAGCCGGGCGACAGCGCGTCGAGGCTCGCGGCGTCGCCGGTCAGCAGCGTGCCGCCGCCCTGCACGAACAGGTGCGCATACGCTTTGACGAGCGCGGCCGGATCGACGACGCTTTTGGGGTCGAGCCAGTGCAGCGCGCCGCAGAAGCCCGGGGCGAGGCTCGGTTCGTGCGCGCGCAGCGCGGCCGCGTCGAGCGGCGTGATGCCGAGCCCGTGGCGGCGCGCGGTGAGGCTGGCGTCGGCCACGCCCCGTTCGAAGGCGGCCGGCGTGCGGAACGCTTCGAGCCAGCCGCTCGCGCGGATCAGTTCGCCGGCGCCGGCCCGCGCGATCAGCGCATCGTGTTCGACGATGCAGCGTTCGATCAGCGGCAGCATGTCGCGCGACGCCGCCGCGTGACGCAGCGGCGCCGATTCCCACCAGAACCGTGCGAGCCACGGCGCGAACGCGGGCAGCGACGCGCTGTGCCAGTAGAGGTCGGTCGAGCGGTTCAGCGCATAGCGCATCAGTGTGAACGGGCTGCGCGGGAACGGGTACGGTTCGACCGACGAGCGCTCGATCAGCCCGGCATTGCCGAAGCTCGTGCCTTCGCCGGGCGCGCCGCGATCGACGAGGGCAACCTTGCGGCCGCGATCCTGCAGGTGCAGCGCGGCGGAAACGCCGACGATGCCGGCGCCGAGAACGATGACGTCGAAATCCATCGATGGTGAGTGACGGTTGGCGGGGCGCGTGGCCGCGGTACGGTGTGCGCGCCCGGGTTGGGAATCGTTCGAACCGCAAGCATACTCGCGCCGGCGTGGGGGGCCAAGAGGGGGCACGCGGTCGATACGTGGCGGCTGGCCCGTGCGCGACGATCAATCCGCCGATCAATTCGCCGACGCCGACGCCGACGCCGAGATCGAATCGACATCGGTCGACGCGTCCGTCCGTCTCATCGGGCAGCCACACGGAATCCGCCTGCTTTCCGATGCTTTCGCGGGTGTTTCCCACTGCTTGGTCATCCGAATTTTTACCTAAGATGGAAGGAATCGTGCGCGTGATACGGTGCCTGCACGCGCATGGCAGGCAGGAGGCAGGGCCGGGAACGACTGCGGCAGATGTTTCCATCATGGATGCAAGTGTGTGCGCGGCGGCTGCGAGTCTCGCAGTCGCATCGACGCCAGCGTGCGCGGCGGCCATCGCCGCGCGAAAGGCGTCCGGCCGGCGGGGCCGAGTCGCCACGGTCCGCCAGGCGTTTGCCGCAATCGTTTGCGTTCTGAGCGCCGTACCGGTCGTCGCCGGCGCGCCTGCCGTGATGGACGAGCACCCGATCGATGCGGTGCAAGTTGCCGCCACCACCACGCCGGCCAGCCCAACGGGTCCCGCCTTTTCGTCACACGACTCCGCCGTGCGTCAGGTGGTGCTCGGCATCATCAGCTTCACGCGCTGGCCGACGACGCCCGTCCGTCTGCATCTGTGCGTGACCGGCAGGCCCGACTACGCGGGCGGCCTGACCGACACGCTGCAGGCCGGCTCGACCGTGCTCGACGTGCAGCGCGTCCGCTTCGACGACCCCGCGCTCGGTGTCGCGTGCGACGTCGTCTATCTCGGCGCCCTCGGCAACGACGAGCGCGCACGGGTCAGGGCCGTGTTGTCCGGCCGCCCGGTGCTGACCATTGCCGAACACGATATGTCCTGCACCGCGGGCGCGATGTTCTGCGTCACGGTCGAAGGTGAACGCGTCACCTTCGACATCAATCTCGATGCCGTCGCGCGCAGCGGCGTGCGCGTGCATCCGAACGTCCTCAACCTTGCACGACGGCCGGTGGCGCCATGACACGATCCGCGCCCCCCGTTCCCGCTTCGCGCCCGCCGCGCCCGACGCTGCAAAGCGTGCTGCGCCGCGCGCATCTGCGCCTCGCGTTCGTCGCCGTGACGATGGCCGCCGTGTCGTTGATCGTCGTCGCCGTGATCGCGTTGCGCGCGTATGCCGGCAACAACCTGAATCTGCTGGCGCGCTCGCTCGGTTATACGGTCGAGGCGGCGCTCGTGTTCGGCGATCGCGTCGCGGCGAACGAGGCGATCGGGATGATCGCCGGCGACGAGGACGTCGCGCAGGTGGTCGTCACCGACAGCAAGGGACAACTGTTCGCGACGTGGCAGTTGCCGGCCGGAAACGGGGTCGCCCGGCTCGAGCGCGCCGTCGCCGACGTGGCGCTGCCCGGGCCGGTCACCGCGCCGGTGATGCATGACGGCATCATCGTCGGCCACGTCGTCGTGCGCGGGCGCGGGCATCAGTTCTTCGGCTTCCTGCTCGGCGGCGTCGGCGGCATTCTCGGCTGCCTCGCCGTCAGCGTGTTCGGCGCGTATGTGAGCTCGAAGCGCCTGCTGCGCAACATCGTTTCGCCGTTGCGCGCGCTGGCGGGCGTCGCGCACGCGGTGCGGCGCGAGCGGGCGTTCGCGCGGCGCGTCGAGCCGACGGCGATCGCCGAACTGAATCAGCTCGGCGACGACTTCAACGCGTTGCTCGACGAATTCGAAGACTGGCAGAACACGCTGCGCGACGAGAACGCGTCGCTCGAGCACAAGGCGACGCACGATGCGCTCACCGGGTTGCCCAACCGCATGCAGTTCGAATCGCGCCTGGCGCTTGCGCTGTGCGATGCCACGTTGACGGGTCATCGGGTCGCGGTGCTCTATCTCGACTGCGACCGCTTCAAGGAGATCAACGATTGTCTCGGCCACGACGCCGGGGACGCGGTGCTGATCGGCATCGCATCGCGGTTGCGCACGCGGGTGCGCGAGACCGATCTCGTCGCGCGCCTGGGCGGCGACGAATTTGCGGTGATGCTGGCGGCGGTGCCCGAGGCGGGCAGCGTGTGCCGGATCGCCGACGAGATTTTGTCCGGCATGGCGCCGTCGATCGAGCTGTCCGACGGCCGCGTGGTGGCCACCATGATGAGTGCCGGCGTTGCGCTGTATCCCGATCACGCGTCGGACGCGAGCGGCCTGCTGCGCGCGGCGGATATCGCGATGTACCGCGCCAAGCGCGCGCGGCCGGGATCGTGGCAGTTGGCGGAGAGCGTGGCAGGGCCGGTGTGATGTCGATCGACTCGCGCCGCGGACGAGGCCGCGGCGGCGGTTAAAAGAAGCGCTCGCGGAGCGGGCGCGATGGAAGGGGATGCGAAATGAACCACTCGTTTCCTGTGAGCATGAGGCGGACGTGCGTCGGGAGTGCGCTGCTGCTGGGCATGCTGCTGGGGGGCTGCCAGACGCCGCCGCTTCATCGCGGGCTGACGCAGACGCAGGTCACGGCGCTGAAGTCGGCCGGGTTCCAGGAGACTGGGCAGGGGTTCGAGTTCGGCTCGACCGGGCCGATCCTGTTCGATTTCGACCGGTACAACCTCAAGCCGGATGTCCGGCGGATCGTCGAACGGATCGGGCGGACGTTGCAGTCGGCGGGGATCAACGGGGTGCGGGTGTACGGGTATTCGGATAACGAGGGGACGGAGAAGTACGACGTCGAGCTGTCGAGGCGGCGGGCTGAAGTCGTGGCTGTCGAGTTGGTCGACGCGGGACTCGATGCGAAGCGGATCGCGATCGTCGGGAAAGGGAAGCGCGATCCGGTAGGGGATAACAAGACGCCGGGCGGGCGGGCGCAGAATCGGCGAGCGGCGATCGTGGTTTCGCCGCGGTGACGCGATGCATGGCGCGTGGCCGCCGCGTCGACGAGCATGCTGTGCTGTCTGTTTTAACGGTTCGCCACCATTGGCGAGAAAATGTCCGAGTGACAGTTTGCAAGCGGCGAGCCTTGATGTTCGTCGAAAGCAGGATGGCCATCGACCGAATTCGTCGCCGCCAACATGGTGGCCGTTCAATTCATTGGAAATAAAAAGCGACCTATCCGAATAAGATCGTTCCGCTTTCATGAATGCTGCATCGTCGTAGGCGAATGCAGCGACGGACGGAACGAGTATGGCCATCGAACCCAAGGATCTGCTGCCGCACTTCGAACGCGAGATGACGCTGCTGCGCCATTCGATGCAGACGTTTGCTCAGCGCTTTCCCAAAATAGCCGCTCGGCTGGCGATCACCGGCGAGCATTCGGACGATCCGCACGTCGAACGCCTGTTGCAGTCGTTCGCGTTGATGGCGGCGTGTCACGACATTCGTCTCGAAGATGACGTGCCTGCGTTCACGGGCAGTTTTCTCGATACGCTCGACGGCGCTTTTCTGCGCCCGTTTCCATCGTGCGCGATTGCGCAATTCCATGGCGACGGCAGCAGCGAACTGACTGCGCCGCGCGTCGTTCGTCGCGGCGAGCGGCTGATCGCACCGGTCGGCAAGGAAGTATTCCGCATCGCGGACGATGTCGAGATCGTGCCGCTGACGGTATCGTCGGTGCGCTACACGACCTCGTCGATCGCGCCGCGCGACGTCGCGTTGCCCCCGGAAACGACCGGTTTGCTGACCTTCACGTTCGAACTCACGACGCCGAAGGCGACGTTCGCCATCGTGCCGGACACATTGCGCATGCATTTCACCGGTGCGCGGGAAATCGTCGCGGCGCTCGCCGATGCCGTGTTGCTTCTTGCCGGCCGAAGCTTCGTCGAAGCAGGCGATGCAACGCGCTGGAAGCGTCTGCCGGACGCGACGTTCACGGCCGTCGGCTTCGATCCCGCCGATGCGTTGCTGGACGTGCGGCCCGACGATGCGCTCTGGCCGCTCCACTTGCTGATGACGTATTGCGCGGTGCCAGAGCGTTTCGACTTTGTCGACCTGGACATGCGGGCGATCAAGCGAATCGCCAGCGTCAACCGTCGCGTCGCGCTCCACCTCGCGATCGCGGGCGTGCATCCGGATTCGCATCGCGCGCAACGCCTGGCCGCCGCCACCGCCGACCACGTCCGGCTGTTTTGTGCGCCGGTCATCAACCTGTTTCCGGACGACGCCCAGCCGATCGAGACGCGCGCCGGCTGCGCCCATTACGCGGTGAAGGCGCTTGCGCAGGCCGGCGCGTCGCGCACGGCTATCTGGTCGATCGACACCGTTCGCCATGTTTCCGACTCGGGCGCGTCGATGCTGGCGCCGTTCCGGTCGCTGCAACATGGCGCGGGCATGCGTCCCGGATTGTTCTGGATGATGTTGCGCGACGAGGCACGGCGGGCGCCTAAGGAGCCTGTCGATTCCCGGTCCAAGGAGACGGAGGCGACTCCGCCGCCAGTCCCGGCAGACACTGCCGAGTCGCGCCGCGGCGTCGAACTGGAACTGGTCGACCAGGACGGACGACCTGCCGATCCCGGTCATCGCAAGCTGGAGATACGGCTGTCCTGCACGCAGGGCGATCTGTCCGGGATGCGGGGGCGCGAGCTGGCGTTGCCCAGCGGCGACCCGGTGGGAACGATTTCGCTGCTGAACCGGCCGACACGGAGCCAGCCGCCCGCTTTCCGTTACGGGGAGCTGTGGGATCTGCTGTCGCTCCTCGTGCCGCAGGCGATCCGGCTGGACAAGGGCGGCCTGACCCAGCTCAGGCGGCTTTGCGCACGCTGGGCGGAGGACTCCGTCGACGCCGGCCGGCGCTTCGATGCGCTCGTGTCGCTGTCGACGGCGCGCGTGCGGTGCTGGCTGCCCGGCAAGCCGGCATCGGCTTTCGTGCACGGGCTGGAGGTGCGGCTGGTCGTCGACGAGCAGCGTTTCGCCGCGTTCAGCCTGAGCGGATTCGCGCAGGTGATGGACCGGTTTTTCGCACCATACGTGCCGGTCACGAGCTTCGTGCAGGTCGTGCTGTTTTCGGCCGCTACCGGCGTGCTGCTTCGGCGTGGGACGCCGCGTCCGGGTACCCAGCCGCTGGTTTAGTTTCCCGCTTTTCAGGGCTCGAACGAAAACGTTTGCGGACGTCTTTCAAGCGCCCGGGTTTTACCCTACATTATCGAAGCCGCGGACCGGCGAGCCGGCCGATGGAACCTGAGATCACACGCAAGGAACAAGAATGAGTTTCGCTCCGAACGGGGGTATTCCCAGTGGATTGGGCGGCAGTGCGCTCGGCTCGTTGAGCGCGCTCGGGGGCCTCGCCGGCCCGGTGGCGTCGAGTGTGGCCGGCAGCCTCGGGCCGCTCGCGGGGCTGGCCGGGCACGTCGACACCGTCCAGCGCGCGCTGCAACTCGCGCAGACCGGCTTCTCGCTGATGGAGAAGACGCCCGGCGCCATCGCCGAAGCGATCAACGGCGCCGCGAACCCCGCGCGCCTGACGCAGCTCAACCGTTACGTCACGCTCGATACGCCGCTCGGCCCCGATGTGCTGCTGGTCAGCGCGGCCGTCGTCGACGAGCACGTGAACCGCTTGCCGGAAATCCATCTCGACCTGCTGTCGCATCGCCACGACCTGAGGCCCGAGGACCTGATCGGCCAGCAGGTCAAGATCCGCTTCGACCAGCAGGCGCGCCTGTCGACGCTCGAACGCGTCGTGGCGTCGGGCGCCGGCGACAACGACCGCTATTTCGACGGCTACGTCGCGTCGTTCGACCGCGCCGGCAACCCCGGAAACGTCACGCAATATCACTTGACGGCCGTGCCGTGGTTCTGGTTCCTCACGCGCTCGACCGACTGCCGGATCTTCCAGAACAAGACCGCGCAGGACATCCTCACCGAGATCTTCCAGGAACACGGGTTTTCCGATTTCACGTTCGACATCCGGACGAGCCAGAAGCCGCTCGAGTACGTCGTGATGTACCAGGAGAGCTACTACAACTTCTGCGCGCGGCTGATGGAGCAGGAGGGGCTCGTGTGGACGCATCGCTACGAGAAGGACAAGCACTTTCTCGTGATCGGCGACACGAACCTGCTGTTCCGCCCGATCGACGGGCTCGCCACCGTGCCGTTCGCCGCGACCGAGGCGAGCGAGGACAGCGGCATCGACCAGTTGCACGAGGGCCGGCGCTTCGGCGTCGGCAAGGTCACGTTCCGCGACTTCAATCACCAGAATCCGTCGTCGCCGCTGATGCTGGTGGAGGCCGGGCCGCAGAACCTCAAGCATGCGCGGCTCGATGCGACCGAGCGGTTCGAGCACCAGTCGCTGTACGACCACGGCGACGACGGCAACCGCTACGCCCGTTTCGCGATGGAGGCCGAGGAGGCGCAAGCCCATCGCTATACCGGCGGCGGCTACGCGTGGCGCATGACCACGGCCGGCGCCGTGGCCGTCGCGAATCACCCCGTCCTCGAAAACAACCAGGAATACGTGATCCTGCACGTGCGTCACGAGGCCGTGAACGACTACACGCAGCACAGCGCGAAGCTGCCGTACCGCAACAGCTTCGCGCTGCTGCCGAAGAAGGTTCCGTACCGTGCGCCGCGCGCGACGCCGAAGCCGGTGATTCACGGCACGCAGTCGGCGATCGTCGTCGGGCCGAAGGGCGAGGAAATCTATACGAACGGCAGCGCGGTGAAAGTGCATTTCCCGTGGGACCGGCGCGGCAAGAAGGACGGCTCCGATTCGATGTGGGTGCGCGTGTCGCAACCGTGGGCGGGCGACGGCTGGGGCGCGGCCGCGATTCCGCGGATCAAGCAGGAAGTGCTGGTGGCGTTCAATCAGGGCGATCCGGATAACCCGGTGATCGTCGGCCGCGTGTTCAACGGCGAGCAGGGCAACCCGTATCACGGCGCGGCCGGCCAGACGATGGGGATCAAGAGCCAGACGCACAAGGGCGCGGGGTCGAACGAGTTGCTGATGAGCGACGTCAATGGTGCACAGATGCTTTACATGCATGCACAGAAGGACATGCATACCGTTGTCGAGGACGCGCAGTGGACTCAAGTTCTCAAAGGCGACCGGACCGTCGAGGTCGGCAAGGGCAACCATACGACGGCTATCGCGGTTGGCAACCTGTCGGACGTTGTCGTGCAGGGCAATACGCTGCATCAGACTCCGCAGGGCGTGCACACCCTGGAAGCCAAGGAACTCTGGATCAAGATCGGCGGCGATGGCGGTACGCGGATTCACATGACTGCCGACTCGATCGACATCTATAAGGGCGATTCGGTGATCCACCTGGATGACAGCAACATCAACATCCAGGCTGCTCGGACCGACATCAACCCGAAGAACGGCTAATCCCAATAAGGATAACAAAGCATGTACCAGATGCAGGAAGGCACGTTGGCGCTGCCCGTGGAGTGGCAGGATAAAACGATGAACGTATTTGTGTCGGCAGCGACAGGCACGGAAGGCGTGAGCTTCGTGATTACGCGCGAGCGCCTGCCGTGGGGCATGAAGTTCGCCGAATATGTGACAAGCGAAATCCGGAAGGTGGCGAAGCAGGTTCCAGATTACGCCGAGGTGGCAAATGAGGACGCCACGGTATCCGGGCGTGCTGCGCACGTGCATGAGTTTACTTGGGCGAACAACCAGGCGCCCATTCACCAGCGGCTGACGATGGTGGAATACGGGCAGGTCGTGCTGATGCTCACCTTCACCGCGCCCGGTACGCTGAGTGACACACAGCGCGACCAAATCCGGGCGGTGATTCAAAGCCTTCAGTTGCGCGATCCGATCTGAGGCGGCAATGTCGGACACGCCGAATTACAACGAGCCGAGCGGCAGCGCACAGGAACGTCTCGATCAAATCGCCAGGCTGGAGGACGGTGAGGCCGCGAAAGCGGCCGAGCAGCCGTTTTACGAGCACCTCAACTATGGGATGCTCGGCGCCGATGCGGGCCTGACCGCCATCGAGGGGACGGCCGCCGGGCTGGGTGCCGCCGGTACGGCGCTGGCAGGTGGTGCGACCGGCGGGGCGGCACTGGGTGCGGGCGCGGTTGCAGCGGGCACCGTCATGCTTCCGCTGGCGATTGCAGTCGGTGGCGCTTGGGCGCTCGATAAGGTCGGCGTGACCGGCTGGCTGTCAAAGGAGTTCACGCAGGTTGGCGATGCCCTGGGCCTCACAATTGGCCGAGGCGATCCGCACCCCGCATGCATTGGCGATCGGATTGCGCACTCGTCGGGTTTTATGGGGATTCTCGCCGGCATTGCCGTGGGGGTCGCGATTGGCGTGGCAGTGGCGGCGACCGTGGCAACAGGTGGACTCGCCGGCGCGCTGATCGTCGGGGCATGCATGGCGGGCGGCCTGACGCTGGGTAGTGCGCTCGCGTCAGCCAGCCAAAGTATGGGAACCAACTGTGGCGAGATCGTCACCGGTTCGAGCAATGTGTATTTTGAAGGTAAGAAAGTGGCGCGCGTCACGGACCTGGTGAAATGCGATCACCATTCCGGCGCGCCGCAGGCACTCGTCGACGGCAGCAAAACCGTGTTCGTCAACGGCCTGCCGCTGGTGCGGATCGGCCACGAGACCCACTGTAGCGGCAAGGTCAATTCGGGGCGCAACAGCATCTGGATCGACAAGACGACCGGGAATTATGGCCCGAAGAACCCGGAGTTGTCGGCGACTCAGGAGTTCCTGGCGGGTTTGCTCGGGGGGCTCGTAGGCGGTGGGGCGGGAAAGTTTGCCGGCAAGGGGCTGCGCGAGAAATTCAGACCTGAGCCCACCCGATCTGCGGAACAAAGGGGTATCAAGGACGAGAATCGACCGAAGTGCAAGGATCCGGTTGATCCGGTATCCGGAGAAATGCTGGAGATCCGTACCGATCTTGCCATTCCCGGAGTCCTGCCCCTCGAGTTCAAACGACGCTATCGGACTCGATCGGACGATCACGGATTGCTCGGTCACCGCTGGTCGGACAACTGGTCGCAGCAATTGACGTTCGATGGTGGCCGCTTCGTGAGATTCCACGACGGCGCTGGCCTTGCGATCGGCTTTGACGCGCCGGATATGGCGCTCAACGGCATCAACTTGCGCGAGCCGCGTTATCGGCTGGTCGGAAGCCGGCTCGATCCGCGCATCTTCGATCGCGATACGCGACAACTGCGTATTTTCACGCCGCTCGTTGACGGGCGCTCGTCTCGCCTCGAACGGATCGAGGACCTCGACGGCAACGCGATCGTTCTTTCCTACGATAGTGCTGGTCGTTTGAGTGGCATGGTCCATAGCGGTGGCTATCGGCTCGAGATTGCTTATCCCGGGCGCGACCGTCGGCTGCAACGGATCGTTCTCCATGATGCGGACGGTGGTTCCAGAACGCTTGTGGACTACGACTACCAGCATGGCATGCTTACCCACGTGGCGAGCTTCCAGTTTGGCCAATTCTATTACGCGTACGACGAACACGGCTGGATGACCCAATGGCGGGATACAGACCAGACCGATGTTCGATATCGGTACGACACCGCTGGTCGTGTAGTCGAGACAGGTACACGGCAGGGCTATCACACGGGCCGATTCATCTACGAAGCCGGCTGCACACGCGTGATTGACGTCGACGGCGAATGGACCTACGCCTATAACGACGAAGGTCTTGTAACGGCCGAAACCGATCCGCTCGGTCATTGCACTTACTCCGAATGGGAGCTTGGTCGTTTGATGGCCCGGACTGATCCGCTTGGCCGACGGACGGACTATCGATACGACGAGCGCGGCCAACTGACTTCGGTCGTCGAAAGCTCGGGGAGAACGGTTGACTTCGACTATGACGACGAGCAGCGCCTAACCGGGGCGCGCTTGCCGACCGGCGGCACGATCAAGCTCGAGTACGACCATCTGTATCGGTTGATTGCACGTACCGAGCCGGACGGCAACAAAACGACCTATCGCTATGGGCCCCGTGGCGAATTGCTGCGAGTGGTTCAAGGTGATCACGAGACGCGCCTGGACTACGATGCCCGGTTGCGGCTGACTGACATCGAGTTGCCAACGGGTGCACGCTTTCGTCGCAAGATAGACGTGCTGGGCCGGCTGCTGGAGGAAACGTCGCCCGACGGGCATGTGACGCGTTACGACTATGCTGACGGCCCGGCAAATCCGCGCGGTCTGCTGAGCGCGGTTACGCGCCCTGATGGCTCCGTGTCGCAGACGCGATACAACAGTGAGGGCCTCCCAGTCGAATGGATCGATCCGCTAGGACGTACGATCCAGCGAACCTACGGTCCATTCGATCTGCTTACGGCGTCGATCGACGCGGCCGGACATGCAACGCGTTTTGAGTACGACCATGCGACCCGGCTGACGAAGGTTATCAATGCGCTGGGAGAGACTTACACGTACCGCTACGACGCGGCCGGGCGTCTCGCGGCCGAAATTGACTGGGGAGGCCGCGCGACCGAATACGAGCGCGATGCCGTTGGTCGCCTGCTGACGAAGACACTGCCCGACGGTGGCCAGTGGCGCTATACATACGATGCATCCGACCGGCTCATCGAGATCGATGCCGGCGACGTGAAGCTTGCCTACCGCTACGATACGAGCGGACGATTGGCATCGGCGGAGGTCCAGGGTGAGCACGCTCATGTGACGCGCTTTGCCTACGACAGGAATGGCCGCTTGATCGGCGAAGATCAGCATGGCGAACTGTTGCGGCACGTCTACGACGCTGATGGACAACGCCGTCTGCGGATGACACCTAGGCGCGAGACCGCCTATGCGTACGATGTATCCGGGGCTTTGACGCAAGTCGGGGAACTGACGATCCGGCGTGATGCGTTAGGGCGCGAGATCGGCCGTGAAGCGGGAGATTTTGTCGCGCAGCAACAGTACGATGCGCTCGGCCGTATACGCCGGCAGATTGCGGGGCCTGCCGTAGCCTTCGATGCCTTGCAAGCCGATCCGGCCCGTGCGCTCGCGCAATTGACGCGGCAGGTCTATCACTACGACGCAGCCGGGCAACTGGAGCGAGTCGACACGGGCGCGGATACGCTCACCTACCAGCGCGATGAGCGCGGCCAGATCATCTGCGCAGAAAGTCTGCTGCAGCCGAGCGAGCACTTCCGCTACGACGCTGTGATGAACATTGCCGCGCACGGGCAACGGGCGCCCGTGGATGCCCACCACTATCGCCGCGGAGGTCTGCCGGAACAGGTTGGCTACGCACGCTATCAATACGATGCACGTGGCCGCACGATCGAGAAGACGGTCGAACAGCCGGGGTTCAGGCCGAAAACGTGGCAATACACGTGGGACGGGCTCAATCGGCTCGTGAGGGTCGTTACGCCCGAGCGCGGTGTTTGGGCGTATCGCTACGACGCTTTCAATCGCCGGATCGAGAAGCAGCAAGTCGGCGGCCGCGAAACGGTGAAGTTCCTGTGGGACGGTCCGATGCTTGCCGAACGCTGGATCGAGCAGCGAGACGGTACGACGGGCCAAGTCGTGACATGGCATATTGAGCCAAGCAGTTTCTTGCCGCTTGCGCAGGAGACCGACAGCGGCATCTATCCGATTCTGACAGACCAGGTCGGTTTGCCAAAGGCGGTCTTCGACGAACATGGCACGCCTGTTTGGAAGGGGGCGTATTCGCTGTGGGGGAAACTGTTGCCGGCCAGACGAGCAGCGAATGACGCGCAAGGCGCAGCAATTTCAATCGACACGACTTTGCGTTTTCCCGGTCAATGGGACGACGCGGAGACGGGACTGTGCTACAACCTGAATCGATACTACGATCCAGATACAGGACAGTATCTTAGTTTCGATCCGATTGGACTTGAAGGTGGTTTTAGAACACAGGGCTATGTGCACGCGCCAGATGCGTGGGTTGACCCCCTGGGATTGAGCGGTTGCGAGGACGTTAAAGAGTATGACGTTGTTCCATATCGACCGAGCAATTCACCTTTAGAAAACCACCACGGAGTACTTGATGTATGGATGGCAAAGAATGTTCCGGACTATGGTGGGAAGTATCCAACTAATTCGCCAACAATTGCTTTGTCTGTTGAGTCGCATGCTGCGACAAAGGCCGCTTACCGAGATTGGCTAACTATAAAAACGGGGCGTCCAGTTGGCGGAAAAGTTGATTGGGAGGCCGTGAGCAATCGAGAAATGCAGGCGCTATCCGAGAAAATGTTTGATGCAGCAAATGTTCCACAGGCGAGTAGGGATGCCTACTATAGGGCATTGAATCAGTATTTATACACGGGTGAGTTTGATCCAGTGAAATTCTAGGGGCGGATATGAGGTCGATTAAAGAGATTGTGGAGATTATTAGATCCGATGGTAGATGTCAGGTGTTGCCGGTGAGCGGGAAGTTGCCGCCGCTACCGCATGCTGACATGGCATATCCGAATGATATGGTGGAATTCTACGATCTTTGCGGTGGCGTAATTTTGTTTAGATCCGGAAAAGAAAATATATCGTTCAAAATATTGTCGGCTAGCGAAGTGTTGCAAACTAATATGATTATTGTGGGCGACCCTTGTGAGGATGACATTTCTTTTTCATGGTATGCGATATGTAAAACGGATAATGGCGACTACATATCTATCGATACATCAAAGGAAAGGGGTGGAAGGTGCTACGATAGCAATTTCGAAATTCATGGCGTAGTTGGAAGTTGTCCGATAATAGCGTTAAGCTTTTCTGAACTGCTTGATGAGCTATATAAAAGTTCTGGTGTGGATATCTTTTGGAAAGGTAAGGATTATGGTGATGCTTATGCGTGATTTTTTCAGAAAGGTCGAAACGACGGTGGCGTGCAACGTCTAGTGGGTGACCAGCGCAGCGAGCATTTGTCGGAAATTTCGAAAATATGATATGGGTCAATGCGACGGCACATCATTTGTAATGGCCAAAGCGGATGTTGATCAACTGTTCAAGTCGGTAAATGGAGATATCAGGTGTATCACTACAACGCCGCCGGACAACTGGAGCGGGTCGATAGCGACGCTGACACGCTTACGTATCGGCGCGACGTGCGCGCCGGATCGTTTCGGCCGAAAGTCCGCTACAGCCGGCCGAGCACTTTCGTTGCGACGCGGCAATGAACATTGCCGCGCACGGGGCGCCAGGCATCCCGTGGATGCTTACCATTATTACTGAGGCGGCCTGCCGAAACGGATCGGCCGTGCGCGCTATCGGTACGGTGCACGTGACCACACGATCGAGAAGACGGTCGAACAGCACGAGTGGTTGCCAGTAAGTCGTGCCCCTACCTTTAAGCGTTGGGGGCTCACAGCAGAAGATATCTGGGGAAATCGAACGCCGACGAAATCTACTGGTGGTATCAATCCTGACTGGATGCACGGAAAGAAAGGATCAGGGACAGCGCACGGTGAAATCATCGATATTGTCGATTCATCCATGGACTATGCAACGTACTTACGGCGTTTGCAGAACTGGGGAAATTATCGGCTCACTAATGGCGTCGACGATCTGCCCGTGGGTCGTCGGCCGCCGACGGAGTAAGGAAGAATGGAAAAAGCTAATAAAGTATCAGTCTGGGTCGGGAAGTTCACTGACGACGATGATCTTACGGACTACATCGAGAACGCCTACGATGAGAATGGTGACTCTTTCAATCAGTTTCGAGACGATACCGGAATTGATTGGTTTGACGATGGCTTCCGCGAGGCGGACATGCTGCAACCGGATCTAAGCCTCCGAGAGAATCTTGTGGGATTTTCTTGGCTCGATAGTTTTGCCGACGTGCTGATTCTTCAGCTCGAAGCTATGCGCAGTGCTGACGATAATGGTCTGATCCTACTTTATAACTTCCAGTACGAGAACGCAGAAAGCGTCCGTCCTGCCTCCCGCGTGCGCTTCGTCGGGACGTTTGATTTTCAGACGTAGGCTTGGTGGTGTAGTTCGAAACGAGGAGATCGAAGTACACAGGGCTTACGAACTCAAGGATACGCCCCATGTTGGAATACGCTCATGCGGATAGCGACCTCGGTCGCTTGTGATTCGGTTCGACGTGCCCATAGCCGTACCGGTGAGCGTCTTCAGGCGATACATCGCGTTCTCCGCGAGCGAGCGCCGATGGTGGCCGTAACCTTTCTTCCACTTGTGATCGCCGTCTCGGACGATCCGCATCGGCCGTATCGTTCGGTAATCCCCCCGCAGAACCGGCGGGATCAGAAGTAGAATTTTCTCGTTGAGGGAGTTCTACAGAATGAAGAAGTCGAGATTCACGGACAGCCAGATCATGGATGCGCTCAAGCGCGTGGAGGCGGGGCTGGCGGTACCGGACCTGTGCCGGGAACTGGGCATCAGCACGGCGACGTTCTACAAATGGCGCTCGAAATATGGTGGCATGGATGTGTCGCTGATCGCACGGATGAAGGAACTGGAGGCTGAGAATGCCCGGCTGCGCAAGATGTACGTCGAGGAGAAGATCAAGGCAGAGATCGTCGCGGAGGCACTCGCAAAAAAGGGCTGAGGCCATCTCGCCGGCGCGAGATGGCCAAGCATGCGGTGTCCAGTCGAGGCGTGTCGATCCGGCTGGCATGTGAGGCGTTCGGGAACAGCCAGACTTGCTATCGGTACGCCAACGTGCGCGATGCCGAGAACGACGAGATTGCGAACTGGCTGCTGCGTCTGACCGACAACCACCGGAACTGGGGCTTCGGGTTGTGCTTCCTGTACCTGCGCAACGTGAAGAGCTTCGGCTGGAATCACAAGCGGGTGTACCGGATCTATCGCGAGCTGGAGTTGAACCTGCGGATCAAGCCGCGCAAGCGGCTGGTCAGAAGGTACCTGAGCCGCTGGCGGTACCGTCTGCCGTCAACCAGGTCTGGTCGATGGACTTCATGCACGACCAACTGGCCGATGGGCGCAGCATCCGGCTGTTCAACGTGATCGACGACTTCAACCGCGAAGCGCTCGGAATTGAGATCGACTTCTCCTTGCCGTCGGAGCGGGTGATCCGTGCGCTACGGCAGATCATCGGTTGGCGTGGCAGGCCGAAAGCGATTCGGTGTGACAACGGCCCCGAGTACCTAAGTGCAGCGATCACCGAATGGGCCCGGCAGTACGACATCAAGCTCGACTACATCCAGCCGGGGAAGCCTCAGCAGAATGCGTATGTCGAGCGATTCAACCGGACCGTGCGATACGAATGGCTGTCGCAGTACCACTGGGAAGACTTGGACCATGTGCAGCGCTTCGCGACCGACTGGATGTGGACTTACAATCACGACCGCCCGAACATGGCCCTGGGCGGATTTACGCCGAAGCAGCGGCTGGCCATGGCCGCTTAGTTTCTACTTCTGAACCCCGTGGAAAACGGGGGGATTACCGTTCTACCACATCATACCCGGCGTATTGAGGGAGCAACGAGCGGCACCATCGCGCGGTGGGATCGAAGGGGCCACGCCGTGTGCGGCAATGGTGGCATGACGCGGTTTAGTGCCGTAGACCCCGTCGCTTCGAGTTCGACGCGTATGGTCGGCGGATCTGGAAGCTCAATGGCAGTTATCCCCGGTCCGGACGTTGTGGGAATCTATACTGACGGTAGCGCCGCTGTAGTGCCACCGGCACAAGAACAGGGATTATGGAATGCCAAATGAGATTTTGAATAGTATCGATTCGGAGATATCCAAGCCGGGATTTTTCGATTTTTTTATTGGCCTGGATTTCGATGACCTACTTGACAAAAGGAACGCCGCATCATTCGACGATCTCTGGATGCAGGCGTTTAACGAGGTCGATGGACTCGACCTCGTAGCCGAAGACAAGAAATTCTTGGATTTTATTAGAGAGAAGGCATTCAAGCTCTCGTTTCGAGCCTCGGGAAATTCCGACATCGCGGGAAGAGTTTCAGACGACGTCGAACTGATCGCAAAGAGCATGTTGGCCGGGAAACCGGATAGTTGGCCAGTTAAGGCTTTGTGGAGCGGCTATAAAAAAGGGGGATTCCCTGCTGAATGAGGGCGATGGATAGGCCCACGCTCAGCACAAGTGGGATCCACAAGCGCGCACTCAAAGACCTTGCATTGGCTACACAAGTATCGAGCCCAGCGCACATCGTCGAGACCGAACTCGTAGAACTGTTTCAAATCGTCCCGCTCGGATCAATCGTGTTCCGAATAGATGGCGCAGGCGTCGACTTGCTCGCCATTACCGTCAACACGCGCAATAACCAGAAAGGTGACCAAGCCGCATACCTATACCCAATGGCTAACGTACGCTCAAATGCGTGCCAATGATGGTTTAATGAGCAATGTCCAACTGATGATGATCGTGTTGCCTGCAGTGCGCGCGAACGGAAGTGCCACACGCGCTGATCCTCTACCGAAGCATCGTTTCCACCGATTCACCAACAAAGGAGGAATCCAAACCATAAAAACGCCGCGGTAAACGAGCGCGGGCCGCAAGTGCTACCAACACTCACGACCCGCTAACCACAGTCAACTAAGAGAGAGTTGCCCATGGCTAAGCCGAATCATAAAGCACGACCACCGAAGACGGAACGTTTCGTCACGATCCAGGAAATGTGGGGTACCCCGAAGACCATGGATCCGAGGCCGGAGACGTTTTATCCGTACATGAAGATCGGTGGAATGTGGCTGAACAACGATGCGTGTTTTGTTCCGGGCCGCCAGGCGCGGATCGACATTGAGCCGGGCAGGCTGATCATCACGCAGCTGTAAGCGCAACGCCGCGGGATGCGGCCGCGCTGCGCGACGTCGCGCAGCGCGCCGGACAGGGTAGAGCAGCCGTAAGTGGCAGCCACCCAAGACCACGCATCACCAAGCGATATCGCAAGACGACCGCGACGTCCCCGCACCGCCGGTAGCCGTGCATTTCGTCCCTGAACCGTTGTCGTAGAACGTCCGCGTCTCCGGCTGCGGCACCGATGGATCAAATGGATTCGGTGCCCCGTGCGGACCGCGCGGCGCATCGTACGGCCGCTGCGGCGCATACGAGCCGACACTACCAGCCGGCCGAGAGCCATTCGCGCGCAGGTATTCGTTCCAGTTCTGCTCGCGCTGCTCATATCCAGGCACTGCGCGGCCAAAACTATCGCTCCCGCCCGCGCCAAGCGCGACGCGGTTCGGAGCCGAGACAAAATCGGGTTCGTGTTTAAAAGAAGGCGGCGATGCCACGAGCGCATCGCTTGTCACCCGCACCGGCCGCGTATCAGGCGTATCGAACGGGCTCCGTTCGTCAGGCGCAGCGAACTGCACCCGTCGACGGCCCACACGTGCCGCATGTCCATCATCCCGAGCAGCCGCACGCCGTTCCGAGCGAAACACATTGGCACCGGCCGACCGATCGGTCAGCGCATCGCGTCCTGAAGCATGGGAAGCAGAAACAGAAAGCGCGCAAGCGATCGCGGCGGCGGCGGAAGACAAGCGAACAGGGCAATTCATGGGCGATCCGAAGCAGGTGATGTGCATTGAACAAAACGGCAGATCACTGGCTGGCGGCTGGGCGACGAGGGGGCGTCGAAGCGGCCCTGAAGCGACTGCAAGGCGCGGCGGGCGCGACTTGCAGGGGAGGCTGGCTGGATTGCAGAAGCGAGCCCGTATTATTTCATGGAAATCTCAAAAACCTTTCAATCACACTAGCTTTGTTTGCAAACAGAAAGATTTTCCGTCTCATCGAGCGCCCCGTCCTGGTGCGCGTTCGCACAATCGTCAGTTGATTGATTTTCCCCAAGCAGCCCCTCGGTAGCCCGAAAAATACGAAACCGAGAACCGCCCCTCGCCAAACACCAAGCCCAGCAAGGAACACACCCGATCCCCCCACCGAATAGCAACCCGATTGCACCCAAAACAACCGCCCCAGCCTCCCGGAAGTTGCACCCCCATCGCCACCCACCCATCTCAAAAACCTACGTGTTTTCCCTCAATCGACAGGCATTTTTGACAGACGATTGAAAAACGCCCATATAATTTCGGCTGCCTTGCCAATGGCTGTCGGACCATCCCTCCGAACGAGCGATTTGGCAAGCGGGGCAGGCGAAACGCTTGCGCAATGCAAGACGCATCACGATGTCTTTCCGAACCAGACGTCCCCTTCGGGGACTGCAAGAGCCGGGCCCCGCTACGCAACATTCCGCTGGAGTTCCGTCTTCTATGTGTCTCGGGCGTGTCCCCTGTCCTCGCCCCGGGTGCTGTTCGATTGCGCAAGTCATGCCGCCTTTGCCCGTATGACTAAACAACATCGAGGAGCTCCCAGATGACGCTGTCCCGTCTTACGTCCATTTCCGTCGCCGCCGTGCTGTTCGCCGCCGGCGCCGCCGCCGCGCAAGCGGAAACCGTGAAGATCGCCATCGCCGGTCCGATGAGCGGCTCGGTCGCCCAATACGGCGACATGGTGAAGGCCGGCGCGCTGACCGCGATCGAACAGATCAATGCAGCCGGCGGTGCGGGCGGCAACAAGTTCGAAGTCGTGCTGATGGACGACGCGTGCGAACCGAAGCAAGCCGTCGCCGTCGCCAACAAGATCGTCAGCCAGAAGATCAAGTACGTGATCGGCCACGTGTGCTCGGGTTCGACGATTCCGGCGTCGGACATCTACGAGAACGAAGGCATCGTGATGGTCACGCCGTCGGCCACCGCGCCGCAACTGACGGAAGGCAAGAAACGCCACTTCATCTTCCGCACGATTGGCCGCGACGACCAGCAAGGCCCGGCCGCCGCGCACTACATCATCAACAACGTGAAGCCGAAGAAGGTCGCGGTCCTGCACGACAAGCAGTCGTACGGCCAGGGCATCGCGTCGTCGGTGAAGAAGGACCTCGAAGCCGCGAAGATCCCGGTCGTGCTGTTCGAAGGCGTCAACGCCGGCGATTCGGACTACTCGGCGATCATCACGAAGCTGAAGTCGCAAGGCGTCGATTTCGTCTATTTCGGCGGCTACCACCCGGAAATGGGCCTGCTGATGCGCCAGGCGCGGGAGCAGGGCGTGAAGGCGACGTTCATGGGGCCTGAAGGCGTGGGCAACAAGGACGTGACGGCGATCGCCGGCCCGGCTTCGGAAGGCATGCTCGTGACGCTGCCGGCCGACTTCTCGGCCGATCCGGCCAACGCGGCGCTCGTGAAGGCGTTCGCGGACAAGAAGCGCGACGCGAACGGCCCGTTCCAGATGCCGGCGTACGCAGCGGTGAAGATCATCGCCGACTCGATCGCGGGCGCGAAGACGACCGACCCGACGAAGGTCGCCGCGTACATGCACAAGACGACGTTCGACACGCCGATCGGCAAGGTCGCGTATGACGCACAGGGCGACCTGAAGGCGTTCAAGTTCGTCGTCTACACGTGGCACAAGGACGCGACGAAGACCGCCGCCAAGTAATACGGAGTACCCGCCCGCGCACCCGCCCTGTCCGAAACCCGGACGGGGCGGGTGCGTATTGGTCGCGCCTCTGACCCGTGCGCGCCAAAGGGCGGCCCGAGACGACACCGTGCGTTGCGCGCGGCCGACCGCCGTGATCCGGCGGCGGCACGCGACGCAATGCCAACGGGAGCTTCCCGCACATGACTGACTTCTTTCCTCAATTCGCCCAGCAGCTGGTCAACGGCCTGACGCTGGGTGCGATCTATGCGTTGATCGCCATCGGCTATTCGATGGTCTACGGCATCATCGGCATGATCAACTTCGCCCACGGCGAGATCTACATGATCGGCGCGTACGTGGGCCTCGTGACCCTCACTGCAATCGGCATCTCCGCCGGCTATCCGCTGCCGCTCGTGCTCGGCGCCGCGCTGATCGTGTCGGTGATCGTCACCGGCCTGTACGGCTTCGCGGTCGAGCGCGTCGCGTATCGTCCGCTGCGCGGCGGCCCGCGCCTCGTGCCGCTGATCTCCGCGATCGGCATGTCGATCTTCCTGCAGAACTACGTGCAGATCGGCCAGGGCGCGCGCGACGTGTCCGTGCCCGTGCTGATCTCCGGCGCGTTCGAGATCCATCTCGGCGGCGACTTCGACGTGACGATTCCGTATGCGCGCCTGTTGATCGTCTGCGTGACGCTGGTGCTGATGATCGCGCTCACGCTGTTCATCTCGCATTCGCGGATGGGCCGGGCGTGCCGCGCGTGCGCCGAGGACATGAAGATGGCGAACCTGCTCGGCATCGACACGAACCGCGTGATCTCGTTCACGTTCGTGCTCGGCGCGATGCTGGCGGCCGTCGGCGGCGTGCTGATCGGGCTGACGATCGGCAAGCTGAATCCGTATATCGGCTTCGTCGCGGGCATCAAGGCGTTCACCGCCGCGGTGCTCGGCGGGATCGGCAGCATCCCGGGCGCGATGCTCGGCGGCGTGCTGCTGGGTCTGGCCGAAACCTTCGCCGCAGGCTACATGCCGGCCGAGTACAAGGACGTGGTCGCGTTTGGCCTGCTCGTGCTGATCCTGCTCTTCCGCCCGACCGGCCTGCTCGGCAAGTCGGACATCGAAAAGGTTTGAGGGAGACGCAGATGAGTCAAGTCATTTCCGTTCGCCGCCCGGCCGCCGACGCTTCGTTTGGCCAGGCGCTGAAGAATGCCGTGGCCGCCGCGATCCTGACGGCGATCCTCACGATTCCGGTGCTCGGGCTGCAGTTGAAGCTCGAAGGCTACCAGGTCGTGCTGACGCCGCACTGGCGCCCGGTATGGATCGCGGTCGCGGCCGTGTTCCTGTTCCAGTTGTTCAAGCCGTGGCTCGTGCGCGCGAAATCGGCGGTGAAGCTGCCGGCGATGCCCGCGATGGGCGCGCGGCAGCAGCGCGCGATCATCTGGGTGCTGCTCGCCGTTGGCCTCGTGTGGCCGTTCTTCGGCTCGCGCGGCGCGGTGGACGTCGCGACGCTCGCGCTGATCTACGTGATCCTCGGCCTCGGGCTGAACATCGTGGTCGGGTTCGCGGGGCTGCTGGATCTCGGCTATGTCGGCTTCTATGCGGTCGGTGGCTATACGTACGCGATGCTGAACCAGTATTTCGGATTGTCGTTCTGGGCGTGCCTGCCGATCGCGGCGATCGCCGCGGCGACGTTCGGCTTCCTGCTCGGCTTCCCGGTGCTGCGCCTGCGCGGCGACTATCTGGCGATCGTCACGCTCGGCTTCGGCGAAATCATCCGCCTGCTCGCGAACAACCTGACGAGCCTCACCGGCGGCCCGGACGGCATCTCGAGCATTCCGAAGCCGACGGTGTTCGGCTTCGAGATGGCGCGCAGCGCGAGCGTCGAAGGCGCGAAGACCTTCCATGAACTGATCGGGCTGGAATACAGCGGCGAGCACATGGTGATCTTCCTGTACCTGATCGCGCTGGTGCTGGTCGGCTTCACGCTGTTCGTGACGAGCCGCCTGATCCGCATGCCGATGGGCCGCGCGTGGGAAGCGCTGCGCGACGACGAGATCGCATGCCGGTCGCTGGGCCTGAACCCGACGCGGATCAAGCTGTCGGCGTTCACGCTCGGCGCGGCGTTCGCGGGGATCGGCGGCGCGTTCTTCGCGGCGCGTCAGGGCCTCGTGAATCCCGAATCGTTCACCTTCATCGAATCGGCGCTGATCCTCGCGATCGTCGTGCTCGGCGGGATGGGCTCGCAGCTCGGCGTGATTCTCGCGGCGATCCTGCTGACCGTGCTGCCGGAAGTCGCGCGCGGGTTCGCCGAATACCGGATGCTGATCTTCGGTCTCGTGATGGTGTTGATGATGATGTGGCGTCCGCAGGGCCTCTTGCCCGCGAGCCGTCCCCACGTGGAGCTGCCGCAATGAGCGCGAATACGGAACTGTTGAAGGTCGCCGGGCTGCAGATGCGCTTCGGCGGGTTGCTCGCGGTGGACGGCATCGATTTCGACGTGCGCCGCGACGAGGTGTTCGCGATCATCGGGCCGAACGGCGCGGGCAAGACCACTGTGTTCAACTGCGTCGGCGGCTTCTACAAGCCGACCGGCGGCGACGTCGTGCTCGACGGTCACGCGATCGCGGGCCTGCCGAGCCATCAGATCGCGTTGAAGGGCCTGGTGCGCACGTTCCAGAACATCCGCCTGTTCAAGTCGCTGACCGTCGTCGAGAACCTGCTCGTCGCGCAGCATCGCAAGGTGAAGGCCGGGTTGCTGCACGGCCTGTTCGCGACGCCTGCGTATCGTCATGCCGAGAAGGAAGCGCTCGAACGCGCGGCCGTGTGGCTCGACCGGATGGGGCTGACGGCGGTTGCCAACCGGCCGGCCGGCACGCTGTCGTACGGGCATCAGCGGCGTCTGGAGATCGCGCGCTGCATGATCACCGAGCCGCGCCTGCTGATGCTCGACGAGCCGGCGGCCGGCCTCAACCCGCAGGAAAAGATCGAGTTGCAGCACCTGATCGACACGCTTCGCCGCGAGTTCGGCGTATCGGTGCTGCTGATCGAACACGACATGAGCCTCGTGATGGGCGTGTCCGACCGCATCCTCGTGATGGAGCACGGCCGGCCGATCGTGATCGGCACACCGGAGGCGGTCCGCAACGACCCGCGCGTGATCAAGGCGTATCTGGGGGAAGAGTGATGCTGAAGCTGGAACAGGTCCATACGCACTACGGCGCGGTCGAGGCGCTCGCGGGTGTGTCGATCGAGGTGAACAAGGGCGAGATCGTCACGCTGATCGGCAGCAACGGCGCGGGCAAGACGACGCTGATGATGACGGTATGCGGCACGCCGCGCGCGTCGTCGGGCCGCGTGCTGTTCGAGGGCAACGACATCACCGCGATGTCGACGCACCAGATCATGCGGCAGGGGATGGCGATCTCGCCGGAAGGGCGGCGCGTGTTCCCGAGCCTGACGGTGCTCGAGAACCTGAAGATGGGCGGCTTCTTCGCGAGCCGTCACGAGATCGACGACGGCATCGAGCACGTGTTCAAGCTGTTTCCGCGCCTGAAGGAGCGCGCGGCGCAGCGGGCCGGCACGATGTCGGGCGGCGAGCAGCAGATGCTGGCGATCGGCCGCGCGCTGATGAGCAAGCCGCGCTTGCTGCTGCTCGACGAGCCGACGCTCGGTCTCGCGCCGCTCGTGATCGCGCAGATCTTCGACATCATCCGGACGATCCGCGACGAAGGCGTCACGGTGTTCCTCGTCGAACAGAACGCGAACAAGGCGCTCGGCGTGGCCGATCGCGGCTACGTGCTCGAAACGGGGCGCGTGGTGCTGGCCGACACGGGCGCGAACCTGCTCGCGAACGACCGGATCAAGCAGGCGTATCTCGGCGGTTGATCGACGGGACGCCGCCGGCCTGCAACGGGCCGGCGGCGCAGCCGTCGTCTTGCAGGGAACATGTGGCCGGATTGGCTTCGTTCGCTGCAAATTCGGCTACATGGGCCCAAACGCGGATCGAACGAAAGCGGCGAGGTTGCCCGACCCGCTTACGCATGCAACGCCAGCCCTTTCACCGCCTTGTCGACGGCCTTCTTCGGCCCGTGCAACGCCAGGCCGACCAGATCGGGATTGTCCGCATCCTCGGCGCGAAACGCTTCGCGGTTGGCCGCATCGTGCCCGGTCGAGAACATCGCGCGCACGTAGGGCACGATCATTAGCTCGCGCGACAGCGCCTGCCGGTGCGCGGCCTGCAATCCGTTCAGGTCCGCCGCGAACACCATCATCGGCTGGCCGAGCATCCGGCCATAGCGGCGCCCGGCGGCATCCTCGTAAGGCTCGCCGAGTGCGTCCGGCGCACCGGCCGCGACACCCGTCGCGAGAAACGCGACCACGTTGAGTTTCTGCCACGCGGCGAGATCGTCGCGCACGATCAGCGCTACTTTGGTATCGAACATGCTTGCTCCTGGTTGGAGCGCTCATGATCGGACGTCGTGCGCGATCAGTCTGGAACGTTTGTGCAGAGTTGCCGGTATGCGGCCGGCGTGATCCGGTACGCGCGGCGGAACCAGCGGCCGAGGTGGCTCTGGTCCGCGAAACCGACGTCAGCGGCCGCCTGCGCGGGCGTGCGGCCGGCGGCCAGCAGCCTGCGCGCGGCGCGCAGCCGCAAGCGCACGAGGTACGCGTGCGGCGACGTGCCGAACGCGCGCTGGAACATCCGCGTGAGCCGGAACCGATCGATGCCGGCGACGCTCGCGAGTTCGTCGAGGCCGATGTTGCCGTCCATGTGTTCGTGCAGCAGGTCGCGCACGCGGACGATCGCGGGCGGCACGACGCCGCTTTCCAGCGCGGGCGGGCGGCCTAGCTGGCTGCCGAGCCGCATCAGCAGGCGGTCGAGCGTCTGGTCGCGCGCGAGCCGGCCTTCGTTGTCGTGGAGCGCGAAGAACGCATTCCGGATCGCGTCGACGAGGCCGCGATCGTCGACGAGCGTATGGCCGAACGTGGCTTCGACGCTGCCCAGGCCCGGCAGGTCGAGCCGGCGCGCGGCGCGCTCGACCCACGTTTGCGGCAGGTACAGCATCCCGTACGTGAAGCCGCCGGCTTCGGGCGCGTGGCCGTCGTGCATCGCGCCCGGCTCGATCAGGATCGCGCGGCCCGGCACGCTCGTATGCAGCGAACGATGGCACTGGAAGCGCTGCACGCCCTGTTCGGTGAAGCCGACGAGCATGTCGTCGTGATCGTGCGCATCGTACGCATGGCCGTTGAAATGCGCGTGCAGGCTTTCGATGCCGGTCTCCGCGTCGCGACGCGCGACGAGCCAGTGGTCGGTCGTGCCGGCGGCCTTGGCGTCTGTCGTCATCGGGGGCCTCGACCGTCGTCGCGGCGTGACGCAACGGGGTTGCAGGTGGCGGAACAGAGAGGGCGGGTGCGGTTCATGATTCGCTCACCGTCGCCTGTTCGTCGCGCGCATATTGCGCGGGCGGCCGGCCGACGTGCCGCGCGAACGCGACGCTGAAGGTGCTTGCCGAGCTGTAGCCGACGCGCGCCGCGATTTCGGCGATGCGGCCTTCGTTGCGGCGGAGCAGATCCTTCGCGAGCGCCATGCGCCACGTCAGCAGGTATTCCATCGGCGCGACGCCGACCGCGCGGCTGAAGCGTTCGAAGAACGTCGAGCGCGACAGCGCGGCTTCCTTCGCGAGTTCGACGATCGTCCACGGGTGCGCGGGGCGTTCGTGCATCCGCCGGAGCGCGGCGGCGAGGCGACTGTCGGCGAGCCCGCGCACGAGCCCGGGCGACGCGTGCGTGCCGGTCGTGAACCGCATCGCCTCGATCAGCAGCACTTCCAGCAGACGCGCCAGCACGATCTCGCGGGCCGGCCGTTGCGCGCGCGATTCGTCGCGCACCAGTTGCACGAGGGTAGTCAGCCGCGGCTCGCCGCGTACGTGCACGAAGCGCGGCAGCAGCGACACCAGCAGTGCCGCATCGGGCGAACCGAAGCTGCAGTTGCCGGCCATCATCCGCGTGTCGACCGGGTTCGCGGGGTCGCCGATCCGGTATTCGCCGGGCTCGATCATGACGGGCGGCGCGGTCTCGACACCCGGCGGCGGCGGTTCGAGGCTCGACATCGCGACGCCGTAGGCGGCCGGAATCAGCATGAAATCGCCGGCCAGCAACTCGATCGGCGCGTGCCCGTCGATCGCGATCCGGCAGCCGCCGTCGAGGACCGCGCAATAGAACGGCTCGCCGGCGACCGTGCGGTTGATCGCCCACGGGCTCGCGCCGCGCACGTACTTCGCGTACCGCGCGCCCGGTTGCAGCAGCGTCACGACTTCGGTCAGCGGGTCGATCATCGCCGGACTCTCGCAAAAGAAAAGCGGATTGTCGATTGTAGCGAATACGGCGCCGGCCCTCTATCGTACGAACACATGCTCAACACACCCGAGGAGTTCGCATGAAAACCGTATTGATTACCGGCTGTTCTTCCGGCTTCGGCCTCGAAATCGCCCGCTATTTTCTCGCGCGCGACTGGCAGGTCGTCGCGACGATGCGCACGCCGAGCGACGACGTGCTGCCGCCGGCGGAGCGCCTGCGCGTGCTGCCGCTCGACGTGACGAACGCGGACAGCATTCGCGCCGCGGTCGACGCTGCCGGCCCGATCGACGTGCTCGTCAACAACGCGGGCTTCGGCGCGGCCGCGCCGGCCGAACTCACGCCGCTCGACACGGTGCGCGCGCTGTTCGACACCAACACGATCGGCACGATCGCGGTGACGCAGGCCGTGCTGCCGCAGTTTCGCGCGCGCGGTGCCGGCGTGGTCGTGAACGTCACGTCGAGCGTGACGCTGAAGGCGCTGCCGCTGGTCAGCGCGTACCGGGCGAGCAAGGCGGCGGTCAACGCCTATACCGAATCGATGGCGGTCGAACTCGAGCCATTCGGCGTGCGCACGCATCTCGTGCTGCCGGGCCGCGCGCCCGATACGCGTTTCGCGGACAACGCACGGGGCAACATGCACGGCTTCGAGCACGAAGCGTATGCGGACTTCGTCGGCAAGGCCGTCGCGCGAATGCTCGATGCGTCGGGGCCGATCACCCATGCGCAGGACGTCGCCGAAGCCGTGTGGCGCGCGGCGACCGATCCGTCGAGCCCAATGCGCATTCCGGCTGGCGCCGACGCACAAGCGTGGGCGGCGGAAGCGGGTTGAACGATCGGAACCCGTCGCGCCGGCAGGTTGAGCCGGTGCGACGGACCGAGTGAGGCGGTGAAGAACGTTAAAGCGCGCGCGTGATCGCCTGCTCCAGCAGCGACAGGCCGAGGTCGATCTCGTCTTCGCTGACGGTCAGCGGCGGTGCGATCCGGAACACGCCGCCCATGCCGGGCAACTGCACGATGTTCATGCTGAGCCCGAGCTTCATGCACTCGCGCGTGATCTTCGCGCCGAGGCCGTCCGCCGGCTCCTTCGTGCGGCGATCCTTGACGATCTCGACGCCGAGCAGCAGCCCGCGCCCGCGCACGTCGCCGATGCAGTCGAAGCGCTCCATCAGGTCGAGCAGCCCGCGCCGCAGCCGCTCGCCCATCGTGTTCGCGCGCGCGACGAGGCCGTCGCGCTGCACGACGTCGAGCACGCGCAGGCCGACGGCGGCCGGCAGCGGGTCGGACACGTGCGTCGTGTAGAACAGGTAGCCGAGTTCGTGCGCGCGTTCCTCGATGGCCGCGGACGTGACCATCGCCGCGAGCGGCAGCCCGGCGCCGAGCGTCTTCGACAGCGTCAGGATGTCGGGTGTCACGCCGTCGCGCTGGCACGCGAACATCGTGCCGGTGCGGCCGACGCCCGTTTGTGCTTCGTCGAGGATCAGCAGCATCCCGCGTGCGTCGCACTTGCGCTTGAGCGCGGCCATATAGCCTTCCGGCAGCTCGATGATCCCGCCCGAACTGAGAATCGGCTCCGCGATGAACGCGGCGAGGTTGCCGCTCGACTGACGGTCGATCAGGTCGAACGCGTAGTCGAGTTCGGCGAGCGGGTCGTACGCGCCGTTGCGCTCGAAGCGCGGCCGGTACGCGAACGGCGCCGGAATCGCGAACGAGCCGACCGACGCCGGTCCGACGCCCTTGCGGCCGGCGCTGTACGTGGCCGACGCGGCGGCGCCCGTCATCCCGTGCCACGACTGTGCGAAGCCGACGATCTCGTACTTGCCGGTGACGAGCTTCGCCATCCGGATCGCCGCCTCGTTCGATTCCGCGCCGGTGCTGAGCAGCAGCGCGCGGTCGAGTCCGGCGGGCGTGATATCGGCGAGGCGCGTCGCGAGATCGACGACCGGCCGCGACAGCATCCCGCTGAACAGGTGATCGAGCTTGCCCGCGTATTCGCCGATCACGGACACGATCTCCGGATGGCTGTGGCCGAGTACCGCGCTCATCTGGCCCGACGTGAAATCGAGGATCGCGCGGCCGTCGGCGTCGTACACGAAGCTGCCTTTCGCGCGCTCGACGATCATCGGCTCGAACGTGCCGCCGTAGCGGACCAGATGCTGCCTGGCGTTTCGCCAGAAGGTTGCGTCGTCGTTCAGGGACATGGGCGTCTCCGGGCAAAAGGGCAGGGATCGCTTGCAGTCTAGGCGCGCGTCTGGTTTGATGGAAACGAATAGTTCTAATGCAAGCTAGAAAAGGGGCTAATACCTTGGCGCTTTCGCTCGAAATCGACCTGCTGCGCTCGTTCGTCGTGATCGCCGAGGTGCGCGCGTTGAGCCGCGCGGCCGCGCGCGTCGGCCGCACGCAATCCGCGCTCAGCCAGCAGATGAAGCGGCTCGAGGAAGTGGTCGACCAGCCGCTGTTCCAGCGCACCGGCCGTGGCGTCGTGCTCACGCATCCGGGCGAGCGGCTGCTCGTGCATGCGCAACGCATCCTGCGGCTGCACGACGAGGCGATGGCCGATCTGTGCGGCACGGGGCTGTCGGGGACGATCCGGTTCGGCTGCCCGGACGATTACGCGCAAGTGTGGCTGCCGTCGCTGCTGCGGCAGTTTTCGAGCCAGCATCCGCAGGCGATCGTCGAAGTGGTCTGCGGGCCGACGCCGCGGCTCGTCGAACAGCTGGAGAAGCGCGCGGTCGATCTGGCGATGATTTCCGTGCCGGACGACGGTGCGACCGGCGACATCATTCGCCGCGAGCAACTGGTCTGGATCGGCTATCCGGGGCTCGATCCCGCGCATTTCGATCCGCTGCCGCTGGCGCTGTCCGATCGCGATACGCTCGATCACGTTGCCGCGTGCGACGCGTTGAACCGCGCCGGCCGCGTCTATCGCGTCGCGTATGCGAGCAGCAGCCTCGCCGGGCTGATCGCGCTGGTGCGTTCGGGGCAGGCGTTCGCGGTGATGACGCAGACGGCCGTGCCGGCCGACGTCGCGATCGTCAACGGCGATCCGCATTTGCCGCCGTTGCCGGCGGTGGGCATTACGCTGCGGTTCGACCGGAAGCGACCGTCGCACCTGACGGCAGCATTCGCCGACCATATCCGGCAGACGCTGCCGTTGCTTTGACGGGTGGTGCGAATCGGTCGACCATCGACGAAGTCGACACCTGCGTGCGGCCCTGTCGGTCCGACGCCGCGTCGCGTATGCGGATCACTGCCTGCATGCCCGACAGTTTCAGTTCGGTTTCCTGATATTCACTGATCGGCTCGGATTCGGCGACGATGCCGCAGCCCGCGAACAGCGCCGAGCGCGATCGTCGTCGGGCGTCGCATCAAGCACGGCTCAACCGCCGCGCGGCCAGCAATGCGACGGCGAGCAGCACCGCGACATACGCGGCGACGCTCGTCCACGCGCCGCGTTGCCAGAATGCGCCGCCGACCGAGCCGAGCACGCTCGACCCGACATAGTAGGCGAGCAGATACAGCGACGCCGCATGCCCTTTCGCGGCGCCCGCGAGCGCGCCGACCCAGCCGCTCGCGACCGAATGCGCGACGAAGAAGCCGATCGTCACGAGCACGATGCCGACGACGATCGCGACGAGCGAGTGCGACAGCGTCAGCGCGAGGCCCGCCGCGAACACGACGATGCCGCTGACGAGGACCGGCGCCCGCCCGAGGCGATCGGCGAGCGCGCCGGCGCTCGACGACGACACCATCCCGAACAGATAGGCCCCGAAGATCAGCCCGCAGGCGGTCGGGCTCAGGTTGAACGGCGCCGCCATGAGCCGGAACCCGGCGTAGTTGTAGATCGTCACGAACGCGCCCATCACGAGGAAGCCGATCGCGAACACGAACGGCAGGCGTGCGTGACGCAATTGCGCGTGCCACAGCCGCAGGTGGTGACGCAGCGTCAGGTCGGTGCGCTTCACGAAGCGTCGCGACGCCGGCAGCAGCATCACGAACGCGAGCGCCGCGAGCAGATCGACGACGCCGATCGACAGCATCGCCGTGCGCCACGAGAAGTGCTCCTCGAGCGCGCTCATCCCGATCCGTCCGATCATGCCGCCGAACGCGGTTCCGCCGACATAGAGCCCCATCGAGAAGCCGAGCCCGTCCGCGGCGATTTCTTCCGCGAGATAGGCCATCGCCACCGCCGGCACGCCGCCCAGCGCGAAGCCTTCGAGCGCACGACAGACGAGCAGCAGGTGCCAGTTCGGCGACAGCGCGGCGAGCAGATTGAACAGCGCGGCCAGCGTCATCGACACGAACATCAGCCCGCGCCGCCCGACCCGTTCGGATAGCGCGCCGGCGCACAGGATCGACACCGCGAGCATCCCGGTCGACAGCGATAGCGACAGCGAACTCGACGCCGCGCCGACGTTGAATTCGCGGGCGAACGCGGGAAGCAGCGGCTGCACGCAGTACAGCAGCGAGAAGGTAGAAAAGCCGGCGAGGAACAGCGCGAACGCGATGCGCTTGTACGCGGCCGAGCGCGGGGACACGCCGGCCGGCAGCGCATCGGGCGCGGACGGTTGCGTACCGGGCATGGAGCGGGAAATCGAAGCGGAGGACATGGGGCACTCGATGTGCGACGGAATACACGAATTCTTGCGCACGGTCATGTATATGTCCAATATATGAAATGAACCGCAGTAATATGTTTTAACACTGGCTCACGCGCCAACCCGACTCACACCGCGAGGTCACGTCACGCATGGAACTCCGGCATCTCCGCTACTTTCTGGCCGTCGCGGCCGCATCGAATTTCACGAAGGCCGCCGAAACGCTCGGCATCGGCCAGCCGCCATTGAGCCAGCAGATCAAGGCGCTGGAGAACGAGCTCGGCGTGGAGCTGTTCAAGCGGACCGCGCGCGGCGCCGAGTTGACGCTGGCGGGAGAGGTTTTCGCGGAAGAGGCGCGACGCGTGCTCGACGATGCCGAGCGCGCGGCACGGGCGGCGAGACGCGCCGCGCGCGGGGAAACCGGCCATTTGCGGGTTGGCTTCACCGGGACGGCCGCGTTCAATCCGAAGGTGTCGGATCTGATTCGCCGCTTTCGCGAGGCGTTTCCGGATGCGGAGCTGACGTTGCAGGAAGCGACGTCGGGTGTGCTGCTGGAGGCGCTGGAGGCCGGGCGCCTCGACGTCGCGATCGTGCGGCCCGAGCGCCGCGTGGCCGCGACGCTGCGGGTAGCCGACTGGGACGAGGAGCCGATGTTCGTCGCGCTGCCCGTCGCGCATCGGCTGGCGCAGCGCCGGCGCATCGAGCTGGCGGAGCTGGCCGACGAGTCGTTCGTGCAGGTGCCGCGCGCGGCCGGCGGCGCGCTGTTCGACGATATCGTCGCCGCGTGCAAGGCCGCCGGTTTCGAGCCGCGCATGGCGCAACCGGCGCCGCAGATCGCGTCCGCGGTGACGTTGGTGGCGGCGGGCCTCGGCGTGTCGGTCGTGCCGAAGGCAATTACGCAGGTGCAGGTTCCCGGGGTCGTATACCGGCCGTTCGCGGGCAACCGGTTTCGCGCGAGGCTGGCCATTGCGTCGCGCTGCGACGAGCCGTCCGCGGTGGTGCGGAATTTTCTGCTGCTCGCGTAGCGGACAACAAAAAACCCGCGAGGCCATTTGCTGTCGCGGGTTTCTGAAATGCGGGAATGCGAGGAAAGCGCATCTGGTGCCGACGGCGAGACTCGAACTCGCACAGCTTTCGCCACTACCCCCTCAAGATAGCGTGTCTACCAATTTCACCACGTCGGCACTGCAAGGGGCGCAATTCTAACGTCACATTTCGCATTTGTGAAGGGGGGATGACAAGGTCGTGTACGGGCACCTCGTCGATCCCGGTAGAATTCGTCCGATCGACCCGATGGGTCCCCGCAACCGCCCCCCGTTTTCTCCCCGTGACCCACACCCTCGAACAACTGCAGGCCGGCCAACTGTCGGGCGCGCGGCAACTGAAGCTCGCGTGCGGACTGACCGAATTTCCGCGCGAGATCTTCGAGCTGGCCGACACGCTCGAAGTGCTCGACCTGACCGGCAATGCGCTGTCCGCGTTGCCCGACGATCTGCCGCGGCTGCATCGCCTGCGCATCCTGTTCGCGTCGGGCAACCGCTTCACCGCGTTCCCCGACGTGCTCGGCGCGTGCGAACGACTCGACATGATCGGCTTCAAGGCGAACCGGATCCGCACGGTGCCGCGCGGCGCGCTGCCGCGTGCGCTGCGCTGGCTGATCCTGACCGACAACGCGATCGACGAACTGCCGGCCGACATCGGCGACTGCGCGCGGTTGCAGAAGCTCATGCTGGCCGGCAATCGGCTGCGGGCGCTGCCCGCGGAAATGGCCGCATGCCGCGCGCTGGAGCTGGTGCGCCTGTCGGCGAACCGGCTGCCCGCGTTGCCCGACTGGCTGCTGCGCCTGCCGCGTCTTGCGTGGCTCGCCGTGGCCGGCAACCCGTTCGGCGCGGCGCCGGAGGCCGCGGCGTCCGCCGGGCCGGACGTCGCGGAGATCGACTGGGCCGCGCTGTCATGTGAACGGAAACTGGGCGAGGGCGCGTCGGGTGTCATTTATCGCGCGCAATGGCGGGCGGACGGCCATCCGCCGCGGACGGTCGCGCTCAAGCTGTTCAAGGGCGCGGTGACGAGCGACGGCCTGCCCGATTGCGAAATGGCCGCATGCCTGCATGCCGGCCGCCACCCGTATCTGATCCCGGTGATCGGCAAGGTGCGCGGGCATCCGGACGGCACGCACGGCCTCGTGATGGAGCAGGTCGATCCCGCGCTGACGAACCTCGCCGGGCCACCGAGCTTCGCGTCCTGCACGCGCGACGTCTATGTCGCCGATACCAAATTCGATCCGGCGCACGCGTTGCGGATCGCGCACGGCATCGCGTCGGTCGCCGCCCATCTGCATGCGCGCGGCATCATGCATGGCGACCTGTATGCGCACAACATCCTGCACGACGGCGCAGGCGGCGCGTTGCTCGGCGATTTCGGGGCGGCGTCGCTGTACGACGTGAACGAGCGCACGCGCGGCGCGAGGTTCGAGCGGCTCGAAGTGCGCGCGTTCGGCTATCTGCTCGGCGAATTGCTCGAGCGCTGCGAACCGCACGCCGGCGCGCTCGATGCGCTGGCGGCGGCGTGCATGAACGAGGACGTCGACGCGCGGCCGTCGTTCGACGAGATCGCGGCCGCGCTGGCCGCTCGCATGGGCTGATGGGGGCGGCTTACGCCTGCCGCGCGGTCAGCAGCTTGATACCGAGCCCGACGAACAGCAACCCGCTCGCACGCTTGAGCGCGCGCACCGCGCGGCTCATGCCGACGCCGCGATGCAGGCGGCGCACGCCGGCCGAATAGACGCTGTGGACGACCACGACCGTGCACGCGATCGTCGCGTACATCACGACGAACTGCAGCGCGAGCGGGCGATCGTGCACGACGAACTGCGGCATGAACGCGGACAGGAAGATCATCGTCTTCGGATTGCTGCCCGACACGAACAGCGCTTCGCGGAACAGCTTCCGGCGATCGGGCACGGCGAGTTCCGCCGCGCCGCTCGATGCGACGCCGGCCTGGCGGTCGCCGCGCAACTGCCGGACCCCCAGAACCATCAGGTACGCTGCGCCGATCACCTTCATCGCGACGAACAGCGGCGGCATCGCCGCCAGCACCGCGCCGACGCCGAGCGCGACCAGCAGCACGACCACGCCCTGCGCGACGAGGTTGCCGGCGATCGTCGCGGCGGTGCCGTGCGCGCCGTAGCGCACCGTGTTGCGAATCACGAGCAGCACGTTGGGGCCCGGCGACAGCGTCGTGGCGAGATAGGCTGCGGCAAACAGCATCCAGGTCTGAATGGACATGCGGCGCTCCGAAAGGCGGTTCCGGCGGTCGGGATGAAGCGATGATCGCACGCCAATAATGGCGCGGGCCGCTACCGCCGGAACCGTGCGGTAGCGGCGCGTCAGCGCGCGTCGCGCATGCAGTACGCGGGAATCGACGGCGGCGTATCGATGGCGGCAGGCCGCGTCATCCACGCGATCCACGCGGCCCATAATCCGCAGGCGATCAGTACTGCGATGTTCAGCGGGGTCCGGTAGCGGACGATCAGGTCGGCCAGCGGCAGGCGGTTTTTCATGTGCCTCTCCTTCGGTCGTGAGGTCGGCGGCGTTACTGGCCGGCGTAGGTCGGCGCCTTCGCGTCGCAGGTCACGGACACGGTCGAGCCGTCCGCGAAGTGCAGCCGAAGCGGCACCTTCGTGCCGGGCGCGACGGCCTGGCGCGGTTCCTCCAGCATCACGTGATAGCTCTTCGGCTTGAACGTCAGCGTGCCGTGCGCCGGCACGACGACCGAGTCGACGTGCACCATCTTCGCGGTGCTGCCGCTCGTCTGCGTTTCATGCACCATCGCCATCCCGTAGGCGGGCGTGTCGATACCGGTCAGCGTCGCGGGCGCGTCGCCGCCGTTCTTCAGCGTGAAGTAGCCGGACGACGGCACCGTCGCCGGCATCGTGCGGATCCAGCACGCATCGGCCTCGATGGCGGGTGCGGCGAAGGTGGCGGACGCGTGCAGCGCCAGTGCCATGAGCAGGGCAGTCGGAAGAGGGCGTTTCATCATTTGTTCTCCTTATCGGGTGCGATGCCGACGGCATCGATGCGAATGCGGTCGGCATGGGGCGCCGATGCGCATCGCGTGCGTGACATGCGTTACTTCAACGTGAATACATAGCGGCCGTGCGTGCGATGGCCGTCGCTGGCCACCGCGATCCACGCGACGGTATAGGCGCCGGGCTTCAGGCTCGCCAGTGCGACGTGCATCCGCTTCCGGTTGCCGGCGTCGACGGCCGACTTCCCGTCGACGACCGATTGCCCTTGGCTGTCGGTCACGGCGATCGAGCTGAACGCGGGCTCGAGCGCTTCGCCGAAATCGATCGTGACTGCGTGAGGCGCGCTCGACAGCGTGGCGTTGGGCGCCGGGTCCTGCATTTTCGGGAGCGCGTGCGCATGCGCGGCGTGGAGGGCGACGAAGCCGAGTGCGGCGAGTGCGCCGCGAACGAAAGTAGCGGTTTTCATGGCTGGGTGTGCGAGTAACGAATCGGATGGAAAAAGACGGATTCGACGGACGGCTGCGCGAGCGGCATCGATGTCGGCGGCGCTTAGCGCGGACGTGCGAGGGCGCGCATTCGCATGCGGGCGAATGCAGGCACGGCAATCCGAACCGGTGGCGGCCAACCGCGCACCCGGCACGACGCCGCGCGCAGCAGGGTGAGACATGATCGTCCTTCGAAACGTGACATGTCGCGCACGCGGGCGGCGTGCGCGGGCGACGCGATGCACGACGGCATCACGCGCAATGGCGACGGATCAGGACGTGAACGGCGGCGCGCGCGGTTGCGCGGCCGTGAGCGGCAGCGCGCGGCGCAGGCTTTCGAAGCGGGTTGCCGCGCGATGCTCGATCGCGTGCACGCGGGCCGCGAACGTCAGTTCGGGAGCGGGTAGCGCGGGCGTATGGGCAAGCAGGCTGCAGTAGCCGCATGCCTGCAGATGGGCCTGCAGGCTTTTCGTCGACGCATCGGCGGAGCGGTCGCCGGCGGCCGGCGCGGCCGAACAGTAGCCGGCCAGCAGCGCGTCGATGCGCCCCTGCGTGGTCAGCGCCTGCGAGATTGTCGGCGCGAGCGCCGTCATCAGGATGGCGAACATCCCGATCAGACTGCCGATCTTCCGGAGGCGACGACTCAGCATGCGATGCACGGCGGCGGGTGGACTGACGATGCGGGCGATTATGCCACGCACGTCGGTTCGCCGGTCGGCACCCACCTGCGGCATCGCGGCGCGCTATGCGTGCGGCGCCAGATACTTCGCGATCAGTGTCATCTGCGCGGCCCAGCCCTGGTCGTTCATGTCGCGCGCCGTCGCGCGACGCGCTTCGATCAACTGGTCGAAACCCGTTTCGGTGACCGTGAGCAGCGTGCCGCCGGCCTGTGTCGCGAGCGTGAACGTGACGAGCGTCATCGGTTCCGACGCGTAATCGACATTCGGATCGATCGCGAACGGATGCCAGCGAAACGAGAACAGTTGCTTGGGTTCGATACGGTCGACGACGATTTCGAACACGGTGCCCGCATAGGGCTCCTGCGCCTTGGCGACGTCATCGTCGACGCGGGTCGGCGTGATGCGACCGAACAGCGACTGGCCGGCCTCGAACGGGCCGTCGAACGACACGCCGAACCACTGGCCGAATTCGCCGGAGTTGCTGACGGCTGCCCACACGCGGTCGGGCGACGCGGCGAGCAGCGTCTGTTTTTCGATGCGATCGGTTTGCTGGACCATCATGTTCTCCATGCAGGATCGAGCGTTGCAGAACGACGCGCGCGGCCGCGCGCCGCGTCTAGTCGAGCATGGCTGCGTCGGGCACGTCGAGCACGAGGTCCGACGTCGCGACGGCCACGCACGGCAGCGTATAGCCGTCGGCTTTTTCGTCGCGGGAGAGCCCCGGCCACTCGATCGTATAGCGTACGCTGCCGCTGACGATCCGGCAAAGGCAGCTTCGGCACGTGCCGTTGCGGCACGAGCGCGGCAGCGACACGCGTGCGAACGCGGCGGCTTCGAGCACGGTCAGCGTATCGGGTGCGTCGAAGCTTGCGCCGAGCGGCTCGATGCGCACGACGGGCGGATGTTCTGGATCGGTCATGAGTGAAGCGGGCGGCGGTTCGGCGGCAACGCGCCAAGCATACCCGAAGCCGCCGGCGGCCGACGGCCGCCAGCCGCGTGCGTCAGTGCCGCCGCAGATACCGGTACACGGTGTTGCGGGCGAGGCCGAGCTCGCGCGCGGCCGCCGATACGTTGCCGCCATGCCGCGCGAGCACCGCATCGATCATCGCGGCCTGGTGGCTGTGCAGCGTCGTGCCTTCGCGTTTGCCGACCGATGGGATCGATGCGACCGGTATGGCTGCCGCCGACGTAGTGGCCGCATCCTCGCAGTCGAGCCAGAAATCGTCGGGCAAATGCGCGAGCGTGATCTCGGCTTCGTCTTCGGCGAGCATGCCGGCCGTGCGTAGCACGTTGGTCATCTGCCGCAGGTTGCCGGGCCAGCGGTGGCGCGCGAACGCGTCGAGCACGTCGGCCGCGAGGCGGCGCGGCATCGGCTCGCTGCGCGCGAGCCGCGCGAGGATCCGCTCGACGAGCGCCGGCAGGTCGGTGCGTGCGGCGAGCGCCGGCAGCGTGACCGCGAGCCCGTTGATCCGGTAGAACAGATCCTCGCGGAACGTGCCGTCCGCGATCATCGCGCGCAGGTCGCGGTGGGTCGCGCATACCACGCGCACGTCGACCGGCACCGCGCGTGCGCCGCCGAGCGGCATCACCGCGCGTTCCTGCAGCACGCGCATCAGCCGAACCTGCTGCGCGAGCGGCATGTCGCCGATTTCGTCGAGAAACAGCGTGCCGCCGTCGGCCTGCGCGATCTTGCCGGGGCTGCCGCGCTTGCGCGCGCCGGTGAACGCGCCGTCCTCATAGCCGAACAGTTCGGCCTCGATCAGCGAATCGGGCAGCGCCGCGCAGTTGACCGCGACGAACGGGCCGTCCGCGCGCGGCGACGCCTGGTGCAGCGCGCGGGCGAGCCATTCCTTGCCGGTGCCGGTCTGGCCGAGGATCAGCAGCGGCAGGTCGCGCCCGCGGATCTTCGCGACGCGTTCGAGCACGGCGGCCATGCGCGCGTCGCCGGTGTCGAGCGTCGCGAACGTGATCGCATCGGGGTCCGGCGCCCGCACGCGTGCGGCCGGTGCCGACGGGGTGACGGCGACGGTCGTTTTCTGCGCTTCAGGGAATTCGCAGCGGGCGAGCACGCGCACGCCGGTCGACAGCGTGAGACGGAACGTGGCGCCCGGCGCGCGCGCGGCCTGCTGCGCGAGCTGGGCGAAGCGCATGCCGAACAACGCGTCGCTGGCCTGATGCTGCAGCGCGTCGAACGACGCGCCGAGCTGGAACTGGGCGCTGCGGTTCGCGGCGATCAGCCCGCCGTCGGGGCCGAACGCGACGAGCCCGGCGAACAGCGAATCGACGCAATCCTCGTGGGCGTGAAAGCGCAGCCGCAGCGCTTCGCCGCACTGGTTCGCGAACAGGTGGTTCTCGATCAGCTGCGCGGACATCCGCACGAGCGCGAGCGTATGCGGGCTGGAGCCGCGCGGGTCGCCGCTCACGTCCAGCGTGCCGAGCGTGCGGCCGAACGGATCGACGATCGGCGCGCACGCGCAGGTGAGGATGTGGTTCGCGCGCAGGAAGTGTTCGGCACCGTGCACGACGACGGCCTGGCCCGACGCGAGCGCGGTGCCGATCGCGTTGGTGCCGCGTGCGCCTTCGGCCCACGACACGCCGTTGCACAGCGCGACGCGGTTGGCTTTCTCGATGAAGTCGGCATCGCCGATGCTGTGCAGGATCACGCCGTCGGCGTCGGTCAGCAGCACGAGGCTTTGGGTCTCGGCGATCTGCGCATGGAGATCCTCCATCACCGGGCGGGCGTGCGAGAACAGCGTGTGGTTCGTGTCGAGCAGTTCGCGCAGCGCGACGCGCGACAGCGGCGCGAAATCGGGACGCTCGTGCGCGCGCAGGCCGACCGCGGTCGAACGCGCATGCGCCTGCGCGAGCAGGTCGGTACGCCCCGCGGTGGCGGGCAGCACGAAGGGTTGCGGCATGATGTGTCTCCTGTTCCCCGGAGCCGCCGGGGCCGACCGGATCGGAAGCGGCGGCGGAGTGCGTCTCCGCTCGCGGCGCACCATGGGGCGCGACAGCCGTTCGTCCGGGTACGCATCATCATACAAGCGCCACGTGCGATGCGCGACTGCCGATAAAATCCCCTTGCTTTCAAGCGCCCGCCTGCAATGATGGAAATGGAGCACGCACGCGCCGTGTTCCGCACTGCAACATGCATGCGACGCGACATGCATCCGTTCGGGAGACGCATCATGGTTCGGACGGAACTGAGAGTCGTGCTGGCGGCCATTGCCACCTTCATCATGCTGGGCGGCATTGCCGTGGCGATCCACGGATTGCTGTTCGATCTGACCGATGCGGTGAGATACGGGGCGGCCGCGATTGCGGTGGGCGTCACGACCGCCGCGATCGCGCTCAACATCTGGCCGACCGATCCGCACTGACGCCGTTTTCCGAAACGGTGCCGGATGCCGCGCAGATCAGACGAAATGCGCGTCGGAACGACGCACACCGAAATTTTTGTGTCCCGCGCGAAACCGTCTAAAGTGGAATTCAACCGGCATGCAGCGACCGCGCCACACTCCGCGGTCGGGGCCTCCGCCGGCGAGCCCGCGTACATTTCGTCCGGCCGGTAGCGGACGACGGACGCGGTCATTCGTTTTCTACCGGTCGAGGCGGCTCCCATGCAGATCCATTTCACGAACGAGAAGCCGGAGTATTCGGGGCGTGACCTGATGCTGGGGTTCACGGCGCTGGTCAATGGCGAGCGGGTCCAATGCCAGATCACCGCCGAGGCGCTGGAAGACCACTTCGGCGCGGCATCGCCGCGCTTCGAGGACATGGTCGGCGCATTCGACCAGCACCGCGAGCGTATCGAGGCGGCCGCACGGCGCCTGCTGTCGGAAACGCGCGCGCAATGCGTGACGCTGCGCAGCGGCTACGTGCGTTTCTACGAGGCGAACTGGCGCTGACGGCACGACGCCCGTCTCGCGGCGCGCCCGGGCGCGGCGCACGCGAAGACGCCGCCTTTCACGCAATGCCGTTCGGTGGGGCCGGGCGGCATTTTCGTATGCGGGCGGCACCGGTCGACCGGGCGCACGCACGACGCAGCGCGGCGCGGCGCGGCGATTCTCGGGATCGCAGAAAAAATCGCGAGGAAACAGAAACGCCACCCGGAGGTGTAATGCCGTTCAGTTAAGCGACCGAAGGGCATTTTTGTTTTGTGGAAGGAGTGGTTGTAAACGTTGCGCTGAGATG
>NZ_JAGIQD010000017.1:0-147358 GCF_017815045.1 Burkholderia sp. CpTa8-5
GCAGTGCAAGGAGTAAGGAGCGCCGTTTGGCCGTGCCAAACAAGCGACGCACGACGCCGCAATGTGGGCGGAAAGGCACGTTCCCCTGTTTGGAAAAATTCATTCGCGGGGCTGGCCCCCAGAAGGGCCGATCGCCGCGTCATGCTCCTCGCGAATACGTCGAGTATTCGCTTCGTCGCAATCCTCGCGCTCGGCCCTTCTGGGGGCCAGCGCAAACCCGTTATTAGCGTGAACACGCCCTAATGAACGACACACCGCACGCAGACCTTGAAACGACCCCGGCGAACCCGCGCCGCCGCCAGTGGCTGCATGGCGCGGCCGCCGGACTGGCCGGGCTCGCGCTCGGCCCGCTCGCGGCCGTGCCCGCCCGCGCGGCCGCCGACAGCGGCACGCGGCTGCGCGTCGGCTTCCAGAAATACGGCAACTTCGTCGTGCTCAAGGCGCGCGGCACGCTCGAGAAGCGTCTCGAGAGCCAGGGCGTCACCGTGCAATGGCTCGAATTCCCGGCCGGCCCGCAACTGCTCGAAGGGCTGAACGCCGGCGCGATCGACGTCGGCACGGTCGGCGAAACCCCGCCGATCTTCGCGCAGGCCGGCGGCGTCGAGTTCGTCTACATCGGCAACGAGCCGCCCGCGCCGCAGGGCGAGGCGATCGTCGTGCTGCCCGATTCGCCGATCCGCACCGTCGCGCAACTGCGCGGCAAGAAGGTCGCGTTCAACAAGGGTTCGAACGTCCACTACCTGCTGGTGAAGGCGCTCGAACATGCGGGCCTCACCTATGCCGACATCCAGCCGATCTACCTGACGCCCGCCGACGCGCGCGCCGCGTTCGTGCAGCGCAGCGTCGATGCATGGGTGATCTGGGATCCGTACCTGGCCGCCGCCGAACGACAGCTCGGCGCGCGCGTGGTCGCGAACGGCGAAGGGCTCGTGCGCAACACGCAGTACTACCTCGCGGCGCGCAAGTACGCGGCCGCACACCCGCAGGTGCTGCGCGCGCTGCTCGACGAAGTCGACGCGGTCGATCGCTGGGCGCGCGATCACGTGCCGGAGGTCGCCGCGCAATTGTCGCCGCTCGTCGGCCTCGACGCGCCGACGCTCGAAGTCGCGCTCAAGCGTGCCGGCTACGGCGTGCAGCCGATCACCGACGCGACGGTCGCGTACCAGCAGAGCATTGCCGACGCGTTCAGTACGCTGAAGCTGATTCCGGGCAAGCTGTCGGTCGCCAGCGCGCGCTGACGCGTCACGACGCAGCCACTCCGCCGATGCGCCGCCATTCGTCGTAGTCGGTGACGAGGCCCGCATCGTCGATCCCGATATCGGCCGCATACGTACCGCTCTCGTAGCGGTACACGTACGGCGCCGTGCGCGTATAGCGCTGCTCGCCGCGCACGATGGCGAGATCCGGGAAACGCAGCCACGCGGTGCGAATCTCCGCCGACTCGCCGACGGCGAGCGCCAGCCGGCGAATCGGCAGCGTATTGGTCGACGGACTGAAGCCGAGATCGATATCGGTCGCGCCCGCGAGCGCCGGCGCAGCGATACCGTCGATCGTCCACTGCCCCGCGTCGCACGCGATGTCCCATTGCCGGGGCGGCGCGGTGCCGGTCCAATGCGTCACGCGCGCCGAGCGCGTGAGCCAGTCGGCGCCGCATGCGACCGCGTAGTCGATACGAAACGGCGTGCCGTCGATCGCGCCCGCCACCGCACCCGCCAGCGCGTTGCCCGTTGGCGACTCGTCGAGCCGGCACCATTCGGCCGCCTGCCACGTCTGCACGATCTGCCATGCGACGCAATGCGTCCGTCGCGCTTCGTTCCGTTGCGTCATGTCGCGTCTCCTGTCGGCCGTGTGAAAGCACGCCGATTTTCGCGCACGGCGCGGACGAACGCACGCGGCTTTGGCGGCACCGTAAGCGCACCGGCCGATAGTCAGTATCGGCCCGACGCACACCATCGCGTCGACGCCGCTTTGGTACCATCCGTCGATCGGTAAAAATCGAACCGGAAGACATCGGAAAACACGAGGCGCGACTTCATGGATCTGTTGGCGACGATGCGCATCTACGTGAGAGTCGTGGAGCGCGGCACGATGTCCGGCGCGGCGCGGGATCTCGACATGGGCCAACCGGCCGTCAGCGAACGCATCGAGAAACTCGAAAAGCATCTCGGCACGCGGCTGCTGATGCGCAGTGCGCGCACGCTCGCGTGCACGGAAGAAGGCCGCCTCTTCTACGAACGCAGCAAGGCGCTGCTCGAAGCGGCCGAACTGGCCGTGGCGTCGGTGTCGAAGACGGACAACGCGCTCGACGGCACGATCCGGCTCGCGGCGCCGCAGTGTTTCGGCGAGGTCGTGCTGCCGGCCGTGCTGATGCAGATCCGCACCGCGTATCCGAAGCTGCACATCGACCTGGTGCTGAACGACGAGATCGTCGATCCCGTCACCGAGGGGGTCGACATTTCGATCCGGGCCGGCCAGCTCCGCGACGGCGGCTTCGTCGCCTACGCGCTCGGCGCGGTCGGCCGCGTGCTCGTCGCCGCGCCGTCGTATCTCGAGCGGCACGGCCCGCTCGACACGAAGGACGATCTCGCGAACCATCCGTTCATCCGGGTGAAAGGCGTGTTCGCGAACGAGCAGGTGCCGCTGCGGCGCGACGGCGGTGCCGTCGAATACGCGCGCATCCGCACGGTCATGACCGCGAGCCACTGGCGCCCGATGTTCGACACGATCGCGGCGGGCGGCGGTATCGGCGTGGTCCAGCACCCGGCTTGCGCCGACGCGCTCGCGCGCGGCCGGCTCGTTCGCCTGCTGCCGCACTACGACGTGCCCGACTTCGCGCTCAATGTGCTAGTGCACGCGCAGCGGCCGCTGCCGCCGCGCGTGCGGGCCGTCGTCGATCTGTTGAAACGCACCCTGCCGCCGCTGCTGACGACGCCCGACCGCTAGGGCTTCACGCCTGCAGCGACTTCCCCGGCTCCTTCACGTGCGCGTCGACTTCCATCTGGTAGAAGCGCGCGCTGACGAAGCCGAACAGCGTCCAGCCGAGGAACACGCACAGGCCGCCGAGCATCAGCGCCTGCTCGCCCGAACTGTAGAGCGCGTAGAAGCTGTACGCGGTTGCGACCATCGCGACCGCGTTCGTCACCAGCGCCTTGCCCGGCGGCACCTTCGCAACCTTCTGGATCGTGATCAGCGCGGCCATCGACATCACGTAGGGCACGAGGTTCGTGACGACCGCGAGATCGACGATCTTCTGGAACTGGCTGCTCAGCTCCGGGCTGATCGTCATCAGCGCCAGCGCGACCTGCGCGACCAGCAGGATCACCATGCCGACGATCGGCGTGCCCGTGCGCGTCGCGCGGGCGAACACCGGCAGGAAATAGCCGACGTCCGCCGAGCTCTTGAACACCTGCGCGACCGTGAACTGCCAGCCGAGCAGCGAGCCGATGCACGCGATCACCATCAGCGCGGTGACGATCGTGCCGACGGTCGGCGTGAACATCGTCGCGAACGCGAGGCCGAACGGCGCGTTCGACGCCGCGAGGATCGCGTTGGGCACGATCCCGGCGATCACGTTGGTCGACACGATATAGAAGATCGCCGACGCGATCGTGCCGCCGAGCACGGCGATCGGCACGTTGCGCTCCGGATTCTCGACGGCGTCCGCGTTCGCGCACGCCGATTCGAGCCCGAGGAACGCCCACAGCGTCACCGCGATCGAGCCGCCGACGGCCGGCCCGAACGGCAGGTTGTGCGGATTCCACGCGGCGCCCCAGGTCGCGCCGCTGAACCAGAACCAGCCGATCAGCGATACGACGACGACCGGAATGATCACGCCCCACACCGTCACCGCGCCGATCCGGCCGGTGATGCGCGAGCCGCCGAAGTTCGCGACCGTCGTCAGCACGAGCAGGAAGATCGTCCACAGGCCCGTCTGCAGCGGCGACAGCGTCGCGTCGAACAGCACGGTGCCGTAGCCGACCGCCGTGACGCCGATCGCGACGTTGGCGATCACGAGCGACAGCCCGTACGTGTAGTTCGCCATGTAGTTGCCGGCCTTGCCGAACGCGTATTCCGCGTAGCCGCCCATCCCGCCCGGCTTGCGGCTCAGCATCCCGCAGCGCGCGAACGCGTAGGCCAGCGCGAGCGAGCCGCCGGCCGTGACGATCCACGACAGCAGCGAGATCGTGCCGACCTGCGCGAGCTTCGCCGGCAGCAGGATGATGCCGGAGCCCATCATGTTGACCGCGGTGAGGATGGTGAGCTGCCAGACGTTCATCCGGCTCTTCGGCGCGGCCGCCGGGGCCGCGTCGGCCAGGTGCGCTGCGTTGTCCATGGTGTTCGATCCTTCGATGTGAGGCCGCCGCGCGGCCGGTCGCCCGTTCGCCCGGTCAGGCTTCGGGGCTTCGGGGCTTCAGGCCGTCAGGCAGTACACGCGATACGTGCCGTCCTCGACTTCCACGCCGTGCGTGTCGTGCGCGAAGCCCGGAAAACGCCGGTCGTATGCTTCGAGCGCCTTCAGGTAGCCGAGCACCGGGCCGCCGGCCGGCCCCGCGTTCTCGCCCGGCATCAACAGCGGAATGCCCGGCGGATACGGCACGACGCCGGTCGCCACCGTGCGCCCGGCCAGTTCGTCGAGCGTGACCTGCTCGACGCGGCCCTGCACGAGATGCTCGTACGCGCGCACCGGGCTCATCTCCGGCTTCGGCAGGATCGAGAACGCCTCCGACATCAGGCGCGTCGTGCCGAGCTGCTCCATCGCCGCGAACATCGTGTCGGCCAGATCCTTCAGCCCCATGCCCGCATAGCGCGCACCATGCTCCTGAGCGAGCGACGGAATCGCCATGTCGAGGGGCAGGTTCGCGTCGTAGTCGCGCTTGAAATCGCACAGCGCGCTGACGAGCGAGCCCCACTTGCCCTTCGTGATGCCGATCGAGAACAGGAACAGGATCGTGAAATCGGTCGTCTTCTCGACGACGATCCCGCGCGCATCGAGATACGCGGTGACGACGCTCGCCGGGATGCCGACCGGCATCAGGCCGCCGGCCGGCGCCACGCCCGGCGTGACGATCGACACCTTGATCGGGTCGAGCATGCAGTAGCCGTCCTCGATATTGCCGAAGCCGTGCCATTGCGCGCCGGGGCGCAGCACCCAGCACGCCGGGTCGGTCGCGAGCAGCTCGGGCGGCGCTTCGTGGAACGGCAGCGTGCGGCCCGTGCGCGCCTCGAGCACGGTGTCGGGCTGCCAGCATTCGAAGAACCAGTCGCCCTTCGCGCCGAATTCGCCGTTCATCCGCGCGATCATCTGCCGGAACGCGACGGCCTCCTCGATCGATTCGCGCGTCAGCGCGGCGCCGCCGGGGCCGTCCATCATCGCGGCCGCGACGTCGTTCGACGCGATGATCGCGTAGTTCGGCGACGTCGATGCATGCATCATGAACGTTTCGTTGAACTGACCATGCGGAATCGGGCTGCGGCCGTCGCGCACGTGGATGTACGACGCCTGCGACAACGCGGTCAGCAGCTTGTGCGTCGACTGCGTCGCGAATACCGTCGGCCGGTCCTTGTGGTGGTCGCGCGGGTCGCCGTGCATCGCATGGCGGTCGCGGTAGATCGGATTGAAACGCGCGTAGCCGTACCACGCTTCGTCGAAGTGCAGCCGGTCGACGCTCGCGCCGAGCAGTTCCTCGACGCGCGTCACGTTGTAGCAGAGGCCGTCGTACGTCGAGTTCGTCACGATCGCATGCTTCGGCTGGCGGTCGGCGAGCCCCGCCGCGAGCGGGTTCGACGCGATCGCCTCGCGGACGGCCGCTTGCGTGAGGCGCTCCGATGCGATCGGCCCGATGATCCCGTAGCGGTTGCGCGTCGGCACGAGGTAGGTCGGAATCGCGCCCGACATCGTCATCGCATGCTCGGCCGACTTGTGGCAGTTGCGGTCGCACAGCGCGATCTGGTCGCGGCTCACGCTCGCCATCAGGATGATGCGGTTCGACGTCGACGAGCCGTTCGTCACGTGATACGTGCGATGCGCGCCGAACACGCGCGCCGCATAGCGTTCGCTTTCGCCGATCGGGCCCGAGTGATCGAGCAGCGAACCGAGTTCGCCCACCGAGATCGACAGGTCCGAGCGGAACAGCGATTCGCCGAAGTATTCGAAGAACGCGCGGCCGACCGGCGATTTCAGGAAGCCGGTGCCGCCCGTGTGGCCCGGCGTATGCCACGAGTATTCGTAGACGCGCGAGAACTTCGCGAGCGCGCCGAACATCGGCGGCAGCACGGTCGAGCGATAGCGTTCGATCGCCGCGTGGATGCGCCCGCCGATGAAGTCGGCCGTATCCTCGAGCAGCCACACGAAATCGTCGACCTTGCCCATCACCGCGGCCGGCACCGTCGACGCGACGCTGCGGTCGGCCAGCAGGAAGATCGGCACGTTGGCATTGCGATGCCGGATCGCATCGACCACGGCCTCGGGCGGCCCGGGGCCGTCCACGCCGAGATCCCAGTCGAGCAGCACGCACTGGATCGACGGATCGGAGCGGATCAGCACGATGGCATCGTCGGCGGACGTCGCCGTCAACACGTCGATACCGCGTTGCGCGAGCTCCGCGCTCAGCGTGCGCACCGCACGCCCGGTTGCCGTTTCCTGCGCGATCTCGTCGTCGACGAGTAACGCACGCATGCCGAGACGACGCATGCCGCCAGTGGAAGTGTTCACGTTGTTGCCCTCGCTGTTGCGTTGCTTCGATTGGTATCGTTCGTCTCACGAGCACGCGGACGGCAGGTCACGGGCAGCGGCATGAGACGCTCGCCATTCCGGCTTGATTCGCCATCCAGTTCGGAGCCGACTATGCCATGAACGCCTTACGATGAAAAGCCAACGGTTCGGCGAAATCATCGGCGCCTTTCCAATCGGATTTCATCATTGGATCATTTTTATATGCGCCGCAGCACGCCAATTCCCGATCAATTGATCAGGCTCAGCCGTCAATGACATTGACGACTCCGGTCGATTGAATTCACGTGCCTTTGTTGTTACGATCGGCGGCGCCGGACACTGTCCGATCACGGCTGTGCCGCGCTGCTCAATGCTTCTCGGTGCAGTCCGCATTCGGCGTTCGGCGTTCGCGGGAATGTTTCAATCGGCTGCAGCGCGTGTCGTATCGACATCACGCACCAGCGCGAATGCGGCACCCGTTTCAGGTCATTTACCGGAGAGTTCGCGTGAGCCTGTTGAAAATCGCAGTCGAGCCGGCGCTGATCGGCGCCTTTCTCACCACGCACGAACAGGTCGACGTATTCCAGACCGATTTCACGAACATCGCGGCCATCGTCGTCGGCATCGAGGCCGCGGAAAAGGTGCTGAAAACCGTCGAGCGAACCGGTTTCGCGATTCCGTTCTTCGTCGCGGTCGAGCCCGATCAGGAAGTGCCGCCGTCGGTCCTGCCGAGCGCGAGCGGCGTGATCCCGCTCCGGCACGGCGGCCGCCACTACCACGGCCGGCAGATTTCCGCCGCCGCCGACCTCTACAGCGAGAACCTGCTGCCGCCGTTCTTCAAGGTCATGCGCGACTACGTGCAGCGCGGCTACGTCGAATTCGACTGCCCGGGCCATCAGGGCGGCCAGTTCTTCTCGAACCATCCGCTCGGCCGGATGTTCTTCGATTTCTTCGGCGAGACGCTGTTTCGCTCGGATCTCTGCAACGCGGACGTCCGGCTCGGCGATCTGCTGATTCACGAAGGGCCCGCGCTGGAAGCCCAGCGCAATGCCGCGCGCATCTACAACGCGGATAAAACTTATTTTGTGCTGAACGGCACGTCGACGTCGAACAAGGTCGTCACGAGCGCGCTGCTCGCGCCCGGCGATCTCGTGCTGTTCGACCGCAACAACCACAAGTCGGTGCACCTCGGCGCGCTCGTCCTGTCCGGCGCGCGGCCGGTCTACCTCGAGACCGCGCGCAACGCGTGGGGCCTCATCGGCGGCGTCGACAGCGCGGCGCTCGGCGAAGCGCGCATTCGCGACGCGATCCGCGACGTCGCGCCCGAGCGCGCCGACCTGCCGCGCCCGTTCCGGCTCGCGGTGATCCAGCTCGGCACCTACGACGGCACGATCTACAACGCGCGCGAAATCGTCGACCGGATCGGGCATCTGTGCGACTACATCCTGTTCGATTCGGCGTGGGTCGGCTACGAGCAGTTCATTCCGATGATGCAGGACTGCTCGCCGCTGATGCTGACGCTCGGGCCCGACGATCCCGGCATCTTCGTCACGCAGTCGGTGCACAAGCAGCAGGCCGGCTTCTCGCAGACGTCGCAGATCCACAAGAAGGACAGCCACATCGAAGGGCAGAAGCGCTTCTGCGATCACCGGCGCTTCAACAACGCGTACATGATCCACGCGTCGACGAGCCCGTTCTACCCGATGTTCGCGGCGCTCGACGTCAACGCGCAGATGCATGCGGGCCCGGCCGGCAGGCGCCTGTGGCGCGACTGCGTCGCACACGGCGTCGATGCGCGCAAGCTGCTGCTGAAAACCTGCCGCCAGATTCGCCCGTTCGTTCCGCAGCAGATCGACGGCCGCCCGTGGGCCGACTACCCGACCGAGCAGATCGTCGACGACCTGCGCTTCTTCCGCTTCCATCCGGCCGACAGGTGGCACGGCTTCGAAGGCTATGCGGACGACCAGTATTTCGTCGATCCGTGCAAGCTGCTGCTGACGACGCCCGGCATCGATCGCGACACGCACGAATACGCGCCGTTCGGCGCGCCGGCGCCGATCCTCGCGCGCTACCTGCGCGAGCACGGCGTCGTGCCCGAGAAAGCCGACTTGTATACGATCCTGTTCCTGCTCACGCCGTCGGAGAGTGCCGGCAAGCTGCAGCATCTGGTCGCGCACCTCGCGCAGTTCGAGCGCCATCTCGACCAGGACACGCCGCTGCGCGAAGCGATTCCGTCGCTGTGCGAAGCGTATCCGGAGCTGTACGGCACGATGCGCCTGCGGCAGCTGTGCCAGCGCATGCACGATTTCTACCGCAGCCACGACATGAAGCATCTGCAGAAACAGATGTTCCGGCGCGCGCAGTTCCCGAAGCAGGCGATGCTGCCGCAGGCCGCGAATACCGAGCTGATCCGCAACAACGTCGAACTCGTCACGCTCGAGCGCATCGAAGGCCGGATCGCGACCGAAGGCGCGCTGCCCTATCCGCCCGGCATCTTCTGCGTGGTGCCCGGCGAAGCGTGGGGCGGCCCGGCGCTCGACTACTTCCGTGCGCTCGAAGCCGGGATCAATGCGTTGCCGGGCTTCGAGCCGGAAATCCAGGGCGTGTACCTGCAGACGAAGCCGGACGGCACGAAGCAGGCGTCGGCGTACGTGGTCGCGGCCGGCGCCGACGCGTCGCGGGCCTGATCGCGATCGGTGCGCGACTCGCACGGCGCTTGCGCGCCACGTGTATCATCGCCGCCATCATGCCCATCCGACCGCTTCGTCCGCTCCTGATCGCCCCGGCGCTCGCCGTCTCCATCGCCGCGCATGCGCAGCAGGTCGGCGTGGTCGCCGACGGCGTCTACTACACGCCGAATACGCATCTCGCGGCAGGCACATCGCTGCAAGTGCTGCCCGACGACGACAAGGGCGTCGCGCGCTGCTGCGCGACGGTCACCGGCCGCGCCGGCAAGCCCGGCAACCAGATTCTCGACAGCCTGCACGACGACCGCACGATCGCCGCGTACGCGCTGTCGCTGCCGAAGTCGGTGCCGGCGGACACGCGCGGCTTCGGCGTCGTCGGCGCCGCGCATTTCGTGCGCCAGGGCGCACACCCGGAAGCCGTGCTCGACGGTGGCTTGCAACTCGCGTTCTCGACCTGCACGTCGGTCGAAAGCACGCATTACCTCGGGCGCAAGGTCGGCGCCAACACGTTGCTCGTGCACCTGTATCAGTACTTCGACGGCGAATTCGAGCCGACCTGCAAGGATCGCGACCTGAAATAACGGAACCCGGCCGGCGGGCGGCATCGCGCCCGCCGCGTCACCACGCGTGCCGGTAGATCGCCAGCGCGTCGGCCTCGGTCACCTCGCGCGGATTGTTCACGAGCAGACGCGTCTGCAACATCGCGTCCGACGCCATCCTCGGCAAGTCGTCCTCGCCGATACCGACGTCGCGCAGCGTGCGCGGAATGCCCGTCGCGACGATCAGCCGGTCGATCTCGGCGATCAGCGCATGCGTTTTCGCTTCGTCGCTGCCCGTGGCCGAAGGCGCGACGATGGCCGCCAGTTCCGCGTAAAGCGGCGCGGCCGCCGGCGCATTGAAGCGCAGCACGTGCGGCAGCACCAACGCATTCGACAACCCGTGCGGCACGTGGAAGATCCCGCCGACCGGATAAGCCAGCGCGTGCACGGCCGCGACCGGCGCATTCGCGAACGCCTGCCCCGCGAACATCGCGCCGACCAGCATCGCTTCGCGCGCGTGCCGGTTCTGCCCGTCGTCGCATGCGGCCAGCAGGTTGCGCGACAGCAGCGTCAGCGCGTGCGTCGCCAGCATGTCGGATACCGGATTCTTCAGCCGCGCGGAAGTGTACGCCTCGATCGCATGCACCATCGCGTCGATGCCGGTGGCGGCCGTCGCCGCGCGCGGCAGGCCGAGCGTGAGTTCCGCGTCGAGGATCGCGACGTCCGCGAACAGGTGCGGCGACACGACGCCCATCTTGCGCGCCTCCCCGACCGTGACGATCGACACGGCCGTGACCTCGGAGCCGGTGCCGGCCGTGGTCGGCATCTGCACGAGCGGCAGCCTCGCGCTCGCGACCTTGTCGACGCCGTACATGTCGGCCAGCGCCTGCTGCCCCGGCGCGAGCACCGCGATCAGCTTCGCGACGTCCATCGACGAGCCGCCGCCCAGGCCGAGCACGATCTCGGCATCGGCCGCGACGGCTCGCGCGGTTGCTTCGAGCACCACGTGCTCGGGCGGATCGGCGATCACGTCGTCGATCACGGCGACCTGCCAGCCGTGCGCGGCGAGGCTCTCCAGCGCGGGCGCGAGCACGCCGCTGCGGTGCAGGAACGCATCGGTGACGACGCACAGGCGTGCGAGCGCCGGAAAGCGTTCGCGCAACAGCGCGCCGAGCCGGCGCGCGGCGCCGAATTCGACGATCTGCGTCGGAACGGTGCGGAATTGAAACGGGTTCATTGGGCGCCTCCCGGGGGCGTCGCCGTGCCGGTGTCCGGCTGCACCATGTAGCGGATCACGTCGCGACGCTCGAGCAACGGCATGATCGCGCCGACACCGATCCGCTGGAAATGCGGCGTTTCCCGATGCACGTCGAGGCCGTCGGCCTCGCTGTAACGCTCGAGGATCACGATGTGGTCGGGGTTCTCCGGGGACCGGAAGTACGCGTAGTCGAGGTTTTTCGGCTCGGTGCGCGTGGCCGGCGCGAGTTCGGCCAGCAGCTCGACCACGCGGTCGCCGTTGCCGGGTTTCGCGAAGAAATGCGCGATGACCTGCAGATAGGGTTCGTTCATGCTGCGCTCCATGTTGGACACAAGCCCGTCGCGACGGGAGCGCCCCCCATCCGCCACGAACCGGATGAATTCAAACGCGATGAGGCGGCACCGTATCGCTGACGCGTCGTCGCATTGTATTGAATCGGCACGGCCTGCGCTGTGCCGCGACCGGGCCGCCAACGGCAGGCCGAATCGCGCCGCACGTTCACGGCGAGCCGGAACCTGGCCGGCCGCCGCGCGCTTGCGCCACCGCCCCGGCTACCACGGCACCGTCCGCCCCAGATAGTCGAGATACTCGAGCCCGGGCCGCGCCCGCTTCGCCAGCAGCACGTCGACGAGGCTCGGCACGCTTTCGTCGATGGTCAGGCGTGCGTCGGGGCCGCCGAGTTCGGTGCGGACCCAGCCGGGCGCCATCAGCGCCAGCGCGCGGCGCGTATCGGCCTGACGCGCCGCGAAGCTGCGCATGAACTGGTTCAGCGCGGCCTTGCTGCCGCGATACACCTCGCGCATCCCGCTGACGTTGTTCGCGACGCTGCCCTGCCCCGACGACATCGCGCCGATCAGCCCGTCGTCGGTCACGAGATCCTGCAGCGTCTCGATCGCGCGCATCGGCGCCAGCGCATTCGTGATCATCACGCGCACGAATTCGTCGGTCGTCACTTCGCCGATCGTTTCGTTCGGATCGTTGGTCGTGCCCGCATTCACGAACAGCATGTCGAAGCGCCGGCCGGACAGGCGCTCGCGTAGCGCGGCCAGTTGCGCGGGCTCGCAGATGTCGAGCGTGCCGATCTCGAGCCGGCCGTCGAACCGGTCGGCCAGGTCGTGCAGCTTGGTGCGCCCCGATCCTTCGCGCACGGTGCCCGTCACGTTCCAGCCCTTGTTCAGGAATGCTTCCGCCATCGCCAGCCCGAGGCCGCGCGACGCCGCGACGAGGAGGATCTCGGAGGTATTTCGTCGATTCGATTCAGTCGATTGCATGATTTTTCGCCTTTGCCGTGTTTCGTCATGCGCCCACTATAGGCGCGCACCACACCAGGCGCCAGACGCACCGGATGCAACCCATCATTGCATCGAACGCCATGTCAAACCTCCCAGTGGCGTATCCTGTCCGCATGGAAGACATCGACCTGAACCTCGTCACCGCGCTCGACGTGCTGCTGTCGGAGAGCAGCGTGACCGGCGCCGCACGCCGGCTGGGCCTGAGCACGTCCGCGATGAGCCGCACGCTCACGCGGCTGCGCCTCGCCACCGGCGATCAATTGCTCGTGCGCGCCGGGCGCAAGCTCGTGCCGACGCCTCATGCCGCCGCGCTGCGCGACCGTGTCCATGCGGTCGCGCGCGACGCGCGCGCCGTGCTCCGGCCGGCGACGGCCGACGTCGATCTTGCAACGCTCACGGCTACGTTCACCGTTCGCGCGGCCGCATCGTTCATGGAAATGCTGGCCGGCCCGGTCGTCGCCGCACTGGCCGACGTCGCACCGCACGTACGGATCCGCTTCGTCCCGAAGCTCGACCGCGATCCGCAGGCGCTGCGCGACGGCACCGTCGACCTCGAGATCGGCAAGCGCGGCGACGACGCGCCCGAGCTGCATACGCGCATGCTCTTTCACGACTGGCACGTCGCGGTGGCGCGCGCCGGGCATCCGCTGTTCGCGTCGGCCCGGATCACGGCCGCGCGCTATGCCGCCTGCCGCCACGTGATGGCAGCCCAGCTCGGCGATTTCGGCGGGCCGGCCGACGACTCGACCGGCCATGACGGCCCGGACCCTGCGGTGCACGTCGTCGTGCCGGGCTACCCCGACGCGATGCGTGTCGCGGCCAGCACCGACCTGGTCGCGCTGGTGCCGCGCTCGAGCCTCGGCAACGCGTGCTCGCCCGGGCTCATCGAAGCGCTCGGGCTGCGCAGCTTCGAGGTCCCGGTCCGCCTGCCGGCGATCCTCGTGTCGGCGCTGTGGCATCCGCGCATGCACGGCGACCCCGTCCATCGCCGTCTGCGCGACACGGTCATCGCCGTGTGCCAGCGCGCGTATCCGGATTCCCGTCCGCCACGCACGACGGCGCGCGGCAAGGGAGCCCGCGCGGCCGGCTGACGTCGGTTTGCGCGCGTGCTTGCCGGCCAGCCGCGCGGCCGGCAACGCACCGCCGGCGCCCCACTACCGCGGCCCGGCCGGGCGGCGCCGCCAGCCCCTTCGGCTAAAATGCCGCACTTTCCACCTCGCCCGCCCGCTCGCCATGCAACCCGCCTCCTCCGCCCCATCCGCCTCCCACGGCGCCGACGCCGCAGACGCGGCCCGCGACCTCGTCTACGGCCCGAACGACCGGCCGGCGCCGATGGTCGCGTTCGTCGCCGCGCTGCAGCACCTGCTGGCGATCATCGTGCCGATCGTCACGCCCGGCCTGCTGATCTGCCAGGCGCTCGGCGTGTCCAGCCGCGATACGACCCTGATCGTGTCGATGTCGCTGGTGATTTCCGGCATCGCGACCTTCGTCCAGTGCAAGCGCTTCGGCCCGCTCGGCGCCGGCCTGCTGATCGTCCAGGGCACCAGCTTCAACTTCGTCGGCCCGCTGATCGCCGGCGGCAGCCTGATGGTCAAGCAGGGCACGCCGGTCGAGACCGTGATGGCCGCGATCTTCGGCGTCGTGATCGCCGGGTCGTTCATCGAGATGGGCGTATCGCGCATCCTGCCGTTCGTGAAGCGCCTGATCACGCCGCTCGTCACCGGCATCGTCGTGCTGCTGATCGGCCTCACGCTGATCAAGGTCGGCCTGATCAGCATGGGCGGCGGCTACGGCGCGATGGCCAAGGGCACCTTTGCGAGCGCCGAGAACCTGACGCTGTCGGGCCTCGTGCTCGGCACGATCATCCTGCTGAACCGCGTGCCGGTCGTCTGGGTGCGCAGCACCGCGCTCGTCATCGCGCTCGCGATCGGCTACCTCGCGGCCGCGTTCCTCGGCCGCCTCGATTTCACCGGCATGCACCAGGCCGCGCTGTTCCAGGTGCCGACGCCGCTGCATTTCGGCATCGGCTTCTCGTGGGCGCTGTTCGTGCCGATGCTGATCATCTACCTCGTCACGTCGCTCGAAGCGATCGGCGACGTGACGGCCACCAGCAAGATCTCGAACGAGCCGGTCGAAGGGCCGGTGTGGATGCAGCGGATCAAGGGCGGCGTGCTCGTGAACGGCGCGAACTCGCTGCTGGCCGGCGTGTTCAACACGTTCCCGAGCTCGGTATTCGCGCAGAACAACGGCGTGATCCAGATCACCGGCGTCGCGAGCCGCCACGTCGGCATCTGGATCGCGGGCATGCTGGTGGTGCTCGGCCTGTTTCCGGTCGTCGCCGGCGTGCTGCAGGCCGTGCCCGAGCCCGTGCTCGGCGGTGCGGCGATGGTGATGTTCGGTGCCGTGGCCGCGTCGGGCATCAACATCCTCGCGGGCGTGCACCTCGATCGTCGCGCGCTGCTGATCATCGCGGTGTCGCTCGCGCTCGGCCTCGGCGTGTCGCAGGTGCCGGACATCCTGAACAGCCTGCCGCATGCGCTGAAGAACGTGCTGGAATCGGGCGTGGCGACGGGCGGCATCTGCGCGCTCGTGATGAACTGGTTCCTGCCGGAAAGGAAGTAAGGCCTTCACGCCACGCCGGATCGGCATCGATCGGTGAAACCGCGCCATTTCCGGAGCGTCCGGGGGGCGCGGTTTTTCTTTCGGTAAGCGAATCGTTCCCACGCTGATTCAGGCCGGTATGCGATGCGCGGACGCGCCGCGATCGAGCCGGCATCGACGATGTTCCCGGGACGGAACGGTCCGCGAGCGGGACAACGGCGCGGGATTCGACACCGGCTCGCGCGTGTCCACCACGCTCAACTCATCCGGGCCGCCCGTTCGGTCAAACCGATGAGCCAACGCAGGCCGCTGTCTCCGTGATGCGCGGTCTTCCACAACGCGCTGACCTGATGCATCGGCGTATCGAACGGCAACGGACTGATGCGCAAACCCAGGCTGCGGCTCCAGATACGGGCGATGTAGTCCGGCACCGTTACCAGCACCGGGTTGTCGCGTGCGATGAAAGGCTGGGTGGCAAAGTGCGGATTGGAAAATATCACGCGCCGTTGCTTGCCCATCGCCTCCAGCCGTTCGTCGATGAATCCACGCAGCTCTCCCTTGAACGACGTGAGCGCATGCGGATACGCGAGGAACTCGCGCAAGCTCAATGCTTCGCCGCGTGGCCGGATCAACTTCGGGTTGTAGAGGCAGACAAAACGCCAGTCGAGCAGCGCACGCTGCTCCTGCCATTGCGCGCATTCGTTGAACACGCCCAATGCAATCTCGATCTCGTTGCGCTCGAACATGCTGGAAACCCGGTGGCAATCCGTATCCAGCGAGACGAGCTTCACGCCCGGCGCCTCGGCGGCAAGCATGTTCAGCAGGGCCGGAAACAGCGTGACCGCGATCGCTTCCGACACACCTATCCGGAACGTGCGGCTCGCGTTCCGCGCATCGAACGGCTCACCAGCCCGCATGCTCTCGTGAAGCCCGATCAGCAGCGCATCGATCTGCCGCGAAAGCTCCAGCGCGCGGTGGGTGGGCTCCATTCCCGAACGACCGCGCACGAACAACTCGTCGCCAAACGCCGCGCGAAGCCGCTTCAGTGCGCCGCTCACCGCGGGCTGGCCGAGAAACAGCCGTTGCGCCGCGCGCGTGACATGGCGCTCCTGCATGAGCGCATGGAAGACGAGCAGCAGATTCAGGTCGAAGCGACGCAGATCATTTTCGATGATGGATGGCATCACACTAAACGATTGGAGTGATAGTCACCCTAGCATGCATGCTATCCCCGATCGCTGCAACCGCCGCAGCGCGAACATCGGAGGCGTGCAATGGACAATGAGTTCGGCAAGGTCGTGGTATTGGGAGGGTCATCCGGCATAGGCCTGGCTGCCGTCCGGCGCCTGGCCGCCGCCGGCCACGAAGTGATCGCCACGGGACGTGACGCGGACAAGCTCGAGGCCGTGCGCGCGTCGACTGAAGGGTTGCTGCGCGTCGACGCATTCGATGGCGCGCAGCGCGAGCAGTTGGACCGCTTCTTCGCGAGCGTCGGAATCATCGACCATCTGGTGATCGCATTGAGCGGCGGCGACGGAGCCGGCCCGTTCAAGGACCTCGATCTGGCGTCGCTGAGGCGCGGCTTCGAAGCAAAATTCTGGCCCCACGTTCAGGCCGCGCAGGCTGTGCTGCCGGTACTACGGACCGGCGGCAGCATCACGTTCGTGACCGCGATTTCCGCACGTATCGCCAACCCGGGCACCAGCGGCCTCGCCGCGATCAATGCCGCGATCGAAGCGATGGTGCCGGTGCTGGCGCGCGAACTGGCGCCCACGCGGGTCAACGCAGTGTCCCCCGGTGTCGTGAAGACGCCGTGGTGGAACAGCGTGCCCGACGAGGCCCGGCAGGCATTCTTCGAACGGCATGCAAGCGAATTGCCGGTCGGACGCGTCGGTCAGCCGGACGATGTCGCGCACGCTATCGCCTTCCTGATCGGAAACGGCTACACGACGGGTAGCGTGATCGAATGCGACGGCGGCCTGCACCTCGTCTGACGATCCGCGGCGCGACCGCCGTTCTGGCGATGCCGCGGCCGGCCCGACCGTGCCAAATTTCACGAAAAGGGAAAAAACAGCGATGCCCACGCAACTGTTCATCAACCTGCCGGTACAGGACCTGCCGAAGGCGACTGAGTTCTATACGGCCCTCGGTGCCCGCATGAATCCGCAATTCAGCGACGAAACGAGTTCGTGCATGGTATTGACCGACACACTCTTCGTGATGCTGATGACCCCCGAAAAATGGGCGCATTTCACGAAAAAGCCCATTGCCGACTCCCGACGCGAAAGCGAGGTCATGCTCGCGCTGAACGTGGAAGATCGCGACACCGTGGACAAGATGACCGATACCGCCGGTACGCACGGCGGACAGGCGGACGTCAATGCGCGCCAGGATCTCGGCTTCTTGTACGGCCGCAGCTTCGAGGATCCGGACGGCCACATCTGGGAAGTGATCTACGTGGACATGTCCCGGATGCCCGGCCAATGAAACCACGCAACTGCACGCACCGGGATCGCGCCTTTCCCGGTGCGCGGAGCGACACGAGGGGCCGCTTCGGCGGCTGGCTGGCCGCCCGGCCATGGCCGCCTGCCGGCCGGCGGCCCGCGGTCGCGCCGTCGCGGCTGTCGTTTCGAACCGGCGCGACGCCGCGCCCGGCGTCGGCTTGGCCGAATGCGCGACGCTGGTTAGAATCACGGCATGCCCCAAGCACCAGCGCCCAACCAGCCCTCCGAAGCGAGCGCCGTCCCTGTCAAGGAACGCGCGACCGTCGTCTGCTACCGCGGCGAGCAAGTCCTGCTCGTCGCACGGGCATCGTCGCGCTGGGCGCTACCCGGCGGCACGATCAAGCGCGGCGAGACGCCGCTCGAAGCCGCGCATCGCGAGTTGCGCGAAGAAACCGGCATCACCGGCCAGCCTCTCGTGTACTCGATGCAGTTCACCGGGCTCGCGAAGATCCACCACGTGTTCTTCGCGGAAGTGGGCCCGGACCACACGCCGCAACCGAACAACGAGATCGAGAAATGCAAGTGGTTTCCGATCGACGGCGTCGATGCGCTGCGCGCGAGCATCCCGACGAAACGCATCGTCGAACTCGTCTACAACCACGAAATCCGCAACGCGTAGCGCGTCGACGGCGAGCGCATGCCGAGCCGTCGGCCGGCTCGCGTCGAATGTCGTGGGGCCGCGCGGGAACGCTCAGTGCGCGCGCTTTCTTCGCAGTTCGTGCGTGGAATAGACGACGAGGAAGATGCCCAGCATCGCCACGCCGGACGCCATGAAGTCGTTCGCGCTTCCCGAGCTGTGCAAGGACTTCGGGAAGATGCCGAGGCTCAATCCTGCCACCGCGAGAAGCAATCCTGCGGCCACGCCCCAAATGGGTCCGGCGGTCTTTTCAATTGTATTTTTCATGCAGCACCCGTCTACAGTCATGACCTGATCGGTACCGGCAAAACGCGCCGCATCTACCTTCAGTCTTGCCACTATAGCCGGGAAAAAATTCACTGCGTTTCAGTGCTTTTACCGATCAAGTTTTCCGCGCCCTCGCTCGCACGATATCGCGGCGTGATTGACTCGCGGCTTCGCCCTCCGGTTCCCGTCACGCCCAGACCGGCTGCGGTATCGCCGCGGCATACGCGTACCGCGGCAATTCGACGGGCCGAGACGTTTCCTACCCCGTTTCCGACATTTCCGTGCGAAGCGGCGCGCCACCCATCACCACAATATCGATATGCGCACGGCCGCCGGCATTCGAGCATCCGTATCCGCCGCCATCTCGCAGTTTCGCGGTTTTGCAGATCACCCGGCCGGCCGCCTCGGAACGACGGCACGGCGGTTCCGGCTCGCGCTTGCCATAGTGGGCCCCTCCCGCAATTCCTTCCTGGCGATGTCTGCGGCGCGGGCTTTGGCGGACCGCCCCTCCCTTCAGAATGGAGACCGACATGCATCGTGTAGCGTTGATTGACGACCACCCCGCGATAATCCTGGCACTGACGAGCATTCTGGAGCGCGATCCGCTCCTGAAGGTGGTCGGGACCGCGCAGGACGGTACCGCCGGCCTCGCGCTCTACCGCGATCTCAAACCCGACCTGCTTGTCATCGATCTTCACCTGCCCGGACTGGACGGGATCGATCTGATCCAGCGCATACGCGCTGTCGACACCGCCGTGAAAATACTCGTGATTTCGTCGTTTCCTGCCGAGCAATACGCGGCACGATGCCGCGTCGTGGGAGCGAACGGTTACGTGAGCAAGTGCCTCGGCGCGTCGCACATCCTGAGCGGGGTCAAGGCGGCCATGGCCGGCTTCAATTGCTTTCCCGTCGAAATGACGTCCGACAACCCTGACGACGTTCAGATTGCGCGCCTGAGCAGGCGTGAACAGTCCGTGTTGCGCTATCTCGCACAAGGACGCACCAACAAGGAAATCGGCGAGACGCTCTCGCTCAGCAACAAGACGATCAGCACGCACAAGGCCAACATCCTGACCAAACTCGGCTTGACGAACATCATCGACCTGGCCGCGTTCGCAAAGGCACATCATCTCCTCTGATCGCGACCGCGCCTCGCACCCGGCGCCCCGCGCCCGCGTGCCGCGCTTCGCCCCGCTCGCGACCGGCCGGAGCCCGTGCCGCACATGCGCCACGGACCCGGCCGGCCCACCGCGGCGCCGTCGGTCGATACGCGATCCGCTCAGCACTTGGCCGGCGACGACTGCCGCTGCGCGTGCGCATGAAACCTCGGCGGCGTCGCATGGCCGCCGTGCTCGTCGAGGAACCGGCATGCATCGACGATGTCCCGGCCGAGCAACTGCACCGCGTTGCGATTGATGTGCGGCCGCACGACGATGCGCAGGCTCGTCACGGCTTCCGCATCGGCCGGCATCGAATAGGCGGACAGCACCCAGCCTTTCTCCCGCACTTTCGCGGACACGTCGAATTCGTTGAATTTCGTGATCCTCGCGTCGAGCGTCACCGCCACGACGGGAATGCGCTGCGTTTCATTCATGACCGTGAAATACCCGCTGTCGACGAGCATCCCGCGCAGGGCGATCGCGTTGTCGAGCGTATGCCGCAGGATTCTTCTGTAGCCGTCGAAACCGAGGCGCAGAAACTGGTAGTACTGCACGGCGATCGGTGCGCCGTTGCGGCTGAAATTCAGGGTCGCCGTCGGCATCTCGCCGCCCAGATAGTTGACATAGAACACGAGTTCCTCGTTGAACACCCGTCGCTCGCGGAATACAAGCCAGCCGAGCCCCGGCGGCGTGAGCCCGTACTTGTGTCCGGACGCATTGATCGATTGCACCCGCGGCAAACGGAAATCCCATGCATAGTCCGGATACAGGAACGGATTCACGAACCCGCCCGATGCCCCGTCGATATGCAGCGGAATCGAAATGCCGGTTCGCTGTTCATATCCGTCGAGCCATGCGTGGATCTCCTGGATATCGTCGTCCTCGCCGGTAAACGTCTGACCCGCGATCGCGACGACCGCGATCGTGTTCTCGTCGACATACTTGTCGAGCTGATCCGCGGTCAACCGATAGTTGCCCGGCCGGAGCGGCACGACGCGCGGCTCGACGTCGAAATAGCGGAAGAACTTCTTCCAGACGATCTGGACGTTGCCGCCCGTCACGAGGTTCGGCCGATTGGCGTCCTTGCCTTCCTTCTCGCGCTTGCAGCGCCAGTTCCACTTGTGAGCGAGACCCGCGAGCATGCATGCTTCCGACGAGCCGATGGTCGCCGCGCCGTAGGGCTCGACGCCCTTCGGCCCGTTCCAGAGCCGGTGCAGCCACTTCACCATGCGCGTTTCCATCTCGAAGAGCTGCGGATACATGTCGTGGTCGACATGATTCTTGAACATGTTGCGCCTGGCCACGTCGACGGCCTCCGGTTCCGCGAAGGTCGTCACGAAGGACGACATGTTCAGCATCGGATTGGCATCGGTCCACTCGTCGCTGATCACGAGCGCGGCCGCAGCACGTGCGGACATGCCGCGCTCGGGAAAGCAGTCGTCGCGAATCTCCGCGTTGAACTCGTCGTAGGGCGTCATGTTGTCGTTCCGGTCATTCATTCTCTACTCCTGTCTTCCGAGAAAATACGGGGTGGCGTGCCGTATGTCGACGACGGCAGCCGCGCCGCCCGGCATTCGACGGGCCGGCGCACTTACCGGCCCTCGTGATACGGCGCCGCACCCCGGCCGCAGGCCGCATTCGCCTGGATTCGAATTCGCTCATCCTTTTCATTTCCCTGTGATTTTGGATTGCAAAATAAATTGGCTTCACGAAACGAGCATGATCACGGCGATCCCCCAGAAGGTCAGCAACGTATTGCCGACCGCGTAGGTCACCGTGTATCCGAGCGCCGGCACCTGGCTCCTGGCCGCATCGCAGATCATGCCAAGCGCGGCGGTCGTGGTCCTCGCACCGGCGCAGACACCGAGCAGGATCGCGGGATGAAAGCGAAACACGTATTTGGCGATCAACATGCCGACAAGCAGCGGAACCGCGGTCGAGAATATCCCCCACAGGAACAGGCTGATGCCGAGTTGCTCCAGTCCTGCGACGAAACCGGGCCCTGCCGTGATGCCGACAACCGCGATGAAGACGTTCAGGCCGACCGAATTCATGAACCATACCGTCGGCTCGGGAATGCGCCCGAAAGTCGGGTGGATCGCGCGCAGCCAGCCGAACGCGATGCCGGCAATCAGCACACCGCCCGCTGTCGACAGCGTGATCGGCACCGCACCGACCTCGATCACGATTGCCCCGATCAGCGCACCGACCGTCATCGCGAAGCCCGCGAATGCGATATCCGCCCGCGTGGTCGCGCGATCCGGCACGCCGAGCGCATTCGCCGCCGCAGCAGTGTCCTGCGTGCGTCCGACGATCGTGATCGTGTCGCCGCGATGCAACTTCGTACGCGGGAGCACCGGGATCTGCGTTTCCGCCGGGCCGCGCTTGATGCGCCGCAGATACACGCCGCGCGCCGCCGGCAGCTTCGCGAGCTCGGCAAGCGTCTTGCCGTCAGCCTGCTTGCTGGTTACGTAGACGTCGACGCCTTCCACCGGAACCGACAGCAGATCGGGATCGTCGACCTCCTGCCCGCGAAGCCCAAGGACGTTCACGAGCTGTTTGCGGCGGCCGGCGATCGCGACCACGTCGTTCGCCTGCATCACGAAATCCAGCGTCGCATCATGGATTGCATCGCCGCGCCGGATGCGTTCGACGAACAGACGTGTCGATTCGATCTGCATGCCCTCCACCTGCCCCACACGCATGCCGACCATCCGGCCGTTGACCGGAATTCGATACGCGCGCAATTCATATTCGTGCCAGGCCGTTCCGTCTCGAGCTGCCTCCGTCATGCCGCCGCAGCTCGCCTCATACTCCTTGCACGCGTTGATCAGATCGATACCCAGCAGTCTGGGCCCGAGCACGGCAAGGATCAGCGCGGAGCCGGCCGTGCCGAAGACATAGGTCACCGCATAGGCCGTCGGCATGGCGTCAAGCAGCGGGCGGGTCTGCTCGGTGGGCAGGCCCAGCTTGGCAATCGCGTCGGTCGCGAGGCCCATCGACGCCGAGATCGTCTGCGAACCGGCGTAGAGTCCGGCGGCCGAACCGGGATCGAAGCCGGCGATGCGCGCCGCGATGACCGGTGCGGCCAGGCACAGCGCACACTGCACGGCGGCAAAGACGGCTTGTGGCAAGCCATCCCTGGCGATGCCCCGAACGAATTGCGGACCGACTCCATAACCGACCGCGAACAGGAACATCAGGAAAAAAACCGATTTGACGTCGGCTGAAATCGTAATGCCGGCTTGTCCGATCGCGACCGCCGCGAGCAGCGTTGCCGTCACCGTTCCGAGACTGAATCCCTTGTAGCGCTTTTCGCCGATCCAATACCCGATGCCGAGCGAGAGGAACAGCGCGATCTCCGGGTATTGTCGCAGTGTGGCCAGCAGCCAGGACATGCGCGCTCCTTGATTTCAAGTGTCTGGAATGCCGTCATGGCATACGGCTCGAACGATCCATCTATTCGAACTACAAATCGATCGAATCAACCTCGAGACGTTGAAATATCGTCGCATCTGCCCGGTTCATTGCGGTCAGGAAATTTCCCGGAATCGATCCGGACTTTCCGAATCGGCGAGTCGGCGCGGCGTGCAGCTTCCCGCCAAAATTCAACAAAAACTGCGCTTACCGACCCGCCTGCGTTCGGGACGCCCCCGCCAACCGGTACGAGTACGTCACCCGTGCAGCCTCGCCCGGTGCGATAGCGGGCGGATCGACAGGTAGCGCGGAGGCAGGCGTTCGCGGCGCGCTGGTCGGCGCCGTGCGGGCCTTGCCGGGCAAGAAGCGTCGACGCAGTTGGCGGCGCTGGCCGTGCAGGCGCGAAAAACGGGCGATGGTCCCCGCTTGACGCAGCCGCGGGCGGCTATCCGCGCCCGATCGCGGGCGCGGCGAGCAGCGCCTGAGCGGTGCGCGTCGCCATCGGGTCATCGGATTTGTACGCCGCCGCGTAGGCATAGGTACGCCACGATGCATCGCCGAGCGCGTAAAGACAGACAGCCGCGAGCGCCATGCCGCGCGACGACAGCGCGCCATCGCGCTCCACCCTGCGCAATTCGCTCAGCGCCTCGCCCCACGCGCGTGCCCGCACATGCCACCAGGCCAGCACCTCGCGCATTTCGCCGTTCCCGGGACGCAGCACCGCCATCGCATCGAGCAGGTCCTGAACGTCCGAAAACGTATCCAGCGCCGCACCGGCCCACAGCACGTCCATCATCCCCGTAACGATCGCGTTGTCGCTCAACGTCTCGATCATGCTCTTCTCCCGGCTTTTTCCGTCAATCGCCATCGTCGAACGCATACTTGCGCCCGCTCGCGCATTCAGCGCGTTTCACTTACCGCCCGCGAGCGCCCTCGCCTCGGCCGCGATGCCCACGAGCGACAGCTGATCGCGTACCTGATCGATGAAAATCGCCGCCATCAGGGCGAGCATCAGAATCGTGAGCGCGCCTTTCACGGGCTGCGCCAGCGACGGCAGATCGAGCTTTTGCGACACCTTCCCGGTAAAGCCGAAGCCGATATCGATCAGCAGCAGCATCAGCATCATCGGCGTGGCCAGCTTCGCCACCGTTTCCATCAGCGAGTCGGTCTTCAGCAGCACGAACGATTCGAGTACCGATCCCCCGGCCGGCATGAGGTTCGCCAGCGGCCACCAGGTATACGATTCGTAGATCGCGCCGAGCAGGAACGTCATGCCGCCCAGACACCAGAACGCCGCGATCGCGAACTGGCTCAGGAGCGTGGAAGTCAGCGACGTCTGCTGCCCCTGGCTCGGGTTCTGCATCTGCAGTTGATTGAAACCGGTCAGATCGTCGACGTACGTGCCGACGCTCTCGGCGGCCCAGAACACCGTCGACGCCGCGAAGCCAAGGCCGACGCCGATCAGCGCCTCCTTCAACCCGATGCCCACGAGCATCGTCGCATCCCCCTGCTCGAGCAGGCCGCGTTGCCCGTAGGCGATGAAGCTGCCCCACAGCAGCGCCAGCGCGGTGCGCACGCGGCCTTGCACGACGTTGTCGGACGTCGGCGGAAAAATCATCATCAGGACCATCAATCGTTCGCTGCAAAGGCCCAGCACGATCAGAAACCTGACCAGTTGATGGCTCGATTCGATCGATGCGAAGGTAATCTCGCTCATTTCAGTCGCCTGTCGTTCAATGGATGCGCGGCTTGCGGGCGTGCTCGCCGGCTCAAAACGCCGGGCTGGGCCGGCGGCTCTCCGATGTTTCCTCGTCCTGCGCGTCCTCGATCGCGAGCTCGATCGCCTTGACGAGCGTGTCGCGCCGCTTCTCGTAGATGTCGATGCGGGCACGGTTGCGCAGGATCTCCGTGCGCAGCGCACCGATCTGTGCCTCCTTCGCCGCCAGCGCCTGCCCGGCCTGCGCCGCCCGGGCCTCGAGCATCGCGTGCTGCTCGGCCGCGTGCGAGCGGAATTCGCGCAGCTTCAGATACGCGTCCGCCCGGAAGGAAACGCTGCCCAGCATCGCGTCGATCTTGCCGTCGTGCGCGGCGAGCCCGGCCGCATGCGCGCGCACCGCCGCGCGGCTTTCCTCCAGGGCGTCCATGAGCGCCTGCAGCTCGCCGCGCAAAGCGCCGAGCGCCGCATTGAGCTTGCGATCGAGCTGGCGGCGGCGCGAGAGCACGCGCTCGAACGCGGCAACGCGGCGGTCTTTCATCGCTTGCCTCCGGCATCAGGACTGCACGATCTCGCCGAGGGCCGCGAGCGTGTCGTTCGGGTCGACGAGCAGATCGGTCGGTTGGCCGAGGAAAGCCCGAATCGCGTCGATCTTCGCGATGGCTTCGTCGGCAAGCGCATCGGTGCCGCTCTGATACTCGCCCACCTGCAGCAGCAATTCGACCTCCTTGTGCTTGGCCATCAACCGCCGCACGTGTCCCGCCGCCGCCACGTGCTCGCGCGGCACCACCTGCGTCATCACGCGCGAAAGACTGCCGAGCACGTCGATCGCCGGATAGCGGTTCTGTGCCGCAATCTCGCGCGAAAGAATCATGTGGCCGTCGAGAATGCCCCGTACTTCCTCGGCGATCGGGTCGCCGCCCGATTCGTCCTCGGCCAGCACGGTATAAAGGGCGGTGATCGAGCCGTGCTCCGAGCGGCCCGCGCGCTCCAGCAGCCGCGGCAGCTCCGCGAAGATCGACGGAGGAAAGCCGCGCCGCGTCGGCGGCTCGCCCATCGCCAGGCCGATTTCGCGCTGTGCGCGCGCAAAGCGCGTCAGCGAATCCATCATCAGCAGCACACGCATGCCGCGGTCGCGGAAGTATTCGGCCACCGCCGTTGCCGCATAAGCGGCCTTCGCGCGCTCGATCGACGAGCGGTCCGACGTCGCGCAGACGACGACCGAGCGGGCCATTCCCTCGGGCCCGAGAATGTGCTCGCAGAATTCGCGCACTTCGCGGCCGCGCTCCCCGATCAACGCGATCACGTTGACGTCGCAGCGGGCCCCGCGCGCGAACATGCCCATCAACGTACTCTTGCCGACGCCCGCCGGCGCGAAGATGCCCATGCGCTGGCCCTCGGCCAGCGTCATCATGCCGTCGACGACGCGCACGCCCGTCGGCATCGGGGTATCGACGACGGGCCGCGACATCGGATCGGGCGGATCGGCGATGACGGGCTGCCACTCGTCGCATTCGAGCGGCCCCTTGCCGTCGATCGGCTCGCCCAGGCTGTCGATCACGCGGCCGAGCAGGCGGGGGCCGATGCGCAGCGAAAGCGGACGCCGGAGTCCCACCACGCGTGTCGCCCGCGACACGCTGCCGAGCCGGCCGAACGGCGAGAGCAGCGCGACGTCGCGCGAGAAGCCGACCACCTCGGCACGCTGCAGCAACGCGCCTTCGGGCGAGCGCAGCTCGCATAGCTCGCCGAGCGTCGCATCGAGCCCCGATACGCGTACGAGCGTGCCGATCACTTCCTGGACCTTGCCGCATGCGGCGGGTTGTGGGCGGGCGCGCAGTTCGCGCTCCATCGCATCCATCAGCGCCGAGAAGCCGCGTACCTCCCGTAGCTGCGCGATGGGCACCCCGCTCGCTTCGTCGGTTTCGAAACCGTCCGCGCTGTCGATCATGGCGCTCCTTTCCTTGTCATGTCTTATTCCCCGTGCCGCGCGAAGGCGGGTTCAGATGGACATCGCGTCGGCGTCGGCATACGCGGCATCGGTCCAACCCTCGTCGCGCAGGTCGCCCGCCGTTTGCACGGCCGCGGCCTCGTCTTGCCAACCTTCTTCGTCGCCGATGTTGCCGATGTCGCTGATGTCGCCGTCGCCACCGTCGTCCGCGCGCGCATCCGGGTCCGCCAGGCCCTCGCCGGCTCCGACGGCGTACTCGCCGATCGGCCCCTCGTCGTTGCCCGCGAAACCGGTCTGCGCGTCGACGGCTCGTGCGTCATCCCCGGGCCGCGCATCCGGCGCGTCGCGCGATGGGCCCTCCGTCACGCTTCGCACCGCGCGCGCCAGGGAATCGCGCATCGCCGCCAAGTGCAACGACAAGCTCGCGTCGATCGCGCCCAGGTCGGTTTCGGCGACGCATGCGCCGGGCGCAAGCGTCGCGTCGGCCGCCACGCACAGCCGCACGGAACGCCCGGCCTCGCGCCACGCCGCGGCCGCTTCGTCGAAGGCCGCGCTCGCCGCGGCCAGATCCGACGGATGAACACGCAGATGAACGGGGCTGCCGTCGGCGACGATCCGCTCGACCGTCGCGGCCGCGCGGGCGAAAAGCGCTTCGGGCTCCACTGACGCGACGATCTGCTCGACCGCCAGCGTCACCAGCCCGGCCAGCCGGTCATGCTGCCCGGGCGCGAGCCGGCAGGCTTCGGCATGCGCGGCCGCCGCGCGTTCGTGCCAATCGGTCAGCCCCCGCTGCAAACCGTCGTCGTAGCCCCGCTCGGCCGCTTGCGCGAACTCGCGCATGGCGCGCTCGACGAGCTCGTCCGCGCGGGTGCGGGCTTCGTCGAGCAGCATGCGGGCCTGGGCGCGCGCCGCGTCCAGCGCCTCGTCGCATTGCCGGCGCATCTCGGCGTACGCCGCATCGATCTCGACGATCGCCGCGACGCGTTCATGACGCAGGACGTCGCCTTCGACGCCCACCCCGAGGTCCGTGCCTTCGGCCTGCGGATTGCGTAACCAGATCACCATGACCCCTCCGGAAACAAGTCGGGCAGTTGCGAGACGATCGAAAGGCTCGGGCTCGAGCCTTCCGGAGACGGTAGCGACGGCGGCAACGAAGGGAACGGCAACGGCCCCCCGTCGTCGCGCGCCGGCATGGCCAACCGCATGATCGCGAGCGGGCCGCCCGGCGCCCATCGGCGGTCGCGCGCGAACAGCCGAAAGCCGAGCCACGCGAGGTCATCGCCATCGGCGGCGTCGAGCGGCACTTGCATGACCGCTGCCGCGTGGTGCGCGCGCGCGGCGAGCGAGACCGCATCGCCGGCAAGCTCGCGCCCGCGCGCGAAGAGCAGATTGACGCCGCGCGCCCCGATCCAGCCCGTCAACTTCTCGCGACGCGGCCGGTCGATCCACGCGCGCAACGGCTCCGCCTGCTCCACGAGCGCGCGCAAGCGAAATACGGTCAGACAATCGTGCGCCGGCAGCAACGCAAGCGCCGTTTCCGGCGCGTTGAACGCGGCAAGCGGCGGCACCGGCATGCCCCATTCGTCGAGCAGCGCATCGGCAAGCGCCTCGGCCTGCGCGGGGCTGCATGCGCCGATTCGGTCCGCACCGGGCACGCGTGCAAGCCACGCCGGATGCATCCAGTCGAACAGCGTCCGCCGGCGCCGATGGTAGGCGGCCAGTCTCGCCGCCACGGCCGCCGGCGTCTCGCCGTGCGGGGCGGCAACGCTGTCGGCAGCTGCATCGTATGCATCGGCTGCGTCGTATGCGCTCATCATGGGCTCACCCATGCTTGCCATGCCGGCCACGCGATCGTTCGGATCGACGGTCATGCCGGCGCTTTCGCTGCACGCCCCGCCCGGCGCGCGAGCAGCCCCGCAAGTCCGCCGCCGCCCTTGAGCAGGTTGCCGCGCAACAGCGCGAAGCCGCCGGCGATCGTCAACAGCAGCAAGCCGAGCGCGCCGCCCGCATAGACGACCCAGCCGTCCTGGCGGTGCGGGTGGGCGGGCGGATCGAGCGCATCGGCCGGCACGCTGGTCACGCTGACCTGATCGTAGGTCAGCCCCTCTATGCTGTGCACGACCAGGTTCTTGATCGCCGGCGTCATCCGCTCGAGATTCGCGTCGGGCCGGTACTTGATGAAAACCGATGCGGACGACGGCTTGACCGACTGTGCGAGCGGGTCGTTGTTCGGCAGCACGATCTGCACGCGCGCCACGACCACGCCGTCGATCTTCGACAACGTGTCGTCGAGTTCCTGCGACAAACCGTAAATGAAGCGCACGCGCTCCTCGGTCGGCGTGGAAACGAGCCCGTCCTTCTTGAACAGCGAGCCGAGGTCGTCGAATTTCTTGCGCGGCAGGCCGCGTGCGCGCAGCACTTCCACCGCATGCACGATCTGCTTTTCGTCAACGCTGACCGACCAGGTCTTGCCGCCATCGGGCGTGCTCTTTTGCGCGTCGACGCCGGACATCAGCAGCGCGGCCGCCATTTCGTTGCAGTCGCTTTCGGTCAATTGCCCGTAGAGTTCCTGCTTGCAGGCCGCAAGCGACAGCACGAGCGCCGCCACCGCGACGAGCCGCCATGCGGAGTGCAGCCTCGAAGGCATGAGGTTCGGTTTCATCAGTTGCTCCGAGAAGCCCTGTCCTTCAGGACGGGGAGTCAAGTTATTGGTTCTTCATGAGCGTCTGCACGGCGTCCTTCGACGACTGCACGGTCGCCATCTTCACCTGCAGATCGGCGTTCAGGCTGGCGATCTCGAGCTGGATGGTCATGTCGGCGGCGGCAAGGCGCTCCATCGACAGCGCGCTCATATGCTGAGTCATATAGAGCACGTCGTTCGGCACTTGCCGGTAATAGTCCGCCTGCTCCTCGACTGCTTTCGTCACGAGGTCCGCGCGCTCGGTCGGGTGGACGGCTGCCGCATGCTGGGGCGCCGAAGCCATCATCGCCTGGAATTTGTCGACGAGCGGCTGCGATATCGCGTCCGCATTCGGCGCCGCGGGCGTCGTGCCGGTGACGCGGGCCAGTTCGTACTGGAGTTGCGATGCAGTCGTGATGCTCATTTCGTTTCTCCTGGTAGGGGCAACAGGTTCAGACGCGCATGTACTGCATCGTCAGCAGCATGTCGCTGGATGAGGACGACGGCGTCGCGACCGCTTCGCCGTCTTCGGCGTGCGCTCCGTTTTCGAACGCGAGCGCGGAATCCGGCGCAACGAAGCGGCCCGTGCGCTTCGCGGTCGCGACCGCCTGCTTCAGCTCCTCGCTCGCAAGCAGAACCTTCGCGAGCCGTTCAACCTCTTCGTTCCCGCCCTCCTCCAGCAGGTGCCGGGCCTCCTCCTGCCAGCCGAACTCCTGGCGGGCCTTCAGGCACTGCAGCAACATTCCCTTGCTGGCCGGCAGGCAGACCGAGCGCTCGACCAGATTGCGAAAGAGCCGTTCGGCGTCGCTCCATTCCTCGCGCACCATATGCAGCCAGCCGTCGAAAAACGCGAATTCGGCGGAATCCGGGCGCAGCAGATGCAGCACGTCGACGAGGTGCTCGAGATCGTCGATGTCGACTTGCGCCGGCGTGCCTGCGCGGGCCAATGCCACCCTGACCAGGTCGACGATCGCGCCGACGACTCCCGATGGGCACTGCGGCCGATCCTTCAGAACGTCCATCCTTTCCCCCAACGAAATCAGATTCGATCCGATGGGCCGCACCCGATGAGGCGTGGCCTTCCGTTGACGCTAAGTTACGCAACACGATCGGCGCGCCACGTGCCGCGCACGAAGTCGCACAACGAATTGCGAAGCGCCGCGTGCGACGGGCGGCGGTCCGTGCCGCTTTCGCGGACGTCTTCGCGCGTGCCCGCCGCCGCGCGGGTCGCCTTGCTCGCGTGGCCTGCGCCCGGGCGACGCGCCGTCGCGCCGCCTCGCTTCGCAGCCCCTGCCCTTGCTTCGCATCGCCGTCGCGCCGGATAGCGCGGCGCCGCTAACGTTGCATCGGGGCGCCCCATCCCGGGTGCGCGCCTGCGACAAGCGAAGGACAGCGGTCATGAGCGACGAGAAAACCGAAGAGCCCACAGACAAGAAGCTGGACAAAGTCCGCGAGGAAGGCCAGGTCGCGAAGAGTTCCGACCTGGTCGAAGTCGCGTCGCTCGGCTCGATCGTGCTCGTGCTGACGGCGGGCCAGCACTATCTGGCCGATACGCTGCGCGCGATCGTCAAGGAGGCGGTCGATTTCACCCACGGCGAGCGCGAGTTGCAGGACCTCTGGACCATCCTCGTTCATATCGGCCTGCAGACGCTCGGCCTGCTGTGCGGGATCGCGGCCGTTGCGCTCGTCGCCGCCATCATCGCGCTCGCCCCCCAGACGGGACTCAAGATTTCGCTGAAAGCCGTCATGCCGAAGCTTGCGTCGGTCAGCCCCGGGTCCGGCTTTCAGCGCATCTTTTCGATGAACTCGGCGATCGACCTCGCGAAGATGGTCGGCAAGGCCGCGATTCTCGTCGCCGTCATGTGGCAGACGATCAAAAGCGCGATGCCCGTGGTGGCGAGCGCGCTCGATCAGTCGCTACCGCAGTTGATCGGCGTGCTGTGGTCCGTGCTCATGCATGTGGTCGTGGTCGCGCTCGGCGTGTTCGTCGTCATCGGCGCGTTCGACTACAAGCTGCAGAAGTGGCTCTTCATCCGCAAGAACCGGATGTCGAAAGACGAGGTGAAGCGCGAGCACAAGGAGAGCGAAGGCAACCCCGAACTCAAGGGCGAGCGCAAGCGCATGGCCAGGGAGATATCGCAGGAAGGTCCGAAAGGCGGCGTCGCGCGCGCGAACGTCGTCGTGGTCAACCCGGTTCACTACGCGGTCGCGCTGCGCTACGACCCGGCGGAGTTTCCGCTGCCCGTCGTCCTCGCCAAGGGCCTCGACGAGCAAGCGCTGCGGCTGCGCCAGCAGGCGATGCACGCGCGCGTGCCCATCGTCGCGAACCCGCCCGTCGCGCGCATGCTGCACAAGGTGCCGCTCAATCAGCCGATTCCCGAGGAACTGTTCGAAGTCGTCGCCGCGATTCTTCGCTGGGTGGACGGCCTCGCGCCTCAAACCGCCACCACGGAGTAGTGGACATGTTCAAGACCATGAAACTGCCCGGCATCGGCGAGGCCGGCATCGCCGTCCTGCTGATCGCGATCGTCTCGCTGATGATCCTGCCGCTGCCCCCCGCCATCATCGACGGGCTGCTCGCGATCAACATCATGATCAGCATCACGCTGCTCATGGTGACGATGTACGTGGGCCATATCGCCACGCTGTCGGCGTTCCCGTCCGTGCTGCTCTTCACGACGCTGTTCCGGCTCTCGCTGAATATCGCGTCGACGAAGTCGATCCTGCTGCACGCCGATGCCGGCGAAATCATCGAAAGCTTCGGCCAGCTCGTCGTGGGCGGCAATCTCGTCGTCGGCCTCGTCGTGTTCGTCATCATCTCCGTCGTGCAGTTCATCGTGATCGCCAAGGGCTCGGAGCGCGTCGCCGAAGTGGGGGCCCGCTTCACGCTCGATGCGCTGCCCGGCAAACAGATGAGCATCGACGCCGACCTGCGCGCGAACATCCTGACGCCGGACGAAGCCCGCAGGAAACGCGCGAGGCTTGCCATCGAAAGCCAATTGCATGGCGGCATGGACGGCGCGATGAAATTCGTGAAAGGCGATGCGATCGCCGGCCTCATGATCACGATGATCAACATCGTCGCGGGCATCGCCGTGGGCGTCGCCTATCACGGCATGTCGGCCGGCGACGCGGCCAACCGCTTCTCGGTCCTCTCGATCGGCGACGCCATGGTCTCGCAGATTCCGTCGCTGCTGATCTCGGTGGCCGCGGGCGTCATGATCACGCGCGTGGACGAAGGCGGCGACCATGGAACTTCCTCCCTCGGCGAAGACATCAGGCGCCAGTTCACGAGCAGCTCGCGCGCGCTGTACTTCGCCGCGCTGCTGCTGCTCGGCTTCGCCGCCGTGCCCGGTTTTCCGGCGGCGCTCTTCGCGCTGCTCGCCGGGCTGCTCGGCTTCGTCGGCTACCGTCTGCAGAAGAAGCAGGATGGTCCGGCCAAAGGCGCCGGCAAGCCCGTAGGCGCACTGCAGCGCGCCGGCGCCAAGGGCGACGCGCCGTCGATCCTGCCACGCCCGCCGCAGTTCACCTGCCCGCTCGGCGTGCGCCTCGCCGCCGACGTCAGCGCGCGTCTCGCGGCCGATGCGCTCGACCGCGCGTTCGACGCCCAGCGCCACGCGCTGCAATCGGGAGTCGGCCTGCCGTTCCCCGGCATCATGATGTGGACCGACGGCACGCTGCCCGAAGACAGTTACGAAGTGCTCATCTTCGACGTGCCGCAAGGGCGCACCACGCTCGCCGAAACGCGCGCGGTACACGCGGCGGCCGACGGCGGCGCCGCGGACGCGCCTGCCGCCGCGGCGCCCCCGGAAGCATTGATTGCACGCCACACGATCGACCTGCTGCGGCGCAATGCTCATCTCTTTCTCGGCATCCAGGAAGCACAGTGGATGCTCGACCAGCTCAACGAGGACTACCCGGGCCTCGTCGCGGAAGTACAAAAGGCGCTGCCGCTGCAGAAGATGGCGGACGTGCTGCGCCGGCTGCTGGAGGAAGACGTGCCCGTGCGCAATATCCGCAGCATCACCGAAAGCCTGATCGTCTGGGGACCGAAGGAGAAGGACATGCTGATGTTGACGGAATACATCCGCATGGAGCTCGGCCGGCTCATCGCCTATCGCGCGACGGGTGGCGTGCGGGATTTGCCCGTCGTACTCGTCGACATTCAGGTCGAGCAGCACATCCGGCAGTCGATCAAACAGACGCCCACGGGCAACTTCCTCGCGCTGCCGCCCGACGAAATCGCCCAGCTCGTCGGCAAGATCGCCGACATCGTCGGCGATACGCCGCGGCAGCCGCTGGCGCTCGTCGCGTCGATGGACATCCGGCGCTACATCAAGCGGATGATCGAGGCGCGGCTGCCGTGGCTGCCCGTGTATTCGTACCAGGAGCTCGGCGCGCATGTCGATCTCCAGCCCGTCGGCCGCCTGGCGATGTGATCGAGCGAGCCGCGCCATGCACACCTGCCCCCCTCATCGCGCCCGCGTCATCGCAGCGCCGGCCGCGCACACCGACCCCGCACCCGAGATGCCGGCCGCGCAGTTGAGCCGCCAGGCCGCGCTTTTTCAGCGCCTGCGCGAAGGCGCGCGCGCCGGCGCATCGGAAACGCCCGGCGACGAGCCGCCATGCGCCGCACCGGCCGAGCCTCCGTTCGGCGAGCAAGCCGAACCGCTCTACCCGGTCCCCGGGTTCGCCGCGGACGACCATCGCGACGATGCCGGCAGCGGCGAGCGCGACGACGACGCACAGGCTGGCTCCGGCGACGAACGCGATGACGCTGCCGGGCACGCTCGATCGGCAGCGCCGGTGCCGGTGCCGGCTCCGGTGCCTGCGACGATTCATCCGCCCATGCATTCGACGATGCACCTGCCGGTGCAGTCGGCCATGCATGCGCCCATGCATGTACCGGGATATTCGACGATGCCCACGCCGACGCCGATGCCGGTGCACGGCGCGGCGTCACTTTCACCGCAGAGGCCGCCCAACGCCCGGCCATCGACGGCTGCGCCGGCCACGCCGCGCGTTCAAGCCACGCGCGAGCCGCAGCGCTCCGAAGCAGCCGGCCCGCACGCCGTGGTCGCCGTGCGGGCACCGGCGCGCACGGGCCAGGACATGAACCGGTTCGTCGATTCGATCGTCGCCGAAGTGTCGGACTTCTGCGCCAATCCGATCGTGTTCGCAAGCGGCGACTGGCAGATCACGATTCCCATCGATCCGGCGCTGCTGCCAGGCTGCACGTTGAACCTCGCGCTTTCGCATTTCCAATTGACGCTTCGCTTCGACACCACGGACGCACGCTCGCGCGAACTAATCTCACAGCATGCGGCGACGTTGCGCACCAGCCTCGAGGCAGTGATGCAAAGCCGCTTCGACGGCGCGCGCAGCGTCGAGATCATCGTCACGTAAAACGAATATGGACACCACACGAACGCTACTGACAGACCACGTTGCGGCGGCCGCGCAAGCGCCGGCGGTGGCCGTCTTGCTCGATCCCGCGCGGCTGCCCGCGCTTGCGGCCGCCACCGCGCGCCAGCATCGGCTCGCCGTCGACGAGCGCCTGAGCGCACTGCTCGCTCACGCGCTCGGCGTCTCGGCCTTCAGCGTCGGTACGCACGATTTCGTGGAGCCGGAGCGCGCCGCCGTCGTGCGCTTGCGCTGGGGCATGGAGACGGCCGCGGTGCGCATCGACGTCGGACAGCACACGGGGCTCGCGAGCATCGTCGCGTCGGACGAGCCCGTCAACGCGCGCTTGCGCCATGCCGTGTGCGCGATCCTGCTCGATCCGCTGCGGCGCGCGCTGCAAACGCTCGGCTTCGACGGCGTGGAAGTCGTCTCGCTCGAACCTGCCGCGCGTCAGCCGTTGAGCGCGCCTTGCTGCGCGCTCTCGCTGCGCGTGGGCGATACCCGCTTCGATGCGGTTGTCGAGCACGTCGACAGCGGCTGGCTCGACGCGCTCGAAACGCTCGTGGCCCGGCAATGCACGCCGTTCGCCACCCACGTCAGCGAGATCGCCGTACCGGGCCGGCTGCAGATCGGCGAGAAAACGATGAACGTGACGACGCTCGATTCGCTGCGCGCGGGCGACGTCGTCTTGCGTGCCGTACCCGAAGCCACCCGCGCGCTCTTCGCGAGCGAGCGCTCGTCCGCCCCGATGCACGTCGTCTGGGGCCGCTACGGGACGCGGCAACTGCGCGCCGTGGCAGACGTCACCCACCATCTGATGACCTTGAACGAGGACCCCACCATGAGCCATGAGACGCAGTTCAACGCGCCGCTTACCGATTCGATCGACACGCCCGTCGAAATCAGCCAGCTGGACCTGCCGCTGAAGCTCGAGATCGACACGGTTTCGATGCCGGTCGCCCAGCTCTCGGCGCTGCGCGCGGGCTACGTGCTCGAGCTTCCGACCGCGCTGCCCGATGCGCGCGTGCGGCTCGTCACCTACGGGCAGACGATCGGCTTCGGCGAACTCGTGAGCGTCGGCGATCATCTCGGCGTGCGTCTCGTTCAGCTGTCGCGCGGCCATGGTTCAGTTTAGCGATCTCACCGGGCTGCTGATCACCGTCGTCGCGATCAGCCTGATCCCGTTCGTCGCGATGGTCGCGACCTCGTACGCGAAGATCGTGGTCGTGCTCGGGCTGTTGCGCAACGCGCTCGGCGTGCAGCAAGTACCGCCGAACATGGTGCTCAACGGCATCGCGGTCCTCGTCTCCGCTTACGTGATGGCGCCGATCGGCATGCAGGCCATGCAAACCATGCAGACGATGCACCGCACCCCCGGCAGCGACACGTCGCTCGTCGTGCTCGATGCCTTCGATGCGGCAAAGGAGCCGTTTCGCGCCTTTCTGAAGAAGCACGCGCACGAGCGCGAAAAGCGGTTCTTCGTGCGCTCGGCAACCGTGGTCTGGCCGAAGGACATGGCGGCGAAGATCCGCGAGGACGACCTCATCGTCCTCGCCCCGGCCTTCACGCTGACCGAGATGGCCGACGCCTTCAAGATCGGCTTTCTGTTGTACATCGCGTTCATCGTCGTCGATCTCGTCATCGCCAACGTGCTGATGGCGATGGGCCTGAACCAGGTCCAGCCGACGAACGTCGCGATTCCGTTCAAGCTGCTCTTGTTCGTCGTCATGAGCGGCTGGTCCACATTGATTCACGGTCTTGTCATGACCTATCGCTGAGGCGCGCACCATGGAAACCGATACGCTCGTTCGCATCACTTCGCAGGGCCTGCTGCTCTGCCTGTCCGTCTCGATGCCGGTGGTGGTGGTCGCCGCGCTCTCCGGCCTCGCGATTTCGTTCGTGCAGGCCATCACGTCGATGCAGGACCAAAGCATCTCGTACGCGGTGAAGCTGGTGGCCGTCGTGGCCACCGTGCTGATGATCGGCGCCTGGGGCGCCGCCGCGATCCTGCGCTTCGCCAATCAGATCGTCACGCTCGCGGTGCCGTCGTGAATTCGCCGATCCGCAACAACCACGGCCGCCACGCCGCCGATCTCGCGCAGCAGGCGCAGGCCGGCACCGAGCACACGGGGCAGATGACCCAGGCGCGCGGCTTCACGGGCGTGAAGGTGCAGCACACGAAGATGCAGCGCGCGCGCCTGCAGCACAACAAGATGCTCGCCGCCGCTTTCTACCGCGGCAAGCGTTTTGCCGAAGGCATGCACAAGCCGCCGCCCCCTTCCGCGCAAAAGCTGATGCGCCAGCTCGGCCAACGGCCGCGGCCAGGGGGCTCGGCGAAGGCGCAGGGCAAAGAGGCATCGGCTCACGAACGGCCGGACGACCCGCACGCGCTCGAGCCCAGGCACGAGCACGAACACCCGCACGAGCGCGAACGCAAGCACGAGCAGGGGCAGCAGCAAAAGCGCGAGCGCGATCAGCAACACGGCGAGGGGCAACAGCATCGCAACGGCCATGGGCACGATCGCGGCTCGAATCAACAGGGCGAAGAACAGGGGCAGCCGCAGCAGCGTTCGCCGCGCGACGGACAGCCTCGGCGCGACGGCCGTCAGTCCGGCGAAGGCCGCGACACACCGCGCAAGTTCGCGATCGGCAAGGCGGGCCGGGCCAAGGCCGCCGCGCGCAGCCAGCCGCTCGCGGCGACGATGCAACTGCTCGCGACGCAAAAGCTCGGTGCACCGGACTTGCCGGCCGAACTCGCGGCGGCCTGCGCGAAGGAGGTGCTGCGGCTTGCCGCGCAGGTCGAACTGGGGCCCTTGCTGGCGGTGCCGATGCTGCTCGCCATGCGCTCGCCGATGGCGCTCCGGCGCAATGCTGCCCGGCTTCACGCGCACCGCCATGCGGCGCTGATGCAAAGCGCCGCGACCCCGGGCAAGGCCGCCGCAGTGGCCGGGCTGCTCGGCGTATCGCTCGACAACACGCTCGCGCGCCAGCGCGCGGGCATCGAATACTCGTACGACGATCAATCGATCGCGGCAGTGAAGCAATGCATTCTCGACACGCAAGCCGCGCTGCCGGCCGGCAAGGCGCCAGCCGGTGCCGCCGTCACGGGCGGCGCGACGGGCGGCGCGATCGGCGGTCAAACCGGCGCCGCGCGGCAAGGGGCGGCCAAGGCAACGGCCGGCGCTTCGGATAAGACGTTCGAAGTTCGCATGGCGCCGGCCGCGCCAACGGCAAAACCCTAAACTGATTTTGACGGTCAAGGCCCGGCGGCCCGATGCGCGAAGCAGCGACACGCCGGAGCGGCGACCCGCAAGAGCAACCGCATGACCCACGTCGGATACACGGATACCACGATCATGAAAGCGCTTCGAGTACTGACCGGCACCCACGCCGGAGCCCAGGTCCGGCTCACGAGCGGCACCTACCGGATCGGCGCCGCCGAGCACGCGGATGTCTGCATCAGCGACTGGACGGTCGAGGACATCGAGCTTTGCGTGGGCGAGGACGGTGTGGCGCGGATCCGCTCGGCGAACGGCGACGAGGTGCTCGTGGCGGACTTCGTGGCCGTGCCGTTCGGCGATGTCGTGTTTTGCGTGGGCCCCGATGGCGAAGCCTGGCCGCGCGATCTCGATTTGCTGGCGGGCCTCTGGAAGACAGCCGAGCCGCCTGCCGACACCGCGACGGCGGCTGACGCGGATAGCGGCGCGCCGGATCGGGACCCGGCCCATGCGGACGAACCCGGCGCCGGCCGTGCGCCGACCGCGTCGCCCCAGGTGCGCTGGCGCACGGCCGTGCTGGCGCTCGCCTGCACCGCTGCGATCGGCGGCATCGCCGTGGCCGGCGTGATGTTCGCGGGCACGCAGTCGAGCGAAGCGGCGAGCGTGAGGTTCGACGCCGACGCGATCGCACGGCAGTTGCAGGAGGCCCTGCACCGCGAAGGCCTCGGCGATCTGCAGGCAATGGCACGCAAGGACAGTGTGGCGGTGCGCGGCATCGTGACGAGCAGCGACGAAAGCGCGAAGGCGCAGCGGATCATGGACAGTCTCGCGCGCGGCAAGGTGCGGCGCGAATACGACGTCGCGCAGCAAGATGTGGACAACATCCAGCAATCGCTCGCCGGCACGGGCGCGGCAGTGAGTTACCAAGGCCACGGCATCTTCCGCGTGAGCGGCAACGTGCAGTCGATGACGACCTTCCGCACGCTGATAGCAGGTATCAGGGCCGACCTCGGCGACAACGTCAAGCGCGTCGACGTCGACGTCAAGGAGGCACAGGCGCTCACGCCCGATGTCGAGTACACGTCGGTGATCGCTACGGGCGGGCTGCGCTACATCGAGACGCCCGACGGCACGAAGCATCTGTTCGCGAGCAGCAGGGACGAAGCAAACAATTGACCTCGACCACCAAAGGAACCGACATGTACGACGCATTGCTTCCCATCGCGCAGGATCTGAACGCGCTCGATGCCACGCTCTCGGCGCCCGACGGCGCGCAGCGGGTCGCGCGCATCGCGGCGGCCTTCGACGAAACCGCGCGCCGGATCAGTACGGCCACGCAGTCCGCGGCCGACGAGCACGAGCGGCTCGATCTGCAAAAGCTCTATCGCGGGATGATCGCGGCGCGCCGCATCGTGCTCACGCTGCAGGAGCGCCACAGCGCCCGTGGCGCGGCGCTTTGACGGCATCCGCGGCGATACGGAAGAAGGTTGGACAGTTTGCAGTTGCAGCATCCGGCTGCGCGTCAGCCGGTCCGGACCGGCGGCCACCACGGCCAACGGCCTTTTACCGAAGCATCAGGCGTCAGCCAACAGCAGTGCTTTTTTCATCACTTTCTTGATAAGGGGAATACATCATGTCTTCATCGATCGGAAGCTCGGGCGTCTCGCAAGCCGGTTCGCAAAACGCCGACATGGTCGGCCAGATGCAGGCCATGGCCAACCAGAACAACGCCATGACGATGGCCGCCATGCAGATCAACATGCAGCAGCAGGAAACGTCGGCGCTCGCTTCCGTCGGCAACAACGGCGCGAAGAACATCGCCGACGCCGCGAAGGGCCAGTAAGCCACTCGCGTTGCCGCGGTCCGTTCGCGCGAGGGGCACGAAGGCGGAAAGCCCGGCTTTCCGGCTACGTGCCCCCGCTTTTTTGCCAGCGGGCCGCCCTATTTTCGCCGGAGATTGCCGCCCATGAGCAGGGAACGTTTCGTCGAGTTGATTCACGAGGTTTGCGCGGTGGTCGGGCTGCCCGACGCCGAGTATGTCGTCGAGACGCAAACGCTCGAGATCGAAGGGTTCGACGTCCATCTCGACCACCACGAGGCCGACCCCGATTCGGTCTATGTCAGCTTCCATTACGGCGCCGTCACGCCCGGCCGGTCGCTCGTCGTTTTCCGGCTCATGCTCGAGGCCAACCTGCTCGTCTACGCGCAGGACCAGGCGCAACTGTGCCTCGAATCCGATACGGGCAACGTCGTGCTGCTCGTCCATCTGCCGATGGGCCCGACGATCACCGGCGATTATCTCGCCGATCTCTTCTCGCACTACGCCGAACACGGCCGCTACTGGCAAAACAACATCCTCGAATCGCCCGACGAAATGTTCGAGGGCATTGCGTCGGGCAATTTCATGTGGCTGCGGGCGTAGGCGCACCGCAGGCAAGGGGCGCATCCGCGGGCATCGACGCCTGGCCGGCCATCGCAACCGTTCGTACACGGCACGTCGCTTCACGCTCACGCCATCGCGGGCGCTCGCCCGCTCGGCGCTATGCCGCCACGCGCGGTATCAGCAAGACGAAGCGGCGACGCGTGCCGCCCTCTCCCGCACTGCCGGAACCGGTATCGTCCGCGCGACGCTCGACATCGCCCCTGTGCCGGGCCGGCCCCTCGATGACGAGGCACTCGCCCGGCGCCAGGCTTTCGTCGACGGCCCGATAGCGGCGCGCATCGCGGCGACGCCCCAGTTCCACGCGCAAGCCGATACGCGGCATCGACGCGGCGCCTTCGACCGTCGGTGCAATCGAGAGCCAGAGATCGCGGGCGCCGTCATCGGGCAGGTCATCCTCATCGCGGCGTGCGAGACGTGCCTCGTGGCGGTCGATGACGGCCGGCGAGCGGTCGTGCGTGAGCGCCGTTTGCGACACCTCGATTTCGGCGCGGCCGCTGCTGGCCAATGCCTTGAGCTGCGCGAGCAGCGCGCGGCCGCCGTCGGGCGCGATACCTGCATCGCGGTGCGCGCGCGCGTCCGCCGTCGCCTGCTCCGCGCCTGCCCCGTCGGCCATGGCCGGCGGCAGCGCGGGCCGCAACGCGTCGAGCGCGTCGCCATCGACATCCACCACCCACGTCTGGACCGATACGAGCTGCGCACGCACGTCCAGGCTGGCGACGAGCGCGCCGTCGGCGTCGATACGCTCGGCCCGATCGCGTATCAGGATGGAATTCGTCGTCGCATCCGCTTCGATCGCCGGCAACGCCGCATCGAACTCGACGATCCGCGGTGCATCGGCAATGGCGGTCCCGTTCGCCACGGCCGGGCGCTCGAAACGGCGCCGCAAGAGCGTGGCCACACCGGGCACGACGAGCGTGCGGCCATCGACCACGCGCGTTTCGTCGGCGGCATTCGCGGCACTCAGGCGAAACACCCGCACGGACAGACGCACGCGCTCCCGCGCGTCGCGCTCGAAGCGCTCGGCCGCGACACGAATACGCTCCACGTAGGTCGCCGGCCCGCGCACGTTCACCGTTTGCGCGGCGGCATCCACCGCCAACGGGAAGTGCGTATCGGCAAGACCTGCCTGCTCGAGCGACGCACGCAGCGCATTCGCCAAAAGGAAGTGAGGCCGGATGGCGACATGCGCCTGCTCGTTCGCGGGCGACACATGCAGGACCGCACCGTCGTAGTACCAGACGAATCCGTACGAACGGCTCATGACGTCGAGAAAGCGCTGCGGCGGCATCGCGAAACGGCCGCTCACGACGCCCTCCACTTGACCGTCGATGCGCAGCGCAACGTGCTGCCCGGCCGCGAAGGCATTCAGCACCTCCGCGAGGCCCGCGCCGTTCGTCACGTAGACGAAGCGGGCGCCGGGGCCGCCGGCCCACGCGATGCTCGCCGCCTGCGCATGCAGGGTGGCCGCGCAGACGAAGGCAGCGACGGCGCTACGCGCGAGCGCTCGCATCCGTGCCGCGCTCATGCGGCGCCTTCCGGCGACGCACCGGCGCCTGACGCATCGGCGCCCGACTGATCCGTATCCGGCTTGAGGGTCAGGCGGTAACCCGTCGCATAGACCGATTGCACGGTCCAGCCGACGCCGGCCGCCTTCAGGCTCGCACGCAGGCGGCTCACGTACATGTCGACGGAGCGGCTTTGCACGGCCGCATCCCAGCCCCAGACCACGCTCATCAGGTCCTGCCTCAGCACGACGGCGCCCGTGTGCCGGGCGAGATGCCAGAGAATGTCGAACTCCTTGGTGCCGAGCTTGTGCGCCACGCCCGCCACCACGAGCGAGCGCGCCTGCTGATCGAGCGCGCATTCGCCGTCGACGAACATCTTGCGGCCCTGCACGTTCATCGGCGCGAAGCGCCGCAGCAGCGCGCGCATGCGCGCGAGCAGCACCTGCCGGTCGTAGGGCTTCACGAGATAGTCGTCGGCGCCCGCATCGAGTATGCGCACGATGTCGGACTCCGCCGAGTGCACGGTCTGAAAAATCACGGGCATGATCGATTGCGAGCGGCTGCGGATCTTCTGCAGCAGCTTGTCGCCGGAAACGCCCGGCAGATCCCAGTCGAGAATCGCGAGATCGGCCCACTGCTCCGACAGAAATTGCTGCGCGTCGAGCCCGCTGTGAAAAGCGTCGATGTGGTAGCCCTCGCTCTTGAGCCAGGAATGAATGAGCGCGTGGTGCGCGACGTCGTCCTCGACGAACAGAATGCGTACGGGTTTGCCTGCAAGCGATTTCATCAGAATTTGCTCCGAGAAACCCCGCCATTTCCCCCGAGGGGACTTCCTTCGGGGCGGATGGTGAGAAGGAAAGGCGTGCTGTTGACAGGCAGCTTCTTCCACGAGTTAGGATCACCGGCATGATCCTTGTCTACCGCTACCGCGTGAAGTCGCTCAACGGGCTGCTCAACAAGCAGAGCCGCGCGGTGAACTACGTCTGGAACTTCTGCAACGACACGCAGAAGCACGCGCTCAAGTGGAGCAAGAAGTGGCCAACGGGTTTCGATCTGAACGTGCTGACGACGGGGAGCAGCAAGGAACTCGACATCCACTCCGGCACGGTCAACGCGACGTGCGAGCAATACGCGAAATCGCGCAGTCAGCACCGACGCCCCTACCTGCGCTATCGCGGCAGGAAATCGCTGGGCTGAGTGCCGCTGAAGGGCCGTGACCTGAAGCGTGAGGGTGACGCGTTCCGTTTCGCCGGCAATACTTTCCGTGTGTTCAATAGCCGACCGCTTCCCGAAGGCAAGATCAAGGACGGAACCAACTTTGCGCAGGATGCGCGTGGTAACTGGTTTCTGAACATCGCGATCGAGATGCCCGATGTGCAGGCCCGCCCGGTCCGTTCCGGCGTGGGCATCGATCTCGGCCTGAAAGACTTCGCCACACTTTCGACCGGCGAGAAGCTGCCCAATGACCCGTTCGGTCGACGCGCGGCGGAAAAGCTGGCGAAAGCGCAGCGGGCGCGAAAGCACAAGCGGCATATCGCGAAGCTGCACGCCAAGGTCGCGAATGCCCGCGCCGACTTCCAGCACAAGCTCGCGCTCGATCTGGTGCGGCGTTTCGATTACATCGCGGTTGGCAACGTGTCGGCCGCAAAACTCGCCAGAACCAGGATGGCGAAGAGCGTCTACGACGCATCCTGGTCGTCCTTCCGAAACAAGCTCCGCTACAAAGCGATCGCGCACGGGGCCACGTTCGAGGAAGTCGACGAAAGCGGTTCGACCCAGTCCTGTTCGTCGTGCGGGTCGAAAGACAGCACGACGCGGCCGAAAGGTATCGCGGGACTGAGAATAAGAGAGTGGGCCTGCAGTGACTGTGGTGCCGAGCATGATCGAGATACCAACGCTGCGTTGAACATTCTCCGATGCGGACGTGCATCGCCAGGTGTGGGAATCCGCCGCCTTCAGGCGGCGGAGGACGTCAAGTGAAGCCTTGGTTCTGACGGCCGCGCGGGAGCCGGCGCCCACTCCGCGCAACGCGTGTCAAACGAATACGGGCCGCGCGCTGGCGCCTCACTCGCCGCGCGCCGCGCGCAACGCGCGGTCGGCATCGACGAGCGACGTCGCGTGCGGCTTCGCGGCGACGGGATTCAGGCACGGCAGACGCAGCACGAACACGGTACCGCCTTGTCCGTTGAGCTCGGCGTAAAGCGCGCCGCCGTGCATGCCGACGATCTGCACGGCGAGCTTGAGCCCGAGACCGAAGCCCGTTGCCGTCCGCTTGCCGAGCTTCTCGAAGTCGGTCAGCCGATCTCCCGCGACGAGACCCGGCAGCCCGCCCGCGCGATCGTCGACGACCACCTCGGCGAAACCGTCCGCCTGCCGGATCGACACCGTCACCGCCTCGCCGCGCGGCGACGCGCGAACGGCATTGTCGATGACGTTCTGGACCGCGCGCGCCACGAAGTTGCGCATGCCGCTCACCCAGAGCGGCGCGCTGTCGGGCAGCCACAAGTGTAGCGCGACGCCGCAATAGACGGCGGTGACCTCCAGCTGCGAGATGATCTGGCGCAGCGTCGCGCGCAGATCGAACCGTTTGAAGTCGCGCGCCTGCAAATGCTCGGTTACCGACGAGAAGATGAACTGCTCGCCGAGCGAGAGCACGTACTGCGCGAGCGCGGTGATCTGCTGCATGCCGCCGCAACGCTCGAACGCGTCGGGGTCGCTCGCATCGAGCTGCGTGAGCGCGCTGATCGAATTGAGCGGCGAGCGCAGATCGTGCAGCAAAAAGCGCAGCGACATCGCTCGCTCGTCGAGCGAGCGAGCGAACGGCGTCACGTCCGTCACGGCGATGACGGATTCGCCCGCCCCCGCACCGGCGCACGCACCGGCGGGGCCCGCCTGAATCCAGAAGGTCGAATCGTCCACGCGTACCTCGCGGCCCGCTTCGAGATCGCGCAACCGCGGCACATCCGTCATCTCGAAGCGCTCGCTCAGCGCCACGCTGAAATCGACGCCCGCGGGCAGCGTCATCGCCAGCATCTCGAGCGCGCGCGCGTTCGCGTGGACGACCGCGCCCGCGCGATCGAGCACGATCACCCCGCACGGCAGCCCGCGCAGCGTGCCGCGCAGGCGGCGCGCGTCGTCGTCGGACAGGCGGCGATCGGCGGCGCCCTCGCCGCATGCGTCGGCGGGCAAGCCCGATTGGGCGGCCCGCGGCTCGGACTGCTTCCCGGGCTGCACGTCGGGCAGCGAATGCGGCTGGGTACGGGATTCGTTCACATGGCCTCCTGCATTCCCCGGGGCGGGCGGTTGCGGTGCATCACGGCGAGATGACGCGCGGCGACAGCAGGAAGAGCCGCTCCATGTGGCTCTTCTGGCGGTTGTCGGTCCTGAAGAGCGCGCCGATCAACGGAATCTTCGAGAGCCCGGGCACCCCGGTCACGCCCATCGTCGCGCTGTCCGCGCGATAGCCGGCGATGAGCAGCGCCTGCCCCTCCTCGATGAACGCCTGCGTGTTGATCGTGCTGTTCTGGATCACCGGCAGGTTGCTGACCGTCTGATCGGTGAGCTGGCCGTCCTGAATCGCCACGTCGAGCTTGATGCGCGTGCGCCCGTCCTCCTCCACGACCATCGGCAGCACACGCAGCGAGATGCCGGTCGACACGCTGTAGAGATCGCCCGACGTGTATCCCGACACCGGCACGAAAAACTGCGTCTGGTTGTCCATCACGGCCTCGATGTTGTTGAGCGTGACGACCTTCGGGCTTGCGTCGATCTTGGCGGCCTTCGTCTGCTGCAGTGCCGAGATGCGCGCCATCAGATAGCGGCCGGCGTCGCCGAGCACGGCGGCCACCGATGCGCCCACGGGCGTCGCCGCCGCGAGCATGTTGCCCGCCAGCGCCGTCTGGCCGAAGTTCTGGGAGAGCGTGCCGTTGTAGGTGCTCTGTGCGAGCGTGCCGGTACCGGTCTGCACGTCGACGTGGCTGTTGTGCGCGGTCCAGTCGACGCCAAGCTGATGCAGCGCGTCGTCGTCGATCTCGATGATGTGCGCCTCGATCTCGATCAGTTGCGGTTTGACGTCGAGGCGATCGATCAGTTTGCCGTACTGATCCATCCGGTCGGCCGTATCGCGAATCACGACGGAGTTCGTGCGCTGGTCCGCGACGATGACGGGCAGTTGATCGTCGCTCGCCGGCGCCGTGCTCGTGTTCTGCGGCGGCGGCGGCTCGCCCACCGCCGCCGCCACGGCCGGCGACGGCTGCCCGGTGAGCCCGGCGAACATGCCCTTGCCGGCCGCGCCCGACGGCACCGGCGGCGGTACGTACGGGCCGTTGTACGCATTGCCGTTCACGTCGTTGATCGGCGTGGTGCGCTTCACGCCGCTCGCCGCGCGGCCGCCCTCGCCGCGTTTGTCGGCGGCCTTGGCCGCGCCCGGGTGGTAGATGCCGTTGAGCACGGCCACCACGCCCTGCAGCGTGACCTGCTGGCCGTCGATGGGCACCGTGCGGTCGTGCGCCCACGCGTGATAGAGCGGAAAGACGCGTACCTGCGTGCCGCTTCGATGCGCCGCGTTGTTGTCGAGCCGCGAGGCCACGTTCGTCACCATCTGCACGTAGCGAGGCGGCCCGCTCACGAGCGCCGTGCCCTGCGCGCTGTCGTAGACGATCGGAAAGCGCTCGTCGGCGATGCGCAGACGGTCGAGCGCATCGCGCAGCGCGCCCGTATCGGCCGAATCGAGCTTCACGAGCGTGCTCTGCAGTTCGGCGGCCGTCGTGATGTCGAGCACTTCGCCGTCGTAGTACCACACGAAGCCGAACGACGCCGCGAGCGTATCGAGAAAACGCCGCGGCGGCAGATGGAACTTGCCGCTCACGGTGCCGCTCACGTCGGCGGCGATGCGCGTGGGGACGCCCTGACTCGCGCCGAAGTCGCGCAGCACGTCCTTGATGTCCTTGCCCTGCGCTTCGTAGTCGACGCTCGACGACTTCCAGCGCACGGCCGCCGCCTCGGCGACGGGGGCGGTCGCCCCGAATGCGAGCGCGGCGGCGAGGGCCACGGTGCCCAGTCGGCGAGCCCAGTTCATGACGCGCCGCCCGCGATGAAGCGTACGCACCGCCACGCGGTGCTTCTCCGACACATCGACAAAGTTTTCATGTAAGTTCCGACTATCTTTCATAGGAAGGGCATTGACGATGAACGCTCCGAGTCACGAACGTCGCGACCTGACGCGCGAGATTCTCGAATTGATCGACCTGCGGCAGACTTTCACCGACATCCATATCGAGCAGGACCGGCCGATCATGATCAAGGCGCCGCGCGGGTGGCTCGCCGTCGGCGAGGAGCCCGTGCTCCACGACGAAATGCTGCCCACGCTGGCGTCGATCGAACCGGACTGGGAGGCGCAGCTTCAGCACGGCGCGATCGATCGCCCGTTCGTGCTCACGCGCTGCCGCCTTCGCTGCAACATCTACCGCACCAATGGCGGCCGCAAGCTCGTCATCTCGATCCGGCGCCTGCCGCTGCAGCCGCTCGCGCTCGACAAGCTCGGCCTGCCCGCCTACGTGCGCTCGATGATCGACAGCGCCAAGGGGCTGATCCTCGTGACGGGCCCGACCGGCTCGGGAAAGACGACGACGATCGCGTCGCTGCTCGAGCACATCAACCGCACGCGCAACAGCCACATCGTCACGATCGAGGAGCCGATCGAATACGAACTCGAGGGCCGCACGTCGATCGTCTCGCAGCGGCAAGTGCCGACCGACACGCCGAGCTTCTCGGCCGGCCTGCGCGAGGCGCTGCGGCAGAAACCCGACGTCATCATGGTCGGCGAGGTGCGCGACCCCGAGACCGCGGAGACGGCGCTGCAGGCCGGCGAATCGGGCCACCTCGTGCTCGCGACGATGCACACGGGCAGCGCGATCGGCACGCTCACGCGGCTGCTGTCGTTCTTTCCGGCCGAGCAGCGCGAGCGCTATGCGGCCGCGCTCGCGAACTGCCTCATCGGCGTGATCTGCCAATGCCTCGTGCCGACCGAGGATGGCGAGAACTTCGTGCTCGCGAGCGAACTGCTCTTCAACAACAATCAGCAGATCAGCGGCCTGCTGACCGATCCGGGCAAGCTGCCGTACCTTGCCGAGTTCATGAAGCGCAAGGAAGACAACATGTCGCGCATGCTCAACGATCACCTCTTCAGCCTCGTATCGAAGCAGCAATGCCTGCCGCGCGACGTGCTGCGCGCGACCTACAACCGGCTCGAGCTGCACGAAATGCTGCAGACGCTCGCGCCGCACTGAGCCCGCGCGAAGGCGGCGCCGGCGCGATGGCGCCGCTTTCGCCGGTCGCGCCGTGCGTGGCCGTGCTGCGAAGGTGTGCGGTATGGATAGGCTCACGGTCGGGCGCTCAGTAGTAGGAGTTGATCGTCCAGCCCGCCGCGACGGGCGTGTTCCAGACCGTCTGGCCGGACTCCCCGCAAAAGCTGCTGATCCACGGCGTCGTGATACCGGCGTACGTCGCCCAGTTCGTCGTCACGACGATCGTGTAGGTGCCGGGCGTGCCCGCCTGGGACAGCGCGTTGTTGATCCCGCCCGAATCGTCCTGAAGCGTCGGCGTCTGGCTCTCCGTATGTCCGAGGTTGTGGTTGCCGCCGTCGGTGATGTCGATGCTCTGCGAGAGCTGCCCCCGGTTGCCGGTGGGGCCGTTGCACATGCCGTCGTTCAGGTGCGCCCAGGTGGACGCGACGATGATCCCCGGCTTGGTGAGGTTGACGGTCGTCCTGAACGTATACGAGTACGTACCGTTGCTGCCGTTGTACGAATAGGCGCCCGACTGGAAGTTCGTCGCCGGCTGGCCCGTGCAGGCCGAGTAATCGCCCGCGCCGTTCGGGTTGGCCATCACGAGCTGACAGCCCGTGAGCGACGACGCCGGCTCGATTTCGCTTTGCGTTTGCCACCTGCCGCCGCGGCACGACAGCACGCGTCCGTTCGCATCGGTGGAGACGAGCGTCGTGCTCGCCGACGCGGGGGCGATGGCCGAATTCTGCGGCGCGGGCGGGCATGGGTCGCCGACGGTGTGCGCGTTGCCGAGCGCGAGATTGCCCGCTTCGTCCACCGCCAGCGCCTGCCATGTGGCGCCGTGGTACGCATAGGCCCGATTCGTCGCGGTGGTGAGCCGCACGTCGCCCTGATGCGCGGCAACGCCCGCGAGCGCCGCTTCGTCGGCCACCGGTTCGCGCCAGTGATAGGCCGCCTGCGGCACCCAGAGGTTCTGCGTGCCGTCGCAATTCAGGACGTTGCCCGACGCGTCGGCCGCGATGGCGCCGGGCTGCGTGCAGGCGGCATAGTCGATCTGCCGCGCGAGCACGATCGGCACTTGCATCGTGTTCGCCTGCGGATTGCCCGGCACGGCCACGCGGTACAGATAGTCGACGTTCTGCGCCTGCGTGCCGTCGTAGAAAATGAGGCTCGCGAGATGGCCCGTGCCTGTTTTTTTGTTGGTGCAGGATGTATTCGCCGGGTTCGGCGTATCGATTTTCCAGGTGCCGAAGGCGCCGGTGGCCGCGCCGTTCGCATTGTTCGTCGCCTGGATCGAACCGCCGCCCGGGCCGGCGTTCGCCGCGATGTAGCCGAGTTCGGGATCGGGAATGGTCCGGCCGCCCTCCGTGACGAGCAGCGCCTGCAACGCCACCGGGTTGGCGCCGCCCGGCGCCGCGTAGACGAGCAGGCACGGCGCCTGACCATAGGGGTTCGTGCCGCCCAACGCATTCGGAAGGTAGGTCGACAGCTGATACGTCGAGCCGGTCATTTTCGCGATCACCGGCGAGGTGGTCGTGGCCTGGGCCGCGAGCGCCGTGTAGTTTTGCCGAATGAGCCGCGTGGCGGCCGCCGTCAGCTGCGATTGATAAAGCGCGGCCTGCTGCGCGCGCGTATCGTCGAGCGACGAGTTCGTGAGCGTGACGAGGCCCGCCATCATCAATGCGGCGAGCGCAAGCACGGCCAGCATCTCCACCATCGTGAAGCCGGACATGCGGCGAGCCGGCCGCGCGCGGGGGCCGCGGCGCCGCATGCCGGTGCGGGCAAGGGTGCGGGTGCGGGTGCGCTCAGTCATACGCTTGCGCCATCCATACCGGCATGCCGTTCGGGATCGCGTTCGCCAGTGCGGCCGGCAGCGGCACCGCCGGGTTGCCCGGAGACACGAGGTTGGCGCCGAGCGCCACGCCGGCCAGCGCCGAGCCCTGCGCAATCTGCTCGATACCGTCGACCGCGGCCGCGGCCGACGCGGATGCCGCATAGACCACGACCAGGCTGCCCGCATAGCCGGCATTGGGTTGGACGTAGTTCCGCCACATCGGATCGGGAACGGTCGCCCCGAGGGAGGGCGCGAGGCTGGCCGCCGGCACGCTGCCGGCGAACGACGGGTTGGCGCGCGCGAACGCCACCACGGCCTGCCGGTAGGCGCTCATGTTCGCCGCGAGCGCCATCGCCGACGGCGCGAGCGGTGCCGGCGCCGCCTCGGCGCCGAGCAGCGCGTAGGCACCGGTCAGCATCGCGAAGGCGGCGACGATCCAGATCAGGAACATGGCGGGCGGCTCGTGGCGTCAATCGGGGCGAAGGCCGGTACTCGGGCCGCGATCAGGCGGAGGTCCAGATAATGTCCTTCGCACCGCCGGTACACGCCGCCTGAGCGGCGGCAGGCGTTACCGGCACAGTTTGCGTCGCACCGCCGATAGACACGGCCGTCCACGTTCCGCCAGCCGATGCCGCGTTGATGCAGACGTCCGTCGGCACGGAAGCGAATTCGATCGTGAAGGTGCCGCTGCCCGTGCCCGTCACGGTTACCGCGCCACCCCACGCATCGGTAACGGTATTTGCCGCTGTGTCGATGACGAGCGTCGTCGGGATGATGCCGGCGGCAATGGCGACGGTCGTCGTCAGCCCGTTGTAGCCGTTGGTCTGCCCCATATACAGCTTCTTGACGCCGGTCTGGATGGCCGTCACCTGCTCGGCGGTCTGATTCGACGAAGCACTGCCGAATGCGCCGCGCAGCAGCGCAATGGCGCCGATGACGACGATCGCGGCGATCCCGAGATAGGCGATTGCTTCGAGCAGCGTGGCGCCACGCTGCATGCGCCGCGACCCGCGGCTGCCCACCCGGGCGCGAATCGATGCGACGGTCTTGACATTCATGTTGCTCTCCTTGGTTTCCTCAATCGGCACTGAAGAAAGACGTGCCTCTCCTTTCGACACCCGTTCGTTCGCACTGCGCCTACACGTCATTACACGGCACGCTCAATGCAGACTCCGGGCCAAAGCCGCAATTTCCTGCTGAATTCCGAAGAAGCCGCTGATCAGCCACGACAGCACGAGCGCGAGCACGACGATCGCCGCGCCGTTGACCACGCGCATCTGCGCCTCGATCGTCTCCACGCCGTCGGTCATCCATTCGTTGGCGATCGCGTGCAGCGCCTCGGCGAAGCCCTTGTATTCGGCATACACGCACAGATCGTCGACGATCTCCTCCGAAGGAAACCGGTAGCCGGCGTTCTTCATCGCCTCGCCGACGTTGAGCCCCGATTTCACGCCGAAGAGCATGTCGTCGATTCGCCGCCTGAGCCACGGCTTCGCATCGGTGGCGAGCCGCGCGAGCGAGCGTTCGACCGTGAAGCCCGCCGCCTGCAGCGACGAAAACGCGACGAGAAAACCGCAGCCCGTGATGAGCCGATAGATCGAGTAAGGCGGGTAGCGGTCGAGCCAGACCCGCACGTTGCCGGACCAGCGCGGCATCGAGTAAAAGAGCGCCGCGACGAGGATCGCGAGCACCACGAGGCAGTAGATCATGCCGCCCTGCACGAACCGGGACAGCTCGTAGAGCGACTTCGCCACGCCGTGCCAGTGCTCCGGGTTCACGATCGACGCGAAGCGCGGAATCACGAGCTGGCCGAAGAGGTACACGTACCCGATCGTCATCGCCACGATCACGCACGGGTAGGTCAACCCGCCGACGATGGCCGTGCGGATCCGGCGGCTGTACTGCACGACGTTGCACACGTTCAGCAGCGCGGCCTCCAGGCGCCCCGACTGCTCGCCGGCCATGACGATCATCTGTTCGGTATGCGGCACCCACCACGCCATTGCCTCGGCCAGCATGCCGCCGTTTTGCACGACGCTGCGCCAGTCCGCGAGCGTCAATGCCAGCGGCTCGTTCGGCTTGCGGCCCTCGTGCGACGCACGCAACTCGAGTTCCTCGAGAATCTTGAGCAACGGCAAACCGTTCGCGAGCATTTTCGCGATCTTGCGATAGAGCCGCAGGCGCGCCTGCGTCGTGAGCTGCAGGCGCGCCCAGCGCCGGTTGAGCTCAAGTGCCATAGCCGCTCCCGAGCGGCTGCGGCCGCCCCCCGCTGCCCGGCATGAACGGGCCGACCACGCGCTCCGCCATGCGCGGATCGACGAGGCCCGCCGCCACTTTTTCGAGCGCGTGCTGCGCGACCGTCTGCCCCGCGAGCTCGCCGAGCCAGTACGCGTGCGCATCGGGCTTGCGCCCGGCGCGCAGCAATTCGCAAAACGTCGCGTCGGTGCGCACGACCTCGGCCACCACGGTCCGGCCGACCGTGCCGTTCTTGCAATGCGCGCAACCGGGCCCGGCCACGCGCACCGCGTCGAACCGCGCGCCGACGGCCCGCTTCACGCGCGCGACGAGCCCCATGTCGAGCTGCGCCATCGACTCGGCCAGCGGGCGCGAGCAGTGCGGACACAGCAGCTTGACGAGCCGCTGGCTGATGAGCCCCGTGACGAGCGATTCGTCCGTCACCATCGCGATCGGCAAGCCGAGATCGACGAGACGGTCCACGATCGCGAGCGCGCCGTTCGCGTGCACCGTCGTCCAGACCTGATGGCCCGTCATCGCGGCGCGCAACGCGCTTTGCGCCGATGCGCGGTCGCGCACCTCGCCGATCATGATCGTATCGGGATCGAGCCGCATCGCATTCGCGATCGCGGCGGCGAACGCGAGCGAGCGCGCCTCTTCCGTCGGCGCGTTGACGACGGGCGTCTGCACCGCGCCCTCGATCGGGTACTCCACCGGATCTTCCACGGTGATGACGTGGATCGAGCCGGCCATCTCGCGCAGTTGCTTCGTCAGCACGCGCTGCAACGTCGTGGATTTGCCCGAGCCGGTCGGGCCGCTGATGATGTTCATGCCGTGCGGCTGCTGCGCGAGCAGCTCGAACGCGTTCGCCTGCGCCACCGTGAAGCCGAGCTCGGTCAGGGCCGTCGCCTCGCCTGCATCGTTGTAGAGCAGCCGCAGCACCATGACACTGCCGACGCTCGTGGGCGCCGTCGCGATCCGCACGCCGAAAAGCCGGTCCGGCAGCTTGTCCCGATCGCCGATGGCCGCGTCCTGGCGCTCGTTCGGCTTGTAGGTGTTGTCCGATACGCTCGACATCGCCGCATAAAGCGTGGCGAGCAGCCGCTCGCCGTACTCGCGCGTCTGCTCCGACATGCGCACGAGTTCGTTGTGGATGCGAAACAGAATCTCCGTGCTGAAGCGGTTCACACGGATATGGATATCCGACGCACGCGCATCGCACGCCCGCGCGATCAGGTTCTTCGCGACGACCTGCATCTGCGTGTGATCGATGCGCTCGGCGCTGCCGTCGCGGCGCGGGCCCTGATAGCTGCGCCTGATCGCATCGAGCGCCACGAGCCGCGTCGTATAGCGGCAATTGAGCCGTTCGAGCCTCGCGCAGTACGACAGCACGAACGGATTCATTTCGTGCCCTTCGGCCACGAGCAGCGTGCCGTCGTCGAGCAGGCAGAGAAACTTGCGCTCCTCGTCGCTCGCGGCGAACTCGCCGCTGTCGGAAAGCGGGCGCGCCACGGCGGCGAGCGGCAGCGCCTGCCCCGGCGGCTGGCTTTGCGACGCCGTTTGCGCGGGCTGCACCGAAGCGGCGGCGGCAGCGGCCACGGCGCTCAGCACCGGCTCGCGCGCCCGCGCAACGGGCGCGAGCGCCGGCGCGGCCGGGGCCGCGGGCTGAACGTGCGTCACGGACGGATCGGTTTCGATCGGCTTCACGGCGCGCGAGAGAATCAGCGGCGTCACGCTTTTGGGCGTCTTGCCCGGCGGTGTCGGAGACGAACTCATCGCGTCACCTCGCAGACATCGGCAAAGCAGGCAGCGTCGGCACCGGCGGCACGCCGGGCGAGCCTGTCGACGCTACGCTGCGCGCGGGCTGCTGCCGCGCGCTCGCGGAGACGGTCAGCGTCGTGCGCCGTCCGTCTTGCGATGCGAGGACGATCGCACCCGGGCGAACGGCCGCCACGCGCATGCCGTTGGGCAGCGTATCGCCGGGCCCGACGTCGAACTCCGCGCCGTCGCTCGTCGCCACCGTTGCGCCGAGCCTCTTGCCGAGCCCTTGTGTCGCCACGAGCGACACGTCCGAATACGACGAGACGGTACTGCCCATCCGATGCAGCGCTTCTTGCCGCTCCGCCACCTGCGCCTGCGCGTCGAGCTTTTTCAGCTGGGCCTTGAGGATCATCGTTTCCTCTTGTAGCCGCATCAGTTCGTTGGCTGCCTGCACGGCGGCCGGCGTCGGAACGACGTTCATGCGCGGCGCCGCTTCAGCGGGCGCGGCGGCCGTGGCAGTTGCGGCGCCGGCCTCGCCGAACGCGGCCAACGGCCACGCCCCGCAGCAGGCGAGCACCAGTACGGTCAATGCAGCGTCATTTCTCATAGAGCACTCCGTCGAGCGTCCACTGCCCGGATTTGTATGAAAGCGTCTCGACGCGCACACCCGGCTCGTCGAGATACCTGATGAGGCTGTCGGGCCGCACGTCGTCCAGTTGCGCCGACATGCGCCAGGTCTGCCAGCGCGGCGCCGGGGGCGGCTCGCCGCCCGGGTGCAGGCGGTCCAGCGTTTGCGAAGCGAGGCTGCGCTGCGGCGCGCTTGCCGGCTGCAGCGTGAACGTCAGGCCGATGCCCAGCAACTGGAAGGCGGAAAGCATGCGCAAGCGCACGCCGCGCACGCCCTCGAGCACTTCGTCTCCCCCCACGGGCAATGCCAGCGGCTCCACGTAGCTCGCATGCTCGCCGTTGCCGTCGATCGTCGCGCGCGGCTCCGCCGCCATCAACATCGCCACGTTCGATCCACCCCGCGACCAGCTGTAGCTGACGTTCGACGCGCGGCAAACGTAGTCGTCGAGTTCCCAGCCGCCCGGCGCGAGGTGCGTGAAGTGATCGAGGCACGCGCGAACGAACGCATCGGGCCGTGGCTCGCTGGCCCACGGGTGCGGCGCTTCGGGCGGTGCCGCGGGCTTGGGCGGATGCAGCGCGAGCTCCGCGCGCATCCGCTCGAACGCCTGCTGCCGCTCGAGTTCCATGCGGTGGCGCCGGTACGCGACGATGCCGGCCGCCACCGCGGCTGCCACCACGATCGCAGCGGCGGCGATCAGCACCTCGCGCCGCGGTGCGCGCCGCGAGACACGCGACAGATTGAGCCAGCGCGGCAAATGCGGCTTGCCGCCCCGCCGCGGGATCATGTCCTCGATGCGCCGCGCGTAGAAGTTGTGGAACCCCTGCACTTCCAGCTGCGGATCGCCGATGACGACGTTCCAGCCACCGAGGCTGTAATCGCCGTGCAGCCGCTCGAACACTTCCTCGCTGGAACCGATCCAGTCGCCGTTCGGCAAAAACGCGCCGTCGCGCACGGCGAAGTAGGCCCAGCGCCCGTCGGGCAGATGAAACGCGCCGAGCCAGTTGGGCGCCGGCTGCTGGCGTCCGTCGTAGAACGCGCCTTCGGCCGCGATCGTCTTCGACACGAGCGCGCCGAGCGACGGCAAGCCCAGTTGCGCGCCCTCGCGCGTGCTCGCGAAACCCGCGCCCGCGAACGTGCGGTCGATACGCAGCACCATCGCATCGAAATTCAGGCGCGCGGCGAGTTCCACGGCCTCCGCGCGCAGCGCGTGCCGGCGCGAGAGCGATTGCCAGAAAAGGCCGCATATGAAACGCTGGCGGCCGATCTGGATGACTTGCGTCGCCATGACGGTTCCTGTGCCCGAGCGCGCGTCAAGCGCCGTTGATCGCGATCGGCGACAGCAGGATGACGATCACCTCGCGCGTGCCGGACGCGTTGAATCCGCCCATCGCGTAGTTCGACGGATGGCCGACGCCTTGCCGGTTATCCAGATCGGTGATGCCCTCGTAGCCGCTGATGACGAGCGTCTGCCCCGACTTCACCGCGATGCGCTGCAGGAAGTTGCGCGTATCGACGGTCGGCAGCTGGATCTGCTGGTTCGCCGGGCCGAACGGCGCAAGGTTCACGAGCGACGAAATGTTGCTGTAGAACTGCATCATGATCGTGCCGTCGTCGAGGATGTGCGGCAGCACCGTGAGGTTGAAGCCGGTCGTGATCGTGCCCGGCGTGAGCGACGTCTGGCTGCCGACGTTGACGGTGTTGGTCGTCGAGATCTGCGCGAGATAGCCTTGCTGCTCGGCCACCTGCACCGGAACGGGCTGATCGTTGAGCGTCGTGATCGACGCCGAGGTCTTGCGGTGCACCGTCCCCTGGGTCGAAAGCGCATCGATGATGGCCGTCGTGCTCGAGGCGCGGCTCGACGGTGTGATCACCGTGGCCGAGAGCTCGCTCGGGTTCTGGATCATGCTCGTGAACGCGGTGGTGATACCGAACTGCGTGCCGAGCGCCTGATAGACCGCGTGCCAGTTGATGCCGTAGCTGTCCTGCGCGGAAAGCGTGACCGAGAGCACCGTCACGTTGACGAGCACCTGCCGCGCGAGCACGCGGTTTTGCTGCTCCATGAACTCGCCCACGCGCTCGAGCACATCGGGCGTATCGGTGACCGAGATCGAGCCCGTGGCGGGCGAGGTGATGACCGAGCCTACCGGAGAGAGCATCGCCTTGATCGCCGTCTGCAAGCCGTTGTACACCGAAAGCTGCGCGTTCATCGTGATATTCGCGGTGTTGTCCGACGACACGGAGGGCGAACCGGACGTCCCGCCACCGCCTCCGCCTCCGCCGCCGATGCCCGCGCCGCCGGCGCCCGATCCGCCCGCCCCCGCGCTGTTGCTCGACGCGCCGCCGCTGTTGCTCGCCCCGCTCACGACGTTCGTATCCAGCTTCGAGTCGCCCGGAATGGCGACGACCTGATAGACGCGCGTGGCCGTGTAGAAGAAGACGATCGCGCCGTCCTCGTACTTCCAGTAGACGCCGAAGCGAGCCGATGCCGTGTCGAGCAGCCCGCGCAGCGTGCCGCCGGAATACGCGATGCGCACGGGCGAGGATACGCTCGGCACGCGCGCGACCACCGTCGCGGCGCTCGTGCTCGGTGCAGGCCCCTGCAGCAGGCCGGGGGGCAGCGGCGGCACGCCGGGATAGGCGCCGGCGCCACCCGTATCGACCGCGGTCTGCGTCGCGCGCGCGGCCGCTTCGCTCGTGCCCGGCGCAACCTTGGCCGGCAGGTGCGCGAGGCGCGACATGCGATCGGCGAACATGCGCAGCGAATCGACCGTGCCGTCGAAGCTCGCCGGCTCGTCGAAGAGCTTCGGCAGCGTCGATTTCGTCGCGAGCTTGATCGTCTTGCCCGAAAGCCAGAGTTCGTCCTTGACGATGACGTCGTCACTGCCCGGCACCGCGCGGTTGTCGCCGTTCGAGAGCTTGCCGAGCAATTGCCCCGCACGCGCGGTATCGGCCTGCGAGCTGCGCTCGATCTTGTCCAGGAGACCGGTGCACCCCGCGAGCAGCGACAGGCTTGCGGCAAGGATGACGAAAGGACGACGGAGGACGCTCATCAACTTGCTCCTTTGGGAACGACGCGCATGACGCGGTTGCGCTGGTACAAGACCACCTGGATCGGCACCTGCGAGCCGGCGAGCGCATTGGTCACCTGACGCAGCGCTTCGGCGAGCGTGCCGTGTATCGTGGCCGTCGCGTCGACCTGAAAATCGGTCGGCACGTCCCAAATGAATTGCCAGCCGGCTTCGCTCGCCCAGCGCGCGAGCGCGTTGCGCACGGAGCCGTCCGACAGGCGCATCTGCCACTCCGTGCGCTCGGGCGGCGCCGCGGGTGCGAACGCCGGCGTGGCGGTGGGCGCCGACGACGGCGCCGGCGAGCCCGGGCCGGACGCCCATTGCGTAGCGGCGAGCAGCGGGGGCTCAATGGCGTCACGCTTTGCCGGCGTGGGTACCTGCGCTCGCGGCGGTGCTGAAACACGTGCCGGTGCCGATGCCGGCATGGCCGGCCCGGCTGCCGGTGCGGGCGACATCACCAGAGCGGGTGCGGGTGCGGGTGCGGGTGCGGGTGCGGGTGCGGGTGCGGGTGCGGGTGCGGGTGCGGGTGCGGGTGCGGGTGCCGGTGCCGGTGCCGGTGCGGGTGCCGGCACGAGCGGGACCGCCAATGCTGCCGCGTGTGTGCGAGCCGATACCGGTGTTGCGGGCATCGACGTCGAAACGCGCGCCTGCGCCACGGTCTGCGCCTGTCCAATGGCAGGCCCCGCCGCGGGAGCCATCGCCGCCGCGCCCGTGGGCAAGGTGGAAGACGCATTCGTGGCGGCACCGTTCATGCGCGACGCCGCGCCGGCCGCCGCCGGGAAAGGCTGCGGCGCGTCAACGTTTGCGCGCCGCGCGTGCGCAGTCACCGAGAGCAAGCGCATATCCGTATCGATGCGCGCCTGCAGCGCGGGATCGACCGACAGCACCTCGCCGAGCGCGTGCACGACCGACGAGCCGGCGCGCCAGCTCACGGGCGCGTCGGCCCATGCGCCCGCGTTCGGCACATTGATGCTGTAACTCGTCGGCATGATCTGCTCGAGCGCGCGCAGCAACGGAACGTCATGGCCGCCCGTGCGCACGACGCCGCCCAGGCGCTGCCCGCCGTCGACGATGACTTGCTGATCGGAAGCGTGCGCGACCGTGCAGGCGAACCAGACGCCGCCCAGCAGCGCCCGAATTGCCGGCGGCATCGCCGCTATCCAGACATTCGCCCTCGCCCGGCTCCACCGCTTGTCGCTCACGCACCTCGGATGCGCCGGAAGCTCTATTTTTTTTGTTGCCACGTTCTTTTCAATCTGCTTGAACCATGCCAATAGCCGCCCTAAAAGCAGTACCGAAAGGCGTCAGGAATTCGAAAGAAATTGTGTAAGAAAACAGTAACGACGCGTAAGGATATCACTACAGATCAATGGGTGTTTACGGCAAAGCACACCGCGCCTTTAAGTAAAAAAATACTCTCGGAAAATCGTTCTTTCTCGGCCGGCATGGATGATACAGGCACTGGCGCGAACGCGTCGTCCTCGCGGCACAATCCCCGCCCAGCAAGGCGCTGCGGCCGCTTCCACGTATTTTTTGGACGTTTTGACGCGAATCACGGAATGGCCGCCCGTGGAAATATGCCAGATACAATGATGTGCTATGGCGCCGTTCGCGGGCGAGTCGCCAATTGGGTGCCGTGCGCGAGGTATCCGGAATTCCGCGTGTGACGCGGATTGAGATTCAAACTCCAATGTTTAATCGTTCTGGATAAACAAGCGCGAACCGATTCATGGCGCGCTTCCAATCGTGCCGGGAACCGGTTCACCTGGTCAGGACGTTGCGCAGCGCCATCCAGATCCGTTCGAGCGCTGCCTCATCCGCCGGGAAGCGGTCTCGACCGTCGTTTCCGGGAAGCCCTTCAGGCCGTCGACCACCGCGATCAGGATGTCCTGCACGCCGCGCAGTTTCACGTCGTCGACCGCGCGCAGCCAGAACGCGCGCCTTCGGTCTGCCGGATCCATAGACCGAACACGTCCCGCGTGCCATCGCCGTGCACCGCGCCAGCTACCGCACCGCGGCAACAAACGTAACAAATCACCAAACAATCGCGACGCAGGCCTGCCGCTCGTGCGTGAAAGTCCGCCGCGGCGCCGCCCTCTCCGGCCACCGCCGATGCCGAACCGAAGGTAACAAACCATCACAAACACGCGCTTAAATCGGCCCGCGATGAAAACATGCGCTCACGGCTTCACGAATCGTTTCACGCCGCTTAACGCATCGCTCATCGAGTCAGGAGCACGACATGTTCTCAACGATCTACTTCGCCGCCGCCTCGGCCCTCGCTTTCGACGACACCCCTGCGGACGTCGCCTCGAAAATGCTCCAGGGCCAGTTTCTCGACGCTGTCCGCCACGCCGCACGCCATGCCGATACCGACACGGCGCAAGCCCAGCCCGGCTACGCACAGCTGCAAGTCTGCGCCGACCTCGAGCTGATGCTCGGCCGCCATGAAGAAGCGGAGGAAACGTATCGCCGCGCGCAAAAAGCCATTCGCGCGCATCGCGACGATCTGCGTATCGCGTCGTGCCGCAATACCGGCTGGCAAGCGTTGTTCCGCAACCAGTTCAACGTCGCGCTCAGTTGCTTCAAGCGCGTCGGCGAGGAAAAGGCGGCCACGCCACGCCAACGTCTCGACAGCCTCGTCGGTGCGACACTCGTTTCGTTTCATCTGGGCTTGATCCAGGCGGCGTGCCATCGCCTCGGCGAACTGGCCGCGCTGGCGGCAACGCATGACGATCGCCGCTGGCGCTACCTCGTGGAGTCGCTGCGGCGGGACCTCTTCGCGCAGCACGAACTGCACGGCGCCGAGCGACTCGCCGACCACATCTACTGGCGCTCGGCCATCGCGGAGTTCGAGCCGGGCGAGGCGCCGGTACCCGGCACGCAGCCCGCCGGGACCGTGCTGCCGCTGTTGGCCGAACGACTCTCGCACCTGAACCGGCTCGTGTCGCTGGCCGACGGCCGCACGAGCGCGGGCGAAACGCTCAAGCAATACGTGAGCTGGAGCCGCCAGGCCGGCCTCAACGATTATCACCGCAGCCTGTGCCTCGAAATCACGCTGGCCGCGATCGCCGGCCACGCGACGCCGTTGGCCGAAGCGATGCTCGATGCGTCCGGCGCGGCGAATTCGCAAGGCAGCCAGCATGCGCGCTGGTACCTCGACTACCTCTACTGCCGCGCGAAGATCATGCAGCAGCAGATGCGCACGCAGGAATTCGCGCAGTTCTACGGCCGCTACGCGCTCGCCTCGATTCAGCACGTGCGCGCGGACAGCATGTCGATGCCCGCCGCGGCCGATCACATGCAGGCATCGCGCGCGGCGCAGCGCTCCGACGACGTGAGCGCCCGCCTGCCGGCGAAATACCGCCGCGCCTATCGCTACCTGATGGACAACCTCGACCAAAAGGACCTTTCGGTGCGCGAAGTGGCGTCGCATGTGGGCGTGACGGAGCGCGCGATGCAGGCCGCGTTCAAGAACCACCTCGGGCTGTCGCCGAGCGAGCTGATCCGGCGCCAGCGGATGGAGCGCATTCGCGACGATCTGCTCGACGACGGCGCACCGGCCACGCGCGTGCTCGACGTCGCGAACAAGTGGGGCGTGCGCCATCGTTCGACGCTGGTCAACGGCTACCGGCGCGTGTTCCAGGAAGCGCCCTCGGAGACGATGGGCCGCTGAGGGCAGCGGTGTGCGACGCCAAAGCGCCTGCACTCCCGATCGGTAACACGGCCGGCCCGCGGCTTTTTTCCGCCAACGCCGTCCGACGAAACGCACACGCGTGGGTCGGACGGCGTTTTCATTCGCACGTCGGTGCGAAGCGATTCCCGCACCGCTGCTCTTACCGGATACCGGATGATCCATGATGCGACTATTCATACCCAGGCCGGCGCTCGTGCTGGCGCTTGCCGTTCTGTCCGCGCGGCCCGCCGAAGTGCACGCGCAGACCCTCGACTGCTTTGCGGCGGCCGCGGCCTATCAACATGTGAGCCCCGTCGTGCTGCGCGCGATCGCGTGGCAGGAATCGCATGGCAACGCGAACGCGCGCCATCGCAACCGGAACGGTTCGACCGATTACGGCATGATGCAGATCAACTCGATTCACCTTCCGCTGCTGTCGCGCTACGGCGTCTCGGCGGACGACCTCATGAACCCCTGCTCGAGCGTCTACGTGGCTGCGTGGCACCTGCACAAGATGATGGTCAAGTACGGGAACACCTGGGCGGCGATCGGTGCGTACCATTCGGAGACACCTGCCGAGCGCGATCGCTACGCGCGTTCGGTGGAACGCATCGTCGAGCGCATGAAGCTGGCGGATGACGGGCAGTAGGATGAGCAGGAGCAGCCGGGAGACCCGGCTGCCCGCGAACGTCATCAACAGGGAAAGCGACGTTGCATGAGGAAGTCGTCCCGTATGGCGAGCGCCAAGGCAAGCGCGAAGCGCGGGGACGAAGCAGGAACGAGGCAGGCAGGACGCGTGGACGAACCGCGTCGTTCGCGAGCCGCGCGCGACAACGCCGCGGCCCGCCGTCGCCGTTACTGCCCCTTCGCGGCGTTCGAAATGTTGCTGGCGCCCTTGTTACCCACCGACGCCAGCGCCGATGTGAGCTCCTGCGACTGCTGGTTGACAGCGGCCGCCAACGTGTTCGCGTTGTTGAGCCGCGTCATCTCGCTTTGCTGCTTCATGAAGTCGTTTTGCATCGCCGCCATTTGCGTCACGGGGTCCCCTGCGCCGAGGGCCGATGGACGCACCATGTCACCCGCCGCATGCATTGCGGTGGACGCGACGCCGGGCGGCAGAAAGTGACTTCCGGCATGAAGCGCCGAACTCAGAAACTGTGCACCGACGTTCCCCGCGCGCCCCGGCAGGCTGGCGAAGTTGCGGGGCGGCGGAGGCGGAGGTGGCGGCGCGCCGTCGGCCCCCTTGAAGCTGGACAGCCCGTCCAGTTGGCCTTTGCTGCGCGCGGGCGATTGCTTTTGCGCGCCGTCGGCCGCACCGTTCTTCGTCCCTTCCTCGAACTTCGCGACAGTGGACTGGACGATCCCCGGCCGAATTCCTAAGTTGTTCATGGCGAACTCCTTGAGTGACATGACGATTTCCGTCGCCAGCAACATCGCTCGATGTCGGTGCGGCACGGTCCCCGCATCCCACTCACGCGGAGCGATATCGAGGAATGCAAGCACAAGCTTATGCGCCACGGCATTGCGCAACGCTAGCGACGCGACGCGGCGAGCGAAATTGCGAAGCGCGCATGCGGCAAGTGCGATGAAGTGCGCAAATGGATCCGCGGTCGTCGCACCGGCGCCGGCATCGACGTGCGTGTTTTTGCACGCCACTTCGGAATCGGCAGGCTGCCACCGTCATGTCGTTTTACCTTTCCAACACGAGAACCCACGTTCGCAAAGCGCGAAGACGGAATCGACGGGCGAACGCACGTCGACCGCCTGGACGCGATGAGGCAGCGCGCAAGTCCATCGAGGCCTTTGTCGCGAGGCGACGTCGAACGATCGAAATCAACCGAAAGGAAACGTCATGACGATCAGCAACAGCACGCAAGTACGGTCATCATCGCTCGACCTCCCGCGCAACGACACGCAGCCCGCGCCTGCCCCGCGCCAACGAAGCGCATCGATGACCGGCCCGCGCCCCTCCGGCGGCGCATTGCTCGGCGCGCTGAGCAATGCGCCGGCCTTTCCGGCGCACACCGGCACCGATGCACCGGCGCCGGCGGGCCCGCTTTCGACGACATCGCAACCGGCCGGGACGGCGCAGCCCCCTTCGCCGGCGCTACCGGCACCGTTGCCGGTCAGGCGCAACTCGCTGCCTCCGCGCGCGTCATCGTCGTCAGGCGCCGCGATCGGTCGCGAAGGTGGCGGCTCACGGTCGCTGCCCGGTTCGGGCAAGCTGAGCGCTCAACGTGCAGCCCTGGGAGACGAGACGGTGCCGGTGCTCGACTTGTCGGGGGGCGGGCAGTCGAGCGAAGAATTGCCCGTACACGACGAACCGCAGCCACACACGCCTGCATCGGAGCACGACAGTGCGGCGCCCGTTCAACATCAGGAGCTGGTGGAAACGAAAGCTGCCGGCAAGCAACCGGCCACGTCGCGTTCGGGCAGCCCGCTGCCGCACGAGAAGGACGCCACGGGGCTGACAGCCGCGACGACGAGCGAGGCCGAATCGAAACCCGCGACGTCCCGTTCGGCCAGCCCGGTGCCGCTCCCGAAAGAGCCGCCCGCGCTCGTGGACGAGGCAAGGACGAGCGCTGCCGGCAAAATGCCCGAGACGTCCCGCTCGAGCAGCCCACTGCCGCTCGACAAGGGGGCGAACCCGGCGTTGCTCCACCGCGCCGCATCGAACGCTTCCTCATCCGCTCCGTCCAGCCCCGTCTTCGATCAACATAAACCCGAGGGACACGACACGACGCCCCGAAGCCCGCTCTCCCCGAATCCGGCCAGCTTCGCGGCGCCTCACCGCGTCGCGCACGACATCGACATTCAGGATGCCGAAATCCGGCCCGAAGCGACCGTTCCGAGCTCGTCGTCCCGGATAGCACTGGAAACCCGCACGCTGGCCGCCGGGACATCGGTGGCCGAGGATATCTCGGCGGTCGCGGAACCCGAAGACACCCGTCCGGCATCGGCCGCCGCGATCAGCGACCACCTGTCGGCCGCGCTGTCCCGGCCGGGACAAATCCGGTCGTTCATCTCGAACGTCGGCGACATGCTGACTCGGAACCCCTACGGCGCCGCGCAACCGCTCAAAGGGTGGACGGCCAACCTCGTCAACGCGTTCAGTCATGAATTCGTCGCAACCGGCGGCGCCACGCTGTTCCGGGAGTTGTGCTCGATGGCGACCGAAGCCGTCCTCGACAAGACCGGCGCCGGGCCCGAAACACGCGGCGTCATCACGGCCTCGCTGTTCACGGCGGCGGCGATGGGCAACCTGGTCGCGATGTTGCACAAGTATCACACCGGCGCCGCGGACACGAAAACCTACGCGGGCCACGGTGCGCAGCTCATCGCGCTGATCACGACGGTGGGCCTCGCCGCCCATGCCGGCAAGAACGACGAGGGCAACGGGCATCTTGGGCAGCTCGCCGGCATGCTGCCTAGCGCGATCAAATCGTACGCATACCTGGCGCGCGACGTGATCAACGTGTTCCGCCCGCTCGAAGGCAATCACGACGCCGGCTACGAGCACCCCGTCAGAGGTCAGGCGCTCAACGGCGTTCCGTATTTCGGAAACCAGCTCGCCGTGAACACCGCGCAGGCCAGCTCGCAATGGTCGGCCACGTCCTACGTCGACAGCCTCATTCACCACACGAAGACCAACGCAGCGATCAAAGGCCTGTTCGGCTATTCGGCAGCGAATGCCGCCGGCGAGGGGCTGGATGCGATCGGGGGACGCGTGGCCTCGGAAATCTCGACGCACGGCTTCACGGGCAAGGCGCTCGATGAACTGAAGTCGCTGCGCCTGAGCTGGGGCAAGATCGACACCTCCGAAACCAGCACGGCCAGGCAGCTCGGGGACAAGGCGGCCGGCGCGGGAATCGCGCGTCTCAGCCTGTTCCTCTCCCTTTATGCGGCCACCGCCGTGGTCAATCACGCCGTGGGGGGGAGAAGCGATTGGTCCGCCGGCGATAAGAACTTCACGGAGAACGCGCTGGGTGCACTGCTCATCATCGCGGGATGCCTGCCGTTTGCCGCGAGCACGTCGAGCCCGTCGAACCGGTCGAACGAGCGGCGAACGGTCGACGCCGACAACGCGATGGAACTCGGCGTGATGCATCGCACGACCGCCTGAACACACGGGCCGCGCCGAGCTAGCGAAACGACGAAGGTTCGTGCAGGTGGCCGCATCGGTGGCGCGGCGGCTCGCCTGCCGCAAGCCGCTTGCATCGGCATCGCGGCCGCCGCCCGGTTCGGCGGTTCGGCAATCCGGCGACGGCTTCGCATCCGTCAACGCGCTGTAAGCGCCGGGCAATAAATTAGGTTTCGCAGGCGGCCGCTATCGGCCCTCCATCGGCAGCTGATGAATAACGTCATTCTCACGCGGAGAAAATCATGTCTACCACGGCAGTGCAAGGCTATAACGCCGGTTATCTGAACGGCATCGACGATGTCGGCGGCAGCGGCGGCACGAACGAATCGCAGCTCGCACAACTGCTCGAGTTGCTCATCGAAGAAATCAAGCAGATTCTCGATCCCTCCAGCCAGAATTCAGGCGATGCGGGTGGTGTGGGCGGCGTCGGCGGCGGTACGCCTTCGTACTCCGCGCCGCCCGCCTATGCCGGCGGTGGCGGCGCCGCACCCGCTGGCGTGAGCGGCGGCGGTGGCGGCCAGGGCGGTGGCGGCGCGGCGCCGGGAATAGGCGGCGGTGGAAGCGGTGGCGGCGGCCACGGCGGCGGCAACACGCTACCCACTGTATCGGGCGGCGACGCCGCGCACGCCATCGCACAGGACCTCAAATCGCGCTACGGCCTGACCGACGCGCAGGTCGCCGGCGTGCTCGGCAACCTGCAGCAGGAAAGCGGGCTGAAAGGCAACGTCAATCAAGGCGGAGCGACAGGCGCGCCCTCCGGCAACTTCGCGGACGACAACGCCAACGGTTGGGGTCTTGCGCAATGGGGCGGCACGCGCAAACAAGGCGAAATCAACTATGCGAAGGAGCACGGACTCGACCCGGGCAGCCTCGAAGCCAACATCGGCTTCATGAATCAGGAACTCGACACGACGTACAGCAAGACGATCACGGACATCAAGCAGACGACGACGGCGGACCAAGCGGCACTGGTCTGGGACAAGGACTACGAACAGGCGACCGATCCGCAAATGGAAAACCGCAACAAGTACGCCGAGCAATTCCTCGCGCAAGGTCTGTGAACGCGAACGCGTCCGCCCCCCGGGGCGTTTGAAGCGCGCACGATCCCGCCCGATGTCCGGGCGGGCTTTTTTTGCCCGGCATTTCCCGCCGCGCGACAACGCCGCTCATCGGCAATACATGGACGACACGGATTCGAGGGAAACGACGCGATGGGATTCGCCGAGCGGGGCCGAAGGCCCCGGCAGCGGCCATCAGTCTCTTTCGAGCAGGCGCCGCATGGCAAGGCGCACGTAGGGATCGCTACTGTCCTCGTGCGCCGTCGCATAGCCATGCCACGACGGATCATCGAGGACTTTCAGACAGATTGCCTTCAGTTCGGGCGCGCGATCGTCGGGCAATCCGTTCACGATCTGCCACGCTTCGTGCGGACGCCCGCGCACCAACGCGATCGTCACGGCGAACACGTGCACCTCGCGCGTTTCGGGGTAGACATCGTGCATGCGCGCCAGCAGCGCCTCGGCCTCGTCCAGCTCGTTGGCCTCGATATGCTCGATGATCGCCTGCGCGATGGCCGGCGCATCGGCCGGCAGTTCGGTAAGAAGCTCCATCATGCTCGTCACCGTCCGTGCATCAGGCTGCGCCCGTGCCTGAGGTCAGCGTTCGCACCGCCTCCTTGCCGCCCGCCAACGCGAGCGCGGTAGCGGCGCCCTCCGGCGTCAGGTTTTCCGCGAGCGCCGTGCCGCCCTCGAGCGCCTCGAGCCCGCCCTTCGCAATGGCCCCCGCCCCCGCAAGGGCTTCCTTCGGGTTGCCGCTCAGCAGCCCCTTGCCGAACGTCGCCGCGCCGTGCAGCGCGTTGCCGACACCATTGAGGACACCCCCGGCAGCCTTGGTGACATCCCCGACTACGCTCTTCACAATATTGCCGATGAAGCTCATTCGTTTTCTCCTTGATCGTGAACGAAACGCGCGTTCGATGAAACGCGCGACACCGAACCGCGTGAAGGCGGCCCTCGTTCCAATCTAATGAATGCGGATGCGAAAGCGTTCGCGCGCGCGAAGCCGCACCGCGAAAACCGAATGAGCGACACCCGCGAGCCGGCTCGGCGGCATGCCGCCGCGAACCCGCTTCGCCAATCCGGACGATGCTTCGCGCGGTTCACGGGAGTGTCATGACCGGCCCGCACAGTCCAGTCCATCTTGTCTCCTGGTCGAGAACATCATGGCGCCCCCACCCAAGCTCGAGTTCCGGTCGCATGCGATCGAATCCGCCGCCCTCACCCGCACGCCGAGCGACCCCGGCCCCTCCACGGGAGCGAAACCCGCGCTGGCGCCGACCCGGCGCGCAAGTGCCGGCGCGCTCATGGACGAACTCGGCAGCCTCGGCAAGCGCCCGTGCGCGGAAGGCCCGCCCGCTGCTCCCCGGCCCGCGGCGGCTATCGCGGCGCAGAAGCCCGGGGTGGACGACATCGGCGCATTCGTGCCGGGTGCCGGCGGCAAGGGCCGGCGCTTCGCCGATTTCGCGCACGCGATGGGCGTCAACCGCAAAGGCATGACGTTGACGGCCTTCGCCGCCAAGCGGCCCGCGAAAGACGGCCTGAACGGCGCATCGACGGCCGCGCACGGACAGTTCGGCTACGACGCGGCGCCCGCCACCGACCTCGTGAACGCGCTGGCCTCGGGCTCGAACGCCGCCGCCGCGCATTCGATTCATAGCCGTTACGAAAACAAGGTCAAGGCGATGCTCGCCGCCGACGTCGAACGCTTCGAGCACCCCGAAAAATGCCCGCCGGGCGCGCCGATCCCCAACCAGGTCGACAACCTGCTGCTGACGAAAAACAGCAACGGAGAATGGCAATACGACAAAGGCAAGCTCTCGCGCATTGCGCGAGACGACGCGCATCCGCTCATGCAGCATGCCCGCGACGTATTGACCGCCATGAGCATCGCGGAGAACAAGGGCAAACAACGTAACGGCGCGCTCTACCAGTCGGTCACGTCCGCCATCGGCCTGACGGCAAGCGGGCTGCTCATAGGCGGCTCGCACGGCGCGCTGGCGCCGCTCGCGGCATCCGGGCACCTGACCAACGCGGTCAAGGAAGCGCTCGATTTGAAGAAGCCGTTTGTCGAAGGACGGCAAAACCTGCGCAATGCGAAGGCCGCCACGATTCAACGCTACGTCGACACGGTATTGGCCCCGCACGACTACACGGGCCAGACGCGGGACGAGCGCCTGCGCGCGGCGCTGCAAACGAGCCGTGCGAAGATCGACGATCTGCGCGCGATGGAGGCGCGGCCGGAGGACGAAGGCTTGCCTGCGGACTTGCGCAGCCCGCAGGCGCAGGCGGGTATCTATGCGTCGCTCTACGACGATGCACGCCGCTATGCCAACGGCACGACGTCGTTCGGCAAGCGCTTGATCTCGGGCATGCACGCCGAAGACAAGGCGAAGGTACACAAGGATGCCGAGCGCGACATCGTGGTCAAGCACATTCTGTCGATGGTCACCCAGAGCATCGGGCGCCTCGATCCAGCCTCGCTTGCGGCGCTCGCGGGTGCCGACATGGCAGTCGATGCATCAGGCTCGCAACGCGCCAGGCAAGCGCTCGCGATCGTGGTCAACCATCCGCGCGCGAGCCGCAATCGGGATCTGATCGCCGCGCACACGCTACTGACGGACAGCGGCATTCCGAAGGGCGAAGCGGCGCTGCTGCTTTCGCAGCTTGCCCGCGCGCGGCGCGAAAAACCGCAAGAAGCGCCGGCGCCGCGCGATGCATCGGCTTCCAGCCGGAGCGCCGCCCCGCTGACCGAAAGCGAGCGGCTCAAACAGATCGCCAACATCATCGGGCAGCCCGGCCTCACGGCAACCGCCGCCAAGACGGCGGAGGACGCCATCAAGAAAAACCTCGGGCTGAGGTCTTGACGCGCGGCGCGGCGTCAGGCGCAATAGCGACGCCGTCGCCGCGGCACGCAGTCGGCGATTGATTTGCCGGTTCGCGGCACTCGACGAAACTTCGGAATGCGCGGGCTGTCCTCCACCGTGCGCGCTTACCGTGAAGCGGGGTGGCCGTCATCGCCGTCCATGCCGCCATGACCTTCACTGCGAAAGGGAGAACCGATCATGCGATTCGCGTTCGCCGGCTTCGATCGCTGGCGCGTCGTCTTCGACGCGTTCGTGGCCGCCGGCTGGGAGCCCGTGGCGCTCTACTCGATTCCGGTCGACAACCGGCTCGACTTCAATAGCGAGCTCGTCGAGCGCGCGGACAAGCTGCGCATTCCGGTGCAACTGTCACGCATCGACGAAGACGATCTGCGCTGGCTCGCCGAACGGCATTGCGAGGCGCTGATCGTGGCCGGCTACAACTGGAAGATTCCGGCGTGGCAACCCTATCTGCGCCATGCGGCGAACTTTCATCCGTCACCGCTGCCCGACGGGCGCGGCCCGTACCCGGCCATGCGCGCCATCCTCGAGGGGCGGCGCGAGTGGGGCATCAGTTGCCATCGAATCGATGCCGATTTCGATACCGGGGACATCATCGATTCCGAATGCTTTCCGCTCGATGCCGACGAATGGCACGAGACGCTGCAACTGAAGCTGCTGATGGCCGCCCGTCGGCTGGCCACGCGCGTGGCCAGCGACTTCGATCGGCTCTGGAACGAACGGCGTCCGCAAGGCGCGGGCAGCTACTGGCCGCGCGTTGCCGATGCCGAGCGCACGATCGATTTCGCGCGGCCCGTGGCCGAGGTGATGCGCGTCGTGCGGGCCTGCGGGAACGTCGAATCGATCGCGCCGCTCTTCGGCACGACCGTCCACGTGCGGCGCGCCACCGCGTGGCAGGAAGCACACACGTACGAGCCCGGGCAGATCGTGCATCAGTACCGGCGCTGGGTCGTGGTCGCCGCGCAGGACGGCTTCGTCGCGTTGCTCGAATGGAGCCCGCTGAACGCGTCCCTTCGTCAGCAGATGGGGGGCTGAATCCGGACATCGGTTGAGCCGGTAAACAACGAAGCGGCCGCGCTGCGGTGTTTCGCAGCGCGGCCGCCGATTGTCGTCGATTGTCGCTTCCTGCAGCCCCCGATCGGTGGCCGCTCGGGTCGCCGATCGGGATGATCGCCGGAACGGCCGGCGACGTTACTTCGTGCTGACGCCGGCGATCGTACCCGTGTGAATGCCGGTGATGTTCTCGAAGGCGACCGCGGCGCGCGTCTTGCCCGGCGTCAGCACGTTCGCGCCGCCCAGCGCATCCGACAGCGCCTTGCTCGCGTCGTGGCTGATCTTGCCGCCGCCATGCGCGTTCGCCGTCTGCTGCAGTTGCGCGCCGATCGCCGCCGCATCCGACTGGCTCAGCTTGCCCGACTTCACCGCGTTGGCGAGCGTCTTCGCCGCGGCATTGCCGTCGCCGTGCGACAACGCGCTTTCCATGGCCTGGAAGTCGGCGCCATCCTGCGCGTTGAAGTTGGCCAGCGCCTTGCCTTCATCGGCCATCTGCAGCGGCTTGCCGTCCTTCAAGAGGTCGCCCGTACCGGGCGTGAAGCCTGCCGTCGCGCCCGTTGTCGGCAAGCCACCCGTCGTCGGCAGCGTATTGGTGTTCGCCGGAAAACCGCCCGTGCCGGGCAAGCCGCCGGTCGTCCCCGGCTGCGCCGCCGCGCCGCCCGCGCCACCCGTTGCGTTGCCCGCCGCGCCGAGTCCGCCTTGAGCAGCCCATTGGAAATTGCCGACCGCGGACTTGCCGTCGGTGCCCGCCACGTCGTGCGTGTCGATCTGCTGGTAGGCACTCGGGTTCGCGAGCATGGTCTGCGCCGCTTGCTGCACCGTGGGCGGCGTGCCGCCGTCGGCGTTCGTCGCGAGTTTGTACATCGTGTTCGGGTCCGACGCGTTGATGCCATGCTGCCCCATGTACGAGGCCAGCACGCCCGCCGCGTTTTGCACCGTCATCCCCCCGGTGCCGCCCGGCATGGCGCCTGCGCCCCCCATGCCGCCGGGCGCCGCTCCCACACCACCGGGCGTTGCCCCCATACCGCCGGGCATTGCGCCCGCGCCGCCACCGGGCATGCCGCCGGCGCCGCCCGCACCGCCCGGCATGCCGCCGGCCTGCCCGTTCTGCCCGCTCTGCATCTGCTTGAGCAACTGGCTGATGAGGCCGATGAGATCCTTGAGCACGTCCTGCGTCGAGCCCGTCGAGGCACCGTTGGTCAGCCGTTGCAGGTAGCTCGCCGGATCGGTGGGGTAGGTGGTCATATTCGGAACGTTCAGATTCATGATGTTTTCTTCCTGTCGGGTAAGTGTTTGCGTGACCGTGGGTACTACGAAGCAAAGTCAGTCTAGGTTGCTGTCGCTGCTACAAGCGCACCGATGCGAAGGCTGCAATCGAAATGCGAATCGCCCGGCGCGCGGAAAACGTGAAAACGGATGCTCATGCGCGGACCCACGTCATCGACGCGGAGAATCCGCCGTTGTCGGCCGGCACGCCGTGCGTGCTCGCCGGTGCGTCGGTGAACGCAGGCGCTTGAACGCCGACGTCGAGCTTGGCGGCACGCTCGAGCAGACGCGCGCCGATTTTCGCGCCCTCGATGCTTTCGCGCTGGTCGGCCGCGCTGAGCGCATAGCTGTGCCACAGCGGGTCTTCGAGGCCGAACAGACACACCGCCATCAGTGCGGTATGAAGCCCCGAGCGCTTCGCTTCGGTGTCGTCGTCTTCGAGCACGCGGCGCGCGTCGCCCCATGCCTGGCGCCGGACGTAGCGCCACGCGGCGACCGTCCCCGCCCCGGGCCACCTGGGCCAAAGCACGCGGATCGCTTCGAGGAGATCCTCGAAGTCGGCTTCGTCGTCGAGCTGCGAAGCCGTCCACAGCACCTTGGTTAGGCCGCCGGCAATCTCGTCCCTGCATCCTGTGTAAGTCACGATGTCCTCGTCTGCTGGAGTGCTGCAATCAAAAAGCGCACGGCGGCGCCGCGCACAGCCGTGCCGCGCTTGCTGCCGGCTCGTGCGGTGGACGTCCCCTGGCGGTTAGTCTCTTGTATCGGGTCGGCTTTCGCCGACGCGATGCGAACGGAACGATCGGGATGCGAAGCGAGCACGGAGAAGAAAACCGACCGGGGCGATGGGATCGATCGGTGCGATAGGCCGGATCGTTCGCCGTGTATCGAAACGCGGAGGATTTGCTCGATGCTCGGCGTCGAAGAAGGCCCGCCATCGGTCGATACGCCCCGGCCATCGGCCAGGCTGTGCCCGTCGAATCGCCACCGGCGACCGATGCAGCGTCCGCAGGCAGTCGGCTCCTGAAATGGAGCGATCACCACGGACAGGAGGCGCAGTCCACGATGTCAGGATGAGCAAGTGCAGAACGCTCGCAGCCCGCCGGGGCCGTTGCTTCAGTTCACGGATGAACGCTGGCGGTTCTTCCCAAGGAAGCGCTGGATGATTGCTTGACGTGCGAACGCTGCTTCGAGCGTGGCAACACAAGCTGTAGATGATCGACGTACCGCGCCGGATTCGCGCCGGCGCGATGACCCAAGACCATTTCGGCGTCGAGTATTGCGTTGATACGGCCGCGTACGCGACGGGCGGTTTCTGGCTTCTTCGTCCATATCGCTTGGAGCCGCAGAAGCCGCCGGAATGCGCGCAAAGCCATGACTGGCGGAAGGCAGCCAGAGTCGAACTGACCCGGGAGTGTCTGACACCCCCAACTGGATTTGAAGTCCAGCCGTACCACCGGATACGAATGCCTTCCGTGGGAAAAAGAAACCGAAGAACGACGAGCGCCTACGCCTGAATACCCACCCAACCGCTATCAGGCCGCAGGTAGTGAAGATCGCGGTGGAAGCGAGTATACCCAACCCGATCGAAGAACTCGAGAATCTGGATCGCGCGCTTGCGACCGAGCCCCGTCGCATCGCGGAACGTCGCCGCATCGAGCCCGCCGCCGCGCGACGGCGCGAGATGCGCGACCAGTTCCGCCAGTTCGCGCGCGACGTCGGCATGATAGAACAGGTCGCGCACGACCTGCTGCACGTCGCCGCGGCGTGCGAGCTTGCGCAACAGCGCGCGCACCGCGTCCTCGGCCGCGCCCGTGTCGCGCGCCAGGTCGCGCACCCACGGCGGATCGAAGCGCCCCGCGTGAATCAGCGGCAGCAGTTGCCGCGCCAGCGCTTCCTCGCGCGGCTCGAGGCTCACCGAATGCGACGGCAGATGCAGCCACGGCCCGCTGCGCACGACTTCGCCGCCGGACACCAGCGCGTCGACGAGCGCGCGCCACAGCGCATCGCCAGCGAGCGGCGCGGCCATCCGCCGCAGGCGCGCGGCGTCGAGCCCCTGCTCGTCGGGCATGCGCTCGTGGTACGCACGCAGCGTCTCGACCGCCCGCGTCTGCAACGCACGCCAGTGCGCATGCGAAATCACCGCGCCTTCGTTCGACGCGGCATCGCGTTGCCCGATCGCCAGCGCATCGCCGGGCAACGCCAGCACATTCGGCGCGAACCCCGTCAGATGCGTGAGCGTCGCGCGCGCGATGCCGAGCGGCGCCTGCGCGAGCAGCGCATCGACGCGCCCCTCGTCGAGCCACGCCGCGAGCGCATCGAGCCACGCGCGACGCGCAGGCGTGCGGCGCTTGCGGGCCGGCCCGAACGGATCGAGCACCCGGCCGCCGCCGACGGTGCGCGTCGCCTGCGGATTGCGGACGATGAAGCGGTCGCCCGGCAGCGCGAACACCGGCTCATCGAACACCAGTTGCACGCGCATCCGCTGGCCGGCCGCGAGCGTGTCGCCGTCGAGCAGCGCGACGTGGGCCACACGATGCAGCGTGCCGAGATGCACATGCAGCGGCGCCCAGTGGGTCAGCGTCAGCCCGGCGTCCGCGAGCAGCGTCAGCTCGACGTCCAGGCGCGGCGACGTCGCGACGAGCCGCGCGTCGGCGACGGTGTCGCCACGCTCGACGTCGGCCTTGTCGACGCCGGCCAGGTTCAGCGCGCAACGCTCGCCCGCCCGACCGGCCTCGACCGGCCGGTTCTGCGCATGGATGCTGCGCACGCGGGCCGCGCCGCCCGTGCGCACGATCGCGAGCGTGTCGCCCGTCGCGACGCGGCCCGCGAACGCGGTACCCGTCACGACGGTGCCCTGCCCGGCAAGCGTAAACACGCGATCGACCGCGAGCCGGAACAGCCCGTCGTCGCGACGCGCGCGCCACGCGATCGCCGCGTCGGCGAGGTGCTGCTTCAACGCGGCGACGCCCGGATCGTCGGCCACGGTCGCACGCGTTTCGAAGATCGGCGCGCCGGCCAATGTCGAGTCGTGCAGCCACGCGGCGATCTCGTCGCGCACCTCGGCGACGCGCGCGGCATCGACGCGATCGCATTTCGTCAGCGCGACGGCGCCATGCGTGACGGCGAGCAGTTGCAGGATCGCGAGATGCTCGCGCGTCTGCGGCATCACGCCGTCGTCGGCGGCAATCACGAGCAGCGCGAAGTCGATCCCGCACGCGCCGGCCGCCATCGTATGAATCAGTTTCTCGTGGCCCGGCACGTCGATCAGGCCAAGCACGTCGCCGTTGTCGAGCGGCGTATACGCGTAGCCGAGTTCGATCGAAATGCCGCGCGCCTTCTCTTCCTTCAGGCGATCGGTATCGACGCCCGTCAGCGCACGCACGAGCGTGGTCTTGCCGTGGTCGATGTGCCCCGCGGTCCCGACGATCATGCGGCGGGCCCCGCGAGCGGCGCGCATTGCGCGACGAACGCCGCTTCGTCGGCCGCTTCGAGGCAGCGCAGGTCGAGCCGCAGCGCATTGTCGGCGATGCGGCCGATCACCGGGCGCGGCCATTCGCGCAGCCGCTTCTCGAGCTGCGCGAGCGCGCGGCCGCTGCGCTTGCCGTCCGCCGAGCGCACCACGAGCCCGGCGCTCGGCAACTGGTCGACCGGCAGCGCGCCGCTGCCGATCTGGCTGAACATCGGCTCGACGGTCACGTCGAAACCGCTGCCGAACGCAGCCTGCAACGCGGGGCGCACGCGTTCGGCAGCGTCGGCGATCTCGCGCTGCGGGCGCGTCAGCAGGCGCAGCGTCGTGAGCCGGTCGCGCAGGAATTCGGGCGACTGATACAGACGCAGCACCGGTTCGAGCGCCGCGAGCGTCAGCTTGCCGACGCGCAGCGCACGCTTGAGCGGATGCTTCTTGATCTTCGCGATGAGCGCGCGATCGCCGACGATCAGGCCGGCCTGCGGGCCGCCGAGCAGCTTGTCGCCGCTGAACGTGACAACGTTTGCGCCGGCGGCGACGGTTTCCTGCACGGTCGTCTCGTGCGGCAGGCCCCATTGCGACAGGTCGGCCAGCGTGCCGCTGCCGAGATCGACGGCGACCGGCACGCCGTGCTCGCGCGCGAGCGGCGCGAGTTCGGCGAGCGTCGCCTCCTTCGTGAAGCCGCTGATCGCGTAGTTGCTGCAGTGCACCTTCATCAACAGCGCCGTGCGCGGGCCGATCGCGTCCGCGTAGTCGCGCAGATGCGTGCGATTGGTCGTGCCGACTTCGCGCAGCTTCGCACCGGCGCGGCTCATGATGTCGGGAATGCGGAATGCCCCGCCGATCTCGACCAGCTCGCCGCGCGACACGACGACTTCCCGCTTCGTCGCGAGCGCCGACAGCGTCAGCAGCACGGCCGCCGCGTTGTTGTTGACGACGGTCGCGGCTTCCGCGCCCGTCAGTTCGCACAGCAGAGCGTCGATGAGGTCGTCGCGATCGCCGCGGCGGCCGGTGGCGAGATCGAATTCGAGGTTGACGGGCCGCGTGAGCACGTCGACCACCGCGCGCACCGCGTCGTCGGGCAGCAGCGCGCGCCCGAGGTTCGTGTGCAGCACGGTGCCTGTCAGATTGAACACGGTCCGCACCGCGCCCGCGCTCTGCGCGGCCAGCGTATGCGCGACGGCAGCGGCGATGCGCGGCTCGTCGAGCGGCTCGGCCGCGGCGGGGTCGTGCTGCGCGGCCGTGCGCCAGCGTGCCAGTTCGGCCCGCACGGCATTCAGCACGCGCGTGCGGCCATAGTCGGCGACGAGCGGCTGCAGCGGCGCCGACGACAGCACGCGCTCGACCGACGGCACACGCGCCAGCACGGCATTCAATTCATTCACACCCGGTTCGGTCACGTCGTTATCGCTCCAGTCTCATGCTTCGCAGTCGGCCGGGCCGACGCTCGCGCACCGCCCCGGCCCGTGCCTTCAGTCCGCTTCCCGCGACACGTCCGGCCACAGCAGCGGGTTCGGCGAACTGCGCTGGTAGCCGGCCTCGTTCATCAGCAGGTCGAGCGTGAGGCTCGCGAGATCGTCCGCCAGCGGCTCGAACTCGTAGTCCTTCTCCTGATAGCCGATCTTGCGATAGGTCTTGCATTCGTCGCACGATTCGGCCTTGACGGCTTCGCTGCCGCCTTCGATCCCGTGATACGCGATGCCCTTCGTCGAATCGCAGTGCGAGCACTTGGTGCGCACCATGTGCCACTCGGTCGTGCACAGCCCGCACTGCAGGAAACGGTAGCCCTGATACTGGCCGCCGACCCGCACGACGCTCGCAACCGGATGCGTGCCGCACACCGGGCACAGCCCCGGCTGGTCGAGATACGGAACGTCGGTCGGCGTCACGCGGCTCGCGAGGTCCGTCCACACGACCTGCAGCGCGGCCATCAGGAACGGCGCGGTGGCCGGATCGACTTCGGCGAAGCGCAGCGCGAGGATCGCGTCGGCCTGCGCGTCGAGCTCGGCGGGCGCCATCAGCCGCAGCCGGTCGAGCAGCTTCGCCAACTGCGGATTGACGAGCCCGGCGCTTTCGACGCGGTCGAGCAGTTCATACAGCACGGCGCGCCAGCGCGAATCGCGCTCGCCGTGGAGCGCCGGCACGAGCGGCATCGAATGTTCCTGCGCGCGTGCGATCGCTTCCTTCGACGGCAGCGGCAGCTCCAGCGTCTGCAGCGTCGCGTGCTGCGCATCGGCGACGGTGGCCATCAGCCGCAGGTAGCCGCTGATCGGGTTCAGGTCGGCAAGCTTGCGCAGCCGCGCGGCGCGCGCCGCGAACGCGGTCGCGCGCTCCGGCAGACGAAAGCGCGGAATGGCCGAATGATCGAGTGCCGAGATCTCGGTCGGCTCCAGAATGCGTTGTGTCACGAAAATATCTTCCAAGGGGGCTGTTTGCGCATGGAACGCGCATGCGTTGCCACGAGAAGGGCCGCTCGCGAGGCGCGCGACGCAGCGAATACTGGCGTATTCGCAAGGAGCGCAACGTGGCGAGCGGCCCTTCTCGTGGCAACCCGTGTCTAATTATCCATTTTAGGGGAATGCCCGAAATCGCCCACAGGGCGGCGTCGCTCGTCACTTGTTTGGCTCGGCCAAACGGCGCTCCTCGCTCCTTGCCCTGCGAGCGATTTCGGGCATTCGCATGCGCGTTCCATGCGCAAACAGCCCCCAAACTAAGCGCCGACGAATCGGCGCTCTCAGGCGATTCCGACGGTTGGCGGAACAGCACGCCGCAATCGGCGTACCGCCCCGCTCCGCTGCGTTACTTCACGCTTTCACGGAACCACTTCGGGTGATGCTTGCGGGCCCAGCCCAGCGTGACGGTGCCGCGCACCATCGCGCCGATCGAACCCTTCACCCACAACGCCGCGTAAATGTGCACGATGATGCTCGCGATCAGCACGAAGGCCGCCACGGCATGCACGACAGCGGCCGCGCGGATCACCCCGATCGGGAAGTAGAACGAGAAGTAGCGCCGCCAGATCACGATGCCCGACAGCAGGAGCAGCAGCAGGCAGGCCACCAGCGTGAAGAATAGCAGCTTCTGTCCGGCGTTATAGCGCCCGACCGGCGGCAGCTTGTCTTCCTGGTTGGTCAGCACGTCGCCGATCTGCCTGAGCCACTGCCGGTCGTCCGCGTCGAGCGCATTGTGGTGCCAGAAGCGCACCACGAGAATCGCGAACGACACGAACATCACGAGGCCGACGAACGGATGCAGGATCCGCGTCCACTGGCCGCCGCCGAACAGCGCGGTCAGCCAGAACATCGACGGATGGAACAGCGCGAGCCCGGACAACGCGAGCAGCACGAACGTGATCGCGGTGATCCAGTGGTTCGTGCGCTCGTTCGGCGTGTAGCGGACGATCAGGTTGGGGTCGTCGTGGTTCATTTCGCGTCCTCCTTGATGCGTCGCGCTTCGTCGCGGGCCGCGGCTTCCTCGTCGTCGGTGACCTCGTTCGGACCGACCCGCGTGTAGTGGAAGAACCCAGCCAGCGCGGTCAGCGCGAGGCCGGCGACCGCCAGCGGTTTCGCGATGCCCTTCCACAGCTTCACCATCGGGCTGATCGACGGGTTGTCGGGCAGCCCGTGATACAGCGACGGTTTGTCGGCGTGGTGCAGCACGTACATCACGTGCGTGCCGCCCACGCCTTGCGGGTCGTACAGCCCCGCATGCTCGAAGCCGCGCTCCTTCAGGTCCTCGATCCGCTCGGCCGCGTGCTGCTTCATGTCCTCCTTGGTGCCGAACACGATCGCGCCCGTCGGGCAGGTCTTCACGCAGGCCGGTTCCTGGCCGACCGCGACGCGGTCGGAACAGAGCGTGCACTTGTATGCGCGATGGTCCTTCTTCGAGATCCGCGGCACGTTGAACGGGCAACCGGTCACGCAGTAGCCGCAACCGATGCAGTTCTCCTCGTGGAAATCGACGATCCCGTTGTTGTACTGCACGATCGCGCCCGGCGACGGACACGCCTTCAGGCAGCCCGGATCCTCGCAGTGCATGCAGCCGTCCTTGCGGATCAGCCACTCGAGGTCGCCCGCCGGGTTCTCGTATTCGGAGAACCGCATGACCGTCCACGAATGCTCGGTCAGGTCGGCCGGGTTGTCGTACACGCCGACGTTGGTGCCGACCTCGTCGCGCAGGTCGTTCCACTCCATGCATGCCGTCTGGCATGCCTTGCAGCCGATGCACTTCGATACGTCGATCAGCTTCGCGACGCTCCCGGTCACCGGTTCGCGCACCGTGGGCGGTGGCGTCGTGGTGGCCGAGACCCGCTTGATATCCAGCGATTGCAATGCCATCTCTTTCCCCTTACGCCTTTTCGACCTTCACCAGGAACGACTTGAATTCCGGTGTATAGGAGTTGCCGTCGCCCACGGACGGAGTCAGGGTATTGGCGAGATAGCCGGGCTTCGTCAGGCCCTTGAAGCCCCAGTGCAACGGGACGCCGACCGTCTGGACCTTCTTGCCGTCGACCGTCAGCGGCTTGATCCGCTTCGTGACGAGGGCGACCGCGATGATGTAGCCGCGCTTGGACGACACCTTCACGCGCTCGCCATGCGCGACGCCGACTTCCTTCGCGAGGTCTTCGCCAATCTCGACGAATTGCTCGGGCTGGATGATCGAGTTCAGCCGCGCATGCTTGGTCCAGTAGTGGAAATGCTCGGTCAGCCGGTACGTGGTCGCCACGTGCGGGAAGTCCGCCGCCTTGCCGAACGACGCACGATCGTCCGGGAACACGCGGGCGGCCGGGTTGTTCAGCGCCAGCGGGTTGTTCGGGTGCAGCGGGTTCGCCGCGAGCGGCGTCTCGAACGGCTCGTAGTGCTCGGGGAACGGACCTTCGTTCATCCCCGCGCGGGCGAAGAAGCGCGCGACGCCTTCCGGGTTCATGATGAACGGCGCCATCCCGTTTTCGGGCGGTTCGTCGGCCTTGAAGTCCGGCACGTCGGCGCCCTTCCACGCGCTGCCGTTCCAGCCGATCAGCTTGCGGGTCGGGTCGAACGGCTTGCCGGCGACGTCGCACGACGCGCGGTTGTACAGGATCCGCCGGTTCGCGGGCCATGCCCACGCCCAGTTCAGCGTCTGGCCGATGCCGGTCGGGTCCGAGTTGTCGCGCCGCCCCATCTGGTTGCCGGCCTGCGTCCACGCGCCGCAGAAGATCCAGCAGCCGCTCGCGGTCGTGCCGTCGTCCTTCAGTTGCGCGAACGCGGCGAGCTGCTCGCCCTTCTTCACGAGCGTCTTCGCCGGGTCCTTCGGATCGGGCAGATCGGCGAGCGCCTTCCCGTTGAACTCCATCGCCAGTTCTTCGGGCGTCGGGCTTTCCGGGTTCGCGTACGGCCAGGTCAGGTTCACGATCGGGTCCGGATACTTGCCGCCGTCCTTCTGGTACAGCTTGCGCATGCGCAGGAACAGCCCCGACATGATCTCGAGGTCGCTCCTCGCTTCGCCCGGCGGCTCCGCGCCCTTCCAGTGCCACTGCAGCACGCGGCTCGAACTGACGAGCGAGCCGTTTTCCTCCGCGAAGCAGGTGGTCGGCAGGCGGAACACCTCGGTCTGGATCTTCGACGCATCGACGTCGTTGTAGTCGCCGTGATGCTTCCAGAACTCGGACGTCTCGGTCGCGAGCGGATCCATGATCACGAGCCACTTCAGCTTCGCGAGGCCCGCCGCCGTCTTCACCTTCGACGGCGCCGCCGCGAGCGGATTGAAGCCCTGGCAGATGTAGCCGTTCATCTTGCCGGCATTCATCAGCTCGATCGCCTGCAGCAGGTCGTACTGCTTGTCCAGCTTCGGCAGGTAGTCGTACGCCCAGTTGTTCTCGGCGGTGGCCGCATCGCCCCACCACGACTTCATGAAGCTGACGTGGAATGCCTTGTAGTTCTTCCAGTAGCTGAGCTGGTTCGGCCGCAGCGGTTCCTGCACGCGCTTCTTGATGTACGCGTCGAAGTCCTGCTCGGCCTGCATCGGCAGCGTCATGTAGCCCGGCAGCAGGTTCGACATCAGCCCGAGGTCGGTCAGCCCCTGGATGTTCGAGTGACCGCGCAGCGCGTTCATCCCGCCGCCGGCGATGCCGATGTTGCCGAGCAGCAGCTGCACCATCGCGCCGGTGCGGATGATCTGCGCGCCGATCGAGTGGTGCGTCCAGCCGAGCGCGTACAGCACCGTGCCGGCGCGGCCGGGAACGGCCGTGGTCGCGAGCATCTCGCACACCTTCAGGAATTTGTCCTTCGGCGTGCCGCAGACCTGCTGGACCCTCTCCGCCGTATAGCGCGCGTAGTGCTGCTTCAGCAGGTTGTAGACGCAGCGCGGATGCTGCAGCGTCGGGTCGACCTTGACGAAACCGTCGTCGCCGCGCTCGTAGTCCCAGCTCGATTTGTCCGGGTACGCGTGCTTCTCGGCGTCGTAGCCGGAATAGATGCCGTCGTTGAACGCGAAATCCTCGCGCACGATGAACGAGAAGTCCGTGTAGTTCTTCACGTACTCATGCTGGATCTTGTCGTTCGTCAGCAGATAGTTGATGACGCCGCCCAGGAAGACGATGTCGGTGCCGGTGCGGATAGGCGCGTAGTAATCGGCCACCGAGGCCGTACGCGTGAAGCGCGGGTCGACGACGATCAGCCGCGCCTTGCGGTGCGCCTTCGCCTCCGTTACCCACTTGAAACCGCACGGATGGGCCTCGGCTGCATTGCCGCCCATCACGAGAATCACGTCCGCGTTCTTGATGTCGACCCAATGGTTCGTCATCGCTCCACGGCCAAACGTCGGGGCAAGACCTGCCACCGTCGGGCCATGTCAGACACGCGCCTGATTGTCGAATGCGAGCATCCCGAGACTGCGGATGGTCTTGTGCGTCAGGTAGCCGACCTCGTTGCTGCCCGCCGAAGCCGCCAGCATGCCCGTCGTGAGCCAGCGGTTGACCTTCGCGCCGTCTTCGGCCGTCTCGACGAAGTTCGCGTCGCGGTCGGCCTTCATCAGCTTCGCGATGCGGTCGAGCGCGTCGTTCCACGAGATGGGTTCCCACTTGTCCGAGCCGGGCGCACGATACTCGGGGTGCGTCAGGCGGTTCGGGCTGTGGATGAAGTCGATCAGGCTCGCGCCCTTCGGGCACAGCGTGCCGCGATTGACCGGGTGGTCGGGATCGCCTTCGATATGGATGATGCTCGGCTGCGCGTTTTTCGCGCCGTCTCCGAGGCTGTACATCAGGATGCCGCAACCTACTGAACAGTAAGGACAGGTGTTGCGCGTTTCGACGGTGCGCGCCAGTTTGTACTGTCGGACTTCGGCCAGCGCTTCGGACGGAGAAAAGCCCATCAGGGCAAGACTCGATCCGGCAAGCGACGTGGCGGTCACCTTCAGGAACTGGCGCCGGGACATTTGTAGCATGGCGGTCTCGGCGTTATTGTGGGGTGGGGTACGACTGAAAGGAATTATAGACAGTTCAGGCAACTCTGATCGAATCCTCGGATCAATACCGATTTGTCCGACCAACCTGCGACCAACCCGCGATGATCCGCGTTCCGCGCGCAACCGAACCGTCATGAAACGACAGATCACTTCCGAAGCCACCCGTCTCGCCCAGCAGCAGGCCAACTGGGCCCTCACCGCGTTCAAGCGCTTTTCGTCCGACCGCTGCTCCGCGATGGCCGCGGGCATCGCGTTTTTCTCCGCGTTCTCGCTCGCGCCGACCCTCGTGATGGTGATCGCGGTGGCCGGCTGGTTCTACGGCGACGACGCCGCGCGCGGCCAGGTGTTCGAACAGGCGCACCAGTTGATCGGGGACGACGCGGCGGCCAGCATCCAGACGATCGTGCAGAACGCGCACCGCGCGGGCCAACGCGGCGGCCTCGCTACGCTGATCTCGTTCGCCGCGCTCGCGATCGGCGCGTCGGCCACGTTCGCGTCGCTCAGCGCCGCGCTCAGCGTGATCTGGCCGGCCACCGAAAGCCGCTGGTCGAGCATGCTCGGCCTCGTGCGCGTGCGGCTGATTTCGTTCGGGCTCGTGCTGGGCGTGGCATTCCTGCTGATCGTGTCGCTCGTGCTCGACACCGCGATCACCTTCGTCGGCACCTGGCTGCTCGGCGATTCGCCGTACGTGGTCGTCACGAACCTGATCCAGTTCTTCGTCGGCATCGCGGTGCTCGCGGCCGCGTTCGCGTCGCTGATGAAATTCCTGCCCGATGCGCGCGTCGCGTGGCGCGACGCCGCGATCGGCGGCATCGTGTCCGCGATCCTGTTCTCCGGCGGCAAGAAGCTGTTCGCGCTGTATCTCGCGCATGCGGGCACCGCGAGTGCGTTCGGCGCGGCCGGATCGTTCGCGGTCCTGCTGATGTGGCTGTACTTCTCCGCGATCGTGCTGCTGCTCGGCGCGGAATTCGCGGCGGCCCGCGGCGACGCGCATCGGCCGGCCGAGCATCCGGCGCCGGCCGCGTCCGCTCAGGCAGTTCAACCCGGTCACGCCGACGATCGCCCGCGCGACGACTGATTCACCCGCCCTCTGCAAGCGGCCGCGCATCGGTCTCGCGCGGGCCCGGCACACGCCTCTCCCCTTTGCAACCCCGTCGTCCCGCCGCGCATGCGCGCGGCGTCGACGCATGCGTGGCACGCCGACATGCATCCGGCTGCAACTGCAAACGTTTGCACACCCTCGTTTCGTTACTGCAACGGGCTAAAACAAGGGATCTGCGGCCATCAGCATCAACTATTGAAACAATCGCGGCGCAGCAATTGTCAACTGTTTCATAAACAGGAACAGTTGCTGATGTGCTTGATCTATATGGACTTTTTGGCGCTGTTACCTTTTCGAGACACTTTATTTTTTGAGCTTTCTTGCGTGTATGGCACTGAGCTATTCTCCAATCCGCAACAAATAACGATGAATCACTTGCGTGGAGAAACTCAACGATGAAGAAACTTGCTCTCTCGACCCTCTCGCTCGCCCTGCTGGGCGCCGCTGGTGCTGCTCAGGCTCAGTCGAGCGTGACGCTGTACGGCGTGATCGACACGTCGATCACCTATGTTCACGGTAACGACGGTCAAGGTAACAATTCGTGGTCGATGGGTAGCGGCAACCTGCAAGGCGCCCGCTTCGGCCTGAAGGGTTCGGAAGACCTCGGCGGCGGCCTGAAGGCGATCTTCCAGTTGGAAAACGGCTTCAACTCGGCAACGGGTGCACTGGGCCAAGGCCAGCGCATGTTCGGCCGCCAGGCTTTCGTCGGCCTGCAAAGCGACCAGTACGGTACGCTGACGCTGGGTCGCCAGTACGACCCGCTCGTCGACCTGGTTCAGGCAGTCACGGCTGACAACTACTTCGGCAGCGTGTTCGCCACGCCGGGCGACGTCGACAACAACGACAACAGCCTGCGCGTCAGCAACGCGATCAAGTACACGTCGCCGGTCTGGGCTGGCTTGCAAGTCGAAGCGATGTACGCACTCGGCGGCGTCGCCGGCGCAACCGGCAAGGGTCAGACGTGGGCAGCAGCCGCAGCCTACAACAACGGCCCGGTCGGCCTGGCTGCAGGTTACTTCCACGCGAACAACTCGGCTCCCCTGAGCGCCGCTGGCGTGCGCACCGGCTGGGCCGGCACGTCGGACGCGATCTTCGACGGTTCGGGTAGCTTCATCAACAACGCCTACTCGTCGGCATCGTCGATCGGTATCGCGCAAGTCGCTGGCCAGTATGCATTCGGCCCGGTGACGGTCGGTGCCGGCTACAGCAACGCGCAATACAAGGCTGATGCGAACTCGGGCTTCGGCACGAACCAGAAGTACAACACGGGCCGCGCATTCGTCACGTACCAGGCATCGGCACCGCTGCTGCTCGGCCTCGGCTACATCTACACGAAGGGTAGTGGCCAGACCGACGCCAAGTACCATCAGGTTTCGCTCGGCGCGGACTACTCGCTGTCGAAGCGCACCGACGTGTACCTGGTTGGCGCATACCAGCACGCAAGCGGCCACAACGCCGACGGCACCGATGCGCAAGCGTCGATCGGCTCGTACGGCATCGCTGGCAAGAGCTCGCAGGAAATCGTCGCACTCGGCCTGCGTCACAAGTTCTAAAAACGAAGTATCCGGCGTGCATGGCGTCTCCGACGCCTTGCCGCCGACCTGGAAAGCCAGCCCCGGTTTCGGCCGCGGCTGGCTTTTTTTCGTCCATCTCCGGCAGGCGGAGCCGACATCGCCCGCAGGGCCGCCTCGCCCCGAGCCGGGACCCGACACAGGTCGGCGCGCCGGCAACGGCGCCTGGCGGCTGCAATGCACCCGCAACCCCGTTTCCGATGGCCGGAGAGGTCGCCGTTTCTCCGTTGAGCGCCTATCATCCGCACAGCCGGCGCCGCCCGGGTTAACCGACGCAGGATTTGTTTGCGCCGCGTGTCGATTTCGGCGGGCGTCGTCCGTCGTATCGATGGCGGCATACGGTTGCCCCGCACCCATGCAGACAGGAGACTCGTCATGACGATTCAGAAGATCACGCCTTTCCTCTGGTATTCGACGGAAGCCGAAGAAGCCGCGGCCTTCTATGCCGGCATCTTTCCGGATTCGCGCATCGTGCGCGTCACGGCCGTGCCCGGCACCGACGGCACGCGGATGGTCGAATTCGAGCTGTTCGGGCAGCCATTCTTTGCGATGAGCCACCCGCGCACGGAGGCGTTCAACCACGCAATCTCGCTGCTCGTCAGTTGCGCGGACCAGGCGGAACTCGACCGCTACTGGAGCGCCCTGCTCGACAACGGCGGCACGGCCGACGGCTGCGGCTGGCTGAGGGATCGCTACGGCGTGTCATGGCAGATCGTTCCGGAAGCGCTCATCCCGATGATGGCCGACCGCGACACGGTCAAGGCGGGCCGCGTGGCCGCCGCGATGATGCAGATGACGAAGTTCGACGACGCCGCGCTGAAGGCCGCCTTTGCGGGCACCGCGGGCTGACGACAGGCGGCCGGCTGCGGATGCGCGATGCCACGCCGGATCGCCGTCTGCACGCACCCGGCTCGACGGGTCGCGCATGCACCCGGCTCGAACGGGTTCGCTATCCGTGGCAGGCGGGCCGTAAGCCGTTGACGTGCTTCGTTGGTGGCCGCTGCTACGCCGACAGCATCGACTCGATCCTGCGCTGCGCGTAGCCGACGAATTCGGCCAGCGGCTCGCCCGACAGAATCGCCGCGCCCGCCTCGCCATCGACATAGGCAGCACGCGCAGCCGCAGCAACGGGCCGGTGCGCGTCCGGCAAACGCGCCAGCACCCACGTCGCGGCGACGTCCTTCGGTGCGATCCCGCCGGTCGCGGCGCTGTACCAGATGCGCGCGAGCGCGAGCACGATGTTGCACTCGTCGCCACGCCAGTCCGGTTCGGCCTTCCACTGCGCAACGGTCGCGAGCAGCGCGGCGACGAAGTCGCGCACCGGCACCGGCTCGAACAATACGTTCGCGGGCGACCCGACCAGCGCGACACTGTGCTGTCGCGCCTTCGTCAACAGGATGGCCAGATCATGATCGATCAGCGGCGGCTCGACGATGCCGGCTTCCAGATCGCCGCGCAGCCACTCGCCGAACTGCAACTCGCGTCGCGCGGGATGACGCCACGGCACCACGTCGCCGTGCGCGATGACGGTGACCTCCAGCGCACGCATGCCGCTGCTGCAACCCGGCGGCGCAGACACGCCGAGCAGGTCCGACATCAGCGCGCGCCGCAGCGCTTCGTCCGGGCGTACCGCTACCGTCACCAGCAAATCGATGTCGCTGCGCGGTTTAAGGCCGCCGTCGAGCGCCGATCCGAACAGGTGGATCGCGTGCAGAGTCGCGCCGAGATGCCGTTCGATCGCGACGCGTGCGGCGACGAGCTGTGCGGTGATCTCATGCGGAATGAAGTCGGTCACGACGGCAAACCTGACGACGCGCGCTCAATGGAACGCGAAGAAACGACACGCGGGCAGCGCCACTGCGAGCGTCGACTTCCCCGATCGCGATTCGCCGACGATGCCGAGCGTTTCGCCCTCCCGCAGCGACACCGACACGCGTCGCGCGAACGAAGCTCGCCGCTCGGCGATGGGGATGCAGATGCGCGACATACGATCCGCCGCGCGTCATGTGCCGGGCAACCGGTGATCGCCATGCCGCCTGTTCGCCGCCGCGCGCGTTGCGCGGCCCAATAAAAATCCCCGCACGCTTTCGCGTACGGGGATCTCGGGACATCGCAACGGCTGCCGACATGCATTCGGCAGTCGTTGCGCGGCATTACGCTGCCGCGTCCTTCAGCTTCTTCAGCGCACGTGCCTTCACGCGCACGCTGGCCGGCTTCGCCGGGAACCAACGCTCTTCGCCCGTGAACGGATCCTTGCCGAAGCGCTTCTTCTTCGCCGGCACGACTTGTGCCGTGATCTTCAGCAGGCCCGGCAGCGTGAACTCGCCCGCGCCCTTCTTGTGAACCGAGCCCAGCACGACGTTCTCGAGTGCGACGAGCACTGCCTTGACCGCCTTCACTTCGACAGCTGCGCGCTCAGCGATGTGCGTTGCGAGCGATGCCTTCGTGAACTTGTCCTTCAGCGGCGTCGGAGCAGCCGGTGCTGCCTTTGCGACAGCCTTCTTGGCCACTACTTTCTTCGCGGGCGCAGCCTTTTTGGCAGCCACTTTCTTGGTGGCCGGTGCGGCAGCCTTCTTGGCCACCTTTTTTGCGGAAGTCGCCATGTTTCTCCTACCAGGTGTGGTCGTTGGATACACGAAGCGTGCAACGCGCGCGCTTCAACGCCGGATTCTACAAGCGCCTTGACGCTTCGTGCAGTACTTTTATGCGTTTTCGCGGGGTTTCCCGCAGGTTTTGTTGCGCGCGACCGACTTCATCGACGCCCGAGCGTGAAAAAACACCTTCACGTATGGGCCCGAACGCGAATTACGTTCGATATTTGCGCACCTATACTGGGCGTGCTCAATGCCCGGATGCCTCCATGCGCGAAGTCAGATACGTCAAAGGACTCGACGGCCTGCGAGCCCTCGCCGTCATCCTCGTTTTCCTGTCCCACAAGGGCCATGTCCTTGCCGTCGACGTCGGCAAGCTTGGCGTGTGGACGTTTTTCCTCATCAGCGGATTCCTGATCGTCGGCGAGCTGCATCGCAACCGCCAGGCGGTCGAGCGCAGCGCCATGACGCGTCGCCACGCGCTCGCGCTGTTCCTCGCGAAGCGCGCGCTGCGGATCTTCCCCGTCTACTACCTGCTGCTCGCCGCGCTCGCGATCGCGCACGCGCTGTTCTACCAGCGCGGCGTCAACCTCGGGCTCGCATGGCACGCGGTGTTCCTGTCGAATTACTGGATCGGCGTCGTCAAGGACGGCTGGCCGGGCTCCACGTCGCACTTCTGGAGCCTCGCCGTTGAACAGCAGTTCTATCTGATCGCCCCGCTCGCGCTGCTCGCGGTGCCCGCCGCGCGACACGTCGCGCTCGGCATCGCGGCCGTCGCGCTGTGCGCGCTCGCGCATCTCGCGCTCTACCTGTCCGACGCGTCGCCGGTGCTGATCTACGCGTTTTCCCCGTGGAATTTCGCGTTGATCGCGCTCGGCGGCGTCGGCGCGATGGCGCTCGCCGATCGCGGCGCGGCCGCCGCGCGCCGCGTGCCGCCCGGCTGGCTCGGCGCGGCCGGCGTCGTCTTCTTCCTCGTGCTGCCCGCCTGCACGGCATTGCCCGATGCGGTCGCGGGGCTCGCGGATCTCGGCCTGTCGGTGTCGCTCGGCGCGCTGATGCTGTGGATCGTCAGCGCGCCCGAGCATCCCGTCGTCGCGCTGCTCGACTGGGCGCCGCTCGCGTATCTCGGCACGATCAGCTACGGCTTCTACCTGTTCCACAACCTGATTCCGGCGCGCTTCGGCGCGCTGCCCGCGTCGTTCGCGCACGTGCCGATGCCGGAAATCGTCCGCGACGCGCTGCCGGAAATGCTGCAATTCGCGCTCGCCGTGCTGCTTGCGCACCTGTCCTGGCGTTATCTCGAAAAACGGCTGCTCGACTTCAAGAAGCCGATCGCCGCGATGCTGGCCCGACACTTCGCCGCGCAACCGAGCACGTCGCCGCGCTGAGCGGTGGGCGGCGGCAACGGATCGGAATGCGTCGATACCGGTGACGCCCGGCGGCCGGCGGCCAGCTGCTTGACAGCCGATGCCGCGTCATCGCGCGACACCCCAGCGCGCGTCGTGCAACCCGCGCAACCCATCCACCGATCCGGTCACGCGACGAATGCGTCGGCACCGGTTTCACGCGCGACGTCCCATCTCATCGGCCTACTCCTCGCGTCGCGGGCCACCAACCTCCGCCCGTCCGAGGTGCGGCATCCAGACGTCACGCACCACGCTCGTGCGCCCGCCAAAAACAAAAAAGCCCCGGCGCGCGAGCGGCCGGGGCCAACGGAACAACCACCACCTGAAACGACGGAGCGCGCGGCCGCTTAAGCGACGGCAGCCAGCGCGGGCAAGCAGGTACGCAGGTACGCCTCGAATTCGCGACTCACTTCCGGATGCTGGAGCGCGAGCTCGACAGTGGCCTTCAGATAACCGATCTTGCTGCCGCAGTCGAAACGCGTGCCGTAGTAGCGATACGCGAGCACCTGTTCGTTCGCGAGCAGCGACTGGACGGCGTCGGTGAGCTGCAGTTCGCCGCCCGCACCCGGCTTGAGCTTGCGCAGATGATCGAAGATCGTCGGCATGAACACGTAGCGGCCGACCACGCCGAGGTTCGACGGCGCATCCTCGGGCGCCGGCTTCTCGATGATGCCCGACAGCTTGATGATGTCCTCTTCCCACTCCCGGCCTTCGACGACGCCATACGAGCGACTGTCTTCGCGCGGGATCGTCTCCACGCCGATCACCGAGCTGTGATAGTGGTCGAACACGTCGACGAGCTGCTTGAGCACCGGCTGTTCGCCGTGCAGCAGGTCGTCGGCGAGGATCACCGCGAACGGCTCGCCGTGCACGAGCTTCTCCGCGCACAGCACCGCATGGCCGAGGCCGAGCGCTTCCGGCTGGCGCACGTAGAAGCAGTTGACGTGGCTCGGCTTGATGCCGCGCACGAGCTCGAGCAGCTTTTCCTTGCCGCGCGCCTCGAGCTCGGCCTCGATCTCGTACGACTTGTCGAAATGATCCTCGATCGCGCGCTTGCTGCGCCCGGTGACGAAGATCATCTCGGTGATACCGGCGTTGATCGCTTCCTCGACCGCGTACTGGATCAGCGGCTTGTCGACGACGGGCAACATTTCCTTCGGGCTCGCCTTCGTTGCCGGGAGGAACCGCGTGCCGAGACCGGCAACGGGAAACACGGCCCTGGTGACTTTCAACATGTTCGCATCCTGATAGCGTTGACTGCGCCGCGTCGACCTGCGACCCGGCGCGATTGTGTTCCGAACGGCATATCGAGAATCGACGGTACTGCCAATTCCGCTCCGCTCATTTTCGATATGAACTGATTGCCCGATTATTCCGGAAAAAATATAATCGCTTCAACCCGGTCGATATTGCCGAACCGATTGCCGGAGCAGAAACAAATTACCGATTTTCCGGATACAAATTCTTACGATTCGAATTCCTCGATATAGGGCACGCCGCCCCGCTCGAGGCCCGGGCGGATCGGTTCGTTCTTCAGCGCCTCGCGGTACGCCGACAGCACGGCCATGACCAGCAGTACTGCAGCGCTCGCGATCCAATGCATGTCCATCTTGCCGCTCCTTGCATCAATCAACTGGAGCTTCAAACTATCAGAAAAAAATCGGCAAATAATTCGTGCCCGTCGCGGAACCGCTTTCAGGCAGCGATAAACCCATGATGCGGAATACCGATATTTCCGGACGAGATTTTTTTATTCATTGACCGAATTCTTGCGCATTACGATTGGATGAACTTCCCGTCCATCCGTCGCAAGGAATCGAATCGCATGCAAGCTTTCAGCGGATCGTCTCTGGCCGCGCCGCCCGTCGCCGACCACAAGGAACACGTGATCGACGCGATGCGCGGCTTCGCGGCGCTGCTCGTCGCCTATTTCCACTGCCGCCAGGTCGTCTGGGTCGGCATGCAGAGCTTCCATCAGGCTTACGGTCATGCACTCAGCCCGGGCGCGATCGCCGGCTACCTGACCTTCCCGTTCGCGTGGGGCTCGGCCGGCGTCCCGATCTTCTTCGTGATCAGCGGCTACTGCATCCACCGCAACGCGGCGCTCAAGCTCGCGGCCAATCCCGCGTACCGGCTCGACGCGCCGAACTTCTGGGTGCGCCGCTTCGCGCGCATCTACCCGGTGCTGCTCGCCGCGCTGCTGTTCACGCTCGCGCTCGATGCGGTCAGTCTGCAGATCGAGCCCGTCAGCCACAAGATCCGCGACGTCGGCCTCGTCGCGTTCCTCGTGAACCTGTTCTCGCTGCAGGGCGTCGCCGGCTACACGTACGGGTCGAACGGCGCGCTGTGGACGCTGTCGCTCGAAGTGCAGTTCTACGCGATCTACCCGCTGCTGTTCGCGCTGCGCCGGCGCATCGGCATGCCGGCCGTCGTCGCCGCGGTGGCGCTCGTCAACGTCGCGTCGGCGTGGCTGCTCGAACGGCACGACCTGCAGTTCTTCACGTCGTACTGGCTGTCCTGGACGATCGGCGCATGGATCGCCGACGTGCGCGCGCAGCAGTCGCGCGGCACGGCCGTCGTGCCGTCGCGCGCGTGGTACGTCGCGGCCGCCGTGCTGCTGGCCGCCGGCTGCGGCGCATTCCATTTCGGCCAGTACGGCGCGTTCCAGCTGTGGTCGGCCGGCTTCGCATGCTTCCTGTACCGCGCGCTCGCCCGGCCGCCGCGCACGACGCCGCCGCTGCGCGTGCTGAGCTGGTTCGGCGACTTCAGCTACTCGCTGTACCTGATCCACCTGCCGCTGTTCGTCTGCCTCGGCTCGGTGCTGTTCCACTCCGAATTGCAGCTGTCGATCTGGCCGTCGTTCGCGTTCATGGCCGTCGCGATTCCGGTCGCGTACCTGTTCTACCGGATGTTCGAACGCCCGGCGATGACGTGGTCGGCCAGTTTCAAGCCGACCCGCACCGCCCGCGTCGTCGCGTCGACGCCCGAACAGGCCGCCTGACGCGAGCCGGCCGGCTCGATCGGCCGTCCGGTCCGGAGCCCTCGCGCGGCGTGTCGCTGCGCGAGGGCTTTTTCATGGCCGGCACGCGGTTGCAGGCCGGGTCGACAAGGAATGAGTGGTCTGCCGCCCTTCGACCGCGCTACGGCCCCCGCGGGCCCCTTGTGCGCGGTTGCCGAAGCACGAGCGCGACGGTGTCGACTGCTCGCTTCACGTTCCCGACGGCCCAATCCTGTTCCAGACGACGCTCGGCTACGCTCGCGCCCGACTCGGACCCGGGGCGCAAACCAGCTCACCCGTCACAGCCACACGCCCCGCCCGCTGAAAAACGAAGCCCCCGCACAGCGCAACGCCGCATGGGGGCCCGTTTTCCGCCATTTTCCGCCCTTTCCTGCCGGCTCGCGCCGGCTGCTACTTCTTCGCGCTCGCCGCCTTCGCAGCCTTCACCGTATCCGCGAGGATCTTCTCGACCCGCTCCACGTAGGTTTCGGTCCCGAACCGGCGCACCGCGGTCGCCCGCCCGCTCGCGACGAGCCGCTCGCGCAGCGCGCGGTCGCGCTTGAGCGCCGCCAGCGCATCGGCCAGCGCGGCCGCGTTGCCCGGCTCGCAGAGCAGCCCGTTGTCGCCGTCCTCGATGATCTCGACGACGCCGCCCGCGCGCGCCGCGACGACCGGCCGGCGCGCGAGCATCCCCTCGACGATCACGCGCCCGAACGGCTCCGGCGTGATCGACGTGTGCGCGACGACGTCGACCGCCGTCATGCACGCAGCCACGTCGCGCTGGAACCCGAGGAAATGCACGCGCTCGTCCATCGCATGCTGCGCGACGTATTCGTGCAGTTGCGCCGCATAGTCGTCCTCGCCGAACAGCGGCGCGCCGACCAGCACGACGTGCATGTCCGGATGCCGCGCGGCGGCCTCCAGCAGCACGTGCTGCCCCTTCCAGCGCGCGAGACGGCTGAACGAGCCGACCAGCCACGCGTCGGCGGGCAACCCGAGGCGCGCGCGCAGCGCGGCCTGGCTCACGCCTTCCAGCGCGTCGAACGGTTCGGCCGAAATCCCGTTGAACACGACGTCGACGTGCTGCGGCGTGAAGCCGGTCAGCGCGCGGAACGCCTGCGCGGATGCGTCGGAGTTCGCGATCACGCGCGTGATGCCGAACCGCGCGCAGTACTTGATCGCCTGCAACTGCTTGCCGCCGAAATGGTCGGTGCTGACGATGTCGCGCAAATGCCAGACCACCGGCTTGCGCGCGAGCCGCCCGGCGAGCGCGGCGACCACCATCGCGCGCTGCGTGTTCGCGTAGATCACCTCGGCGCGGCGCGCGCGGCGGGCGACGTCGCGCACCAGCCGCACGAGCTGCTTCACCGCGCCGAACGACACGCCGCCCTGCTTGCGCACGCCCGCGAGCGCGCCCTGCTCGACCACGTCGACGCGCGCGCCGATCTCGTCGAGCGCCGCGCGGAACGGGCCGTCGTCGAACAGCAGCACGTCGGCGTTCGCGCGCATGTGCTTCATGATCTCGAGCAGCGACAGCTCGGCGCCGCCGAGCACGCCGCTCTGGTCGAGCACGAGCGTCGCCGGGCCGCGGGCGACCGGCAGCGGGGCCGCCGTGCCGCGCTGCGCGGTCGAGCCGGGCAGCGCTTGCTCCACGTAGTCGAGGAAGCGCCGCCGGAACGTGTCGGCGGAAAACCGCTCCGCGTTCGCGCGGCACGCGTCAGGCGTGAAGCGCTGCGGCGCGCGCTCGAAATCGTCGACGGCCGCGACGATCGCGTGCGGCGTCTGTTCATCGAAGAAAAGGCCGGTCGGGTTCAGGTTCGACTGCGGGTCGAGCACGGTCTCGAGCGCGCCGCCCTTGCCGTACGCGATGACCGGCGTGCCGCACGCCTGCGCCTCGACGACCGAGATCCCGAAATCCTCCTCGGCCGCGAACACGAACGCCTTCGCGCGCCGCATCCGGTCGTGCAGCACCGCGAACGGCTGATAGCCCATGATCTCGACGTTTGGGCCCGCCTTCGCGCGAATCTTCTGCATCTCGGGGCCGTCGCCGATCACGACGAGCTTGCGCTCGGGCGTCTTCGAGAAGGCTTCGACGATCAGGTCGATCTTCTTGTACGGCACCATCCGCGACGCGGTCAGGTAGAAATCCTCCTTCACCGCGTTCAGCGAGAACGCGTCGACGTCGACCGGCGGAAAGATCACCGCCGCGTCGCGGTGGTAGACCTTCTTGATGCGCCGCGCGATGAACGCGGAGTTCGCGACGAAGCCGTCCACCGCGTTCGCGGTGCGCGTATCCCAGTTGCGGATGTAATGGAGAATCATCCGCGCGAGCAGCGATTTCGGCCCGTGCGTGAGGTTCGACTGTTCCAGATACTGGTGCTGCAGGTCCCACGCATAGCGGATCGGCGAATGCACGTAGCTGATGTGCACCTGGTCCGGCCCGGTCAGCACGCCCTTCGCGACCGCGTGGCTGCTCGAGATCACGAGGTCGTACTCGGACACGTCGAGCTGTTCGATCGCGAGCGGCATCAGCGGCAGGTAGCTGCGGTACTTGGTGCGGGCGAACGGCAGCTTCTGGATGAACGACGTCGTCACCGGCTTGCCGCGCACGAACGCGCGATCGTCGAGGAAATCGACGAGGCTGAACAGGTCCGCGTCGGGAAAGCACGCGACGATCTGTTCGAGCACGCGCTCGGCGCCCGCATAGGTGACGAGCCAGTCGTGGACGATCGCCACGCGCAGCGCACGCGACGGCTGCCGCGCGCCGGCCCGTTCGGCCGGGTGCGGCGCGGCGGCGTCGCCGGCATGGACCACGGCGGCATCGGCCGTGGCGAGATTCAGGACGGCGTGTTCCGCCAGATCGCGATTCATGCAGTTCTCCTCGCATTGAGACGGACAAACAGGTCGCGCACGAGTGCACGCAGCCCCGGCGTCATCGTGAGCGACCACGCGACGTTCAGCACCAGCACGACCGCGCACATGCCGATCGACTGGACCAGCCCCGGCCATGCCTGCGCGAGAAACAGGCTCGCCAGCAGGAACGCGAGGTGCGCGAGCATGTCGAGCACGATCGCGCGCATCCGGATCGCCGACAGGTACAACAGCACGCCGTAGTCGACGAGCGCGCGCGCCGCGACGACCACCGCCGCGCCGATCAGCCCGAAGTGATGAATGCCGAACCACAGGCCGCCGACGAAGAACGGCATCTCGACGAGCCCGGCGAATGCCGCGCGGGCCGGATTGACCTGCGACTGGATCAGGATGCGCGTGACGCTCGCCTGGCCGACGAGCCACACGCTGATCACCAGCACGCGGCCGACCGGCGCCGAATGCGCGGCGAGATCGGCGCCGACCCACAGCGTGAGGAACGGCGCGAGCGCGAAGATCGCGACGATGCCGACCGGCGTGAACACGCCGTTCAGGAATTCGAGCGACTGGCGCGCGAGCGTATCCGCATGATCGCGGCCGACCGCCGACAGGCGCGGGAACAGCGTGCGCACCAGCGCGTTCGGCAGCATGTTCAGCCGCGTGACGAGGTTCTGCGGCACCGTGTAGTAGGTGACGAACTTCGCGCCCATGCCGGCGCCGAGCATCACTCGGTCGAGCGTGTCGGCGATCATGCTCGTCGTGCTCGCGATCAGCATCCAGCCGCCGAAGTTGAACAGCCCCTTCGCGGTGCCCCACTGCGGCGGATCGATGCGGCGAATCCCGAGCACCTTGATGCTGGCCTGACCGAGCATCACCGCCGCGATCAGCCGCGCGACGACCGCCGCGGCGAGCACCGTCTGCAGGTTCGGCGCGATCCACCACGCGGCGCCGAGCGGCAGCAACTGGAACAGGAACGTGCCGATCGTCTGGTTCGTGTTGAACACGCCGAATCGTTCGGCGCCGTTGATCGCGCCGGCGAACACCCACGACACGTTCGCGAGCGGAATCGCGAGCGCGAGCCACGGCAGCGCCAGATACACCTCGTGCTGCATCGCGGCCGACACCTTCGTGAAATACGCGGTGTAGACGAACGCGCCGAAATAGATCAGCAGGCCGCCGACGATACCGGTGCCGAGATTCAGCCAGAACGCGCTCCAGAACACGCGCGCGCTTTCGTCGGCGTTGCCGCTCGCGAGCGCCTTCGAGATGTGGTTCTGCGCGGCCATGCTCATCCCGAGATCGAGGATCCCGAAATAGCCGATCAGCGTCCACACGAGGCTGACGACGCCGTAGCGTTCGACGCCGAGCGCGTGGATGTACGCGGGCACCGTCACCAGCGACACGAAGGTCGGCAGGATCAGCCCGATGAAGTTGATCGAAACGTTCTTGAGTATGCCTTTGTCCATGCTTTAGCCCAGGGGCCCGTTACGGTTTCCAGCGGTACATGAGCACCTTGCCGCGCGCGTCTTCCTCGACGAACACCAGGTACTCGCCGTTCTCGCGCCGGAACGCGCTGATGCCGAACGGCACGTCGACCCAGCCCGACGCCTTGCCGACCTCGGCGCCCGGGCTCATCACGCCGACTTCCTTGCCGGTTTCCTTGTCGTACACGTGGATCTTGCCGACCGGCTCCACGGTGAAGAGGTAGCGGCCCTCGACCGTGATCCCGATCAGGTCGAGGATCGGCTTCGCGTCGAGCTGCCACGGCAGCGCGACCTGATAGCGCACCACCGGCGAGCCGCTCGACCATTTGTCGAAACGCACCAGCACGCGGCCGACTTCCTTGTTGATGCCGGGCTGCGGCGGCGCGTCGGCCGTGTAGCCCGTCACGTACAGCGTGTCCGTCTGCGGTTCGTAGATCGCGCGGCGCAGCTGCGTGAACGGCTGCGGCATCGGGTAGGTCGCGACCTTGTCGTACGAATAGATCGGGTTGCCGGCCTTGTCGACGCCGCCATAGCCGAAGCGATGAATCCCTCGCACGTCGCTCGTGCGCCAGATGTCGCCCTTCGTGTCGACCCACCAGCCCCAGCCGCCCGCCTTTGCCTTGCCCGTCGTGTTGATCTCGGACTCGTCGGCATCGATCCGGCCGTTGCCGTTCGCGTCGCGCCATAGCCAGTCGCCGCCCGGCGGCTTGTTCGGCACCTTGTCGACCGGCCGCGCGCGCCCCGCGATCAGGCCCGACGGAATCGCGACCTCGCCGTCGCGCTTCGCGTCGAAGCGGTAGATCTTCAGGTGATCGGCGTACATGTCGGTCAGGTACAGGAACGTGCGGCCGTCGACGCGCCGCGCGATCGGCATGCCCGGATACTGGTCGGTGTGGAACACCGGGTCGTCCGGATACTTGAAGCGGTTCGACAAGAAGCCGACGTATTTCCAGTCCTGGCCCGGCGGCTTCGACAGGTCGAGCTCGAAGCGCTTGTTGCCCGTGTACACGCTGTTCGGCCGCGCGGGGTCCAGCCACGCGCCGTCGACGAACAGCAGCCCCTGCACCTGCCAGCGCAGCTTGCCGTCCGGCGTGTAGCTTTCCAGCACCGCGCCGAGCCCCGCGCCGATCGTGTCGTGGCGCGGCCCGATCCCGTTCATCGACACATAGATGTTGCCCGCGCGGTCGACGCCGACGCCCGTCAGCCCGTTGAAGCGCTGCGGCCCGGGCCGGCCCGGCACCGGGCCCGCGAAGATGCCGCCGCGCTCGCCGAGCGTGCCCGACGGCGCATAGCCCTTGCCGCCTTTCGAGAAGATCAGGATCTGCTGGCGCGGCCCGTTGTCCGCGACGAGCACGCGCCCTTTCGCGTCGACCGCCACGTCCACCGCGTCGGTGCCTTCCGGCAGCGCCGGCGCGTCGTCGAGCTTGCGGCCGTCGGCCCGCACGTGCACGAGATGCGCGGGGCCGCCGAGCGTATCGGTCAGCAGCCACAGCGTGCCGTCGCCCGCCAACGCGATGCGGCCCGGCTCGTGCGCGCTCCACGTGCCCTTCTGCTGCATCGTTTCCGCGTCGTAGACATCCACCACGTCGCGCGACGGATTGGTCGCGAACAGCGTCTTGTCGTCAGCCGCGAGGCCGCCCACTTCCGCCTTCGCCTCACCGACTTCCGAGCGCGCGGGCGCCGACACCTCGTTCATCATCATGAAGCTCGCGGCCATCCGCGCGCGGCCGGTATCGGCGCGCCCGCCCGGCGCGACCTGCGGCGCCGCGCGAAACGGCGCGGGCTGCTTCATGTCGCCGATCGTGCGCCGCGAGATGCCGAACCATTGCTTGCCCTTGTCCGGCCAGATGCCGGGCGACTGCAGATGGCCGCGCTCGTTGCCGACGCCGATCGCGACATACGCGTACTTGCTGTTCACCGCGATCGCGCTGCCGCCGAGGTTGCCCCAGCCGTGCGTGCCGCCCGCGAAGCCGAGCATCTTCCCGTCCTGGTAGACGCTCGCCTCGGCGCCGCTCTCGTCCCACGGCGCATTCGTATACACCTTGCCCTCCGGCGTCACCGCGATCGCGCGAATATCGATCTGCGTCCACGTGCCGTCGCCATAGCCGAACGTGTTGCCGATCCACGACGTCGTCGCGGGCAACACCGTTTCGGCCGGCACGGCGCTCGTCAGCAGTGCCGCGCATACCGTCATGCCAACCAGAATCAGACGTCGCAATGCGCTTCTCCAGACTCGATGCAACAGCGACCGGCGCCGCCTCGGATCGCCCGCGGCGGCGCGCTGTCGCTAAATGGGTTTCAAACGTCGCGATGCAGGTTACAAGCAAAAATAATCACAAGAAATTTGGAAATATTTGAGGATGTTTCTGCCTGAAATATCGAACCGGAACAGCGAGTAAATGACCGCGGAAAACGGCAATAACGACCGCTCTTTCCGCGTCACCACGTAGAAAATTCCGCTCCGCGCCGCCCGGCGCGCCCGTCCGCGAGCCAACCTTTCATCGCGCGATCGTAATAATCGGCATTGGCCTGGTTGTCGTCAGATAAATGGCGCGCGTTTTTTTACCGATTTCTTTTCCCTAGAATCGATTGCGATTCCATATTCCATTTAAAGGCATGCAATACGTACACGCATCGGATGCGGGTCGTGAAGGAGCCGCGCGATGACGGCCTTGTCACGCCCCGCCGACCTCGCCCCGCCGCAACACGGCCGCATCGTGCAGCTCGACGGGCTGCGCGCGATCGCGGTGGGCGCCGTCTTCCTGCAACACGCGCTGAAGGCGCCGCTGTGGATGGGCGTCGACCTGTTCTTCGTGCTGAGCGGCCTGCTGATCACCGGCATCCTGCTCGATCGCAAGGCGCGCGGGCAGTCGTACTTCAGCCACTTCTACGCGCGCCGCGTACGCCGCATCCTGCCGCCGTACGTGCTGCTGCTGGTGGTGTCGACGCTGCTGTTCGGTGCGAGCTGGCTGCCGCACTGGCCGTGGTTCGCGTTCTTCTCGACCAATATCGGGCTGTCGCTCGGCAGCATCGGCCATGACAGCCTGAACGTGCTGTGGTCGCTCGCGGTCGAGGAGCAGTTCTACATCTTCTGGCCGTTCGTCGTGCTGTGGTGCTCGGAGCGCGCGCTGCTGTGGGTCGCCGCCGCGCTGATCGTCGCGGCGCCGGTCCTGCGCGCGATCGCGACGCCGTGGTTCGATTCGTTCTGGCCGATCTACTACCTGACGCCGTTCCGGATGGACCTGCTCGCGGCAGGCGCGTTGCTCGCGATCGTGCTGCGCCGCGACCGGCGCGCGCTGGAGCCGTTCTATCCGCTCGCGATCGTCGGCGCGCTCGTGTCGCTCGCGATCCTCGGCTGGCTGCACCTGTCGTTCCCGCGCTTTCGCGCCGCGAACACGCCGCTGTCGAACGCGGCGCTCTACAGCATCTCGCTGCTGCTGTGCACGTCGATCGTCGTGATCGCACTGCGCGGCCGCGGCCTCGTGCAGCGCGTGCTGACGAACCCGATGCTCGTCTACGTCGGCACCGTCAGCTACACCGTCTACCTGATCCACCTGAGCGTGCTGTACGCGCTGTGGCCGCTGCACCTGAATCGCTTCGTCACGGCCGCGCTCGCGCTGGCGATCACGCTCGCGTACGCGACCCTGAGCTGGTACGGCTTCGAACGGCGCCTGACGCGCGGGCCTGCGCGCCGCGCGGTGCCGGCCGCCGCCGGCACGACCGCCTGACTTTCATCATCCATTGCTTCTACCAGGACAACGCCATGAGCCAAACGCGTAAAAAGGCCATCATCACCGGGATTTCGGGGCAAGACGGTGCGTACCTGACCAAACTGCTGCTCGACAAGGGCTACGAGGTCACCGGCACCTACCGCCGCACCAGCTCGGTGAATTTCTGGCGCATCGCCGAGCTGGGTGTCGACACGCACCCGAACCTGACGCTCGTCGAACACGATCTGACCGACGCGGGCTCCAGCCTGCGCCTGCTCGAACGCACGCAGCCGGACGAGCTGTACAACCTGGCCGCGCAAAGCTTCGTCGGCGTGTCGTTCGACCAGCCGGCGACGACCGCCGAAGTGACCGGCATCGGCCCGCTGAACCTGCTCGAGGCGATTCGCGTCGTGAGCCCGAAGACGCGCTTCTACCAGGCGTCGACGTCCGAGATGTTCGGCAAGGTGCAGGCGATCCCGCAAACGGAAACCACCGCGTTCTATCCGCGCAGCCCGTACGGCGTCGCGAAGCTGTACGCGCACTGGATGACCGTGAACTACCGCGAATCGTATGGCCTGTTCGGCAGCAGCGGCATCCTGTTCAACCACGAATCGCCGCTGCGCGGCCGCGAATTCGTCACGCGCAAGATCACCGACACGATCGCGAAGATCAAGCTGGGCAAGGCGACCAAGCTCGAGCTCGGCAATCTCGACGCGAAGCGCGACTGGGGCTTCGCGCTCGAATACGTCGAAGGCATGTGGCGGATGCTGCAGGCCGACGAACCCGACACCTACGTGCTGGCGACCAACCGCACCGAAACCGTGCGCGACTTCGTGCGGATGGCGTTCGTGGCGGCCGGCTACCAGCTCGAATGGACCGGCAAGGGCGAGCAGGAACGCGGCCTCGACGCATCGACCGGCAACGTGCTCGTCGAAGTGAACCCGAAGTTCTACCGCCCTGCCGAAGTCGACCTGCTGATCGGCTGCGCGGACAAGGCGAAAAGCAAATTGGGCTGGGCGCCCAAGACGACGCTCGAACAACTATGTCAGATGATGGTCGAAGCGGATTTGACGCGGAACCAACACCATGACACGTTCTGAAACCGGGCGTCCGTCGCGCCGTGCGTTCGTCACGGGCCTGACGGGCTTCACCGGTCGCTACATGGCCGAACGCCTGCAGGCGGCCGGCTATGACGTCTGGGGCACGGTCGCGCCCGGTACGCCGCGCCCGGCCGATCCGGCGTTCGCACAGTGCACGCTGCTGCCCGTCGACCTGCTCGACGCGGATGCGATGCGCGCGGCCGCGGCCGACGCACGACCCGACGCGGTCGTGCATCTCGCCGCGCGTGCCCATGTCGCCGACGACGAGCCGTCGCCGACCTACGCGGTCAACATCGTCGGCACGCGCAACCTGCTGGCGGCGCTCGCCGGCCTCGACCGCCGTCCGTCGGCCGTGCTGCTGGCCAGCAGCGCGAACATCTACGGCAACTCGACGCCCGGCGTGCTCGACGAAACCGTCGCGCCTGCCCCGGCGAACGACTACGCGGTCAGCAAGCTCGCGATGGAATATGCGGCGAAGCTCTGGGCCGACCGGCTGCCGATCGTGATCGCGCGGCCGTTCAACTACACGGGTGTCGGCCAGAGCGATGCGTATCTGCTGCCGAAGCTCGTCGCGCACTATGCGAGCAACGCGCTGCGGATCTCGCTCGGCAACCTCGACGTGAGCCGCGATTTCTCCGACGTGCGCGACGTGACGGCCGCCTATCTGAAGCTGGTCGAAGCCGCGCCGGCCGGCGAGACGTTCAACGTGTGCTCGGAACGCGCGTATTCGCTGAAGGAAGTGCTGGCGATGCTGTCGCGGATCGCCGGCTACGTGATCGACGTGACGATCGATCCGCGCTTCGTGCGGCACAACGAAGTGAAGAGCCTGAGCGGGTCGCGCGACAGGCTGCGGCGCGCGGTGGGCGAATTGCCGGTCACGCCGCTCGACGAAACGCTGCGCTGGATGGTGGACGCGATGCGTGCCGCACCGTCCGCGCACGCCGCCGGCTGAACGGCGGCACGACACGCGCGCGACGGCATGCGCCGCAACGACAACGGGCCGCTCTCTCGAGCGGCCCGTTTCATTGATGCCGAGCACAAACGGGCTGTATCGCTCAGCCTCAGCCGTCGAGGCCGCGCGCCAGATCGTTGCGAACGTCGCCCGCATGCTCGAGGCCGACCGCCAGGCGGATCAGCCCTTCGGTGATCCCCGCTGCCGCACGCGCTTCCGGCGTGATGCGGCCGTGCGTCGTGGTGGCCGGATGCGTGATCGTCGTGCGCGTGTCGCCGAGGTTGCCGGTGATCGACACCAGCTTCGTGCCGTCGATCACGCGCCATGCGTTCGCGCGCTGCTGCTCGGGCGTGTCGCCCTTCAGTTCGAACGACACGATCGCGCCGCCCGCCTTCTGCTGACGCTTCGCGAGCTCATGCTGCGGATGCGATTCGAGGCCCGGATAGAACACGCGCGCGACCGCCGGATGCGAATCGAGCCAGCGCGCGATCTCCAGCGCGTTCGCCGATTGCTTCTCGACGCGCAGCGACAGCGTCTCCATCCCTTTCAGCAGCACCCACGCGTTGAACGCCGACAGCGTCGGGCCCGCGCTGCGCACGAACGGGAACACCTTGCCCATGATGAATTCCTTCGAGCCGACCAGCGCGCCGCCAAGCACGCGGCCTTGCCCGTCGAGGAATTTCGTCGCCGAGTGCATCACGACGTCCGCGCCGAGCTTCAGCGGCTGCTGCAGCACCGGGCTGCAGAAACAGTTGTCGACGACGAACAGCGCGTTCGCGGTCTTCGCGATCTTGCCGATCGCCTCGATGTCCGCGAGTTCGGTCAGCGGGTTCGACGGCGTCTCGAGAAAGAACATCTTCGTTTCCGGCCGCACGGCTTCCTGCCATGCGTTCAGGTCGGTCGGGTCGACGAAGGTCGTCGTGATCCCGAACTTGCTGAAGATCTGCGAGAACATCCCGAGCGTCGAGCCGAACAGGCTGCGCGAGCTGACGAGATGGTCGCCCGCCTGCAGCGCGGACATCACGACCGACATGATCGCGGCCATGCCCGACGCCGTCGCGATACATGCCTCGCCGCCCTCGAGCGCCGCGAGACGCTCCTGGAACATGGTGACGGTCGGGTTCGTGAAGCGCGAATAGGTGAAATAGTCTTCCGAATTCGCGAAGCGCTCGGCCGCGTCGGCCGCGCTGGAGAAGCAGAAGCTCGACGTGAGGAACAGCGCTTCCGAATGCTCGTTGAAGTCGCTGCGCAGCGTGCCCGCGCGCACCGCAAGCGTGTCGAAGTTGAGGGAGTCGTCCATGTTCCGTTTTCCGTATTCGATGGCCGCGCCGACGGTCGTGCACGAGGCGCGGACCCGGTCAAAGCCGAGGCCAAAAACAAAAAGCCCGCTATGCGTCGGCATCAGCGGGCTTCGGTGCGGTACGACAGCGATCGACTCGGGCCGGCTGCCGCCGGCCTTCGCTTTAGCTGTTTTGGGAAGTTGCCCCGCGTCCGCAAGCTGATATCAAATCGACGCAAGGCCACATCCTATCACGCCTCGACAAAAGCGTGCGCCGGCGTTACTCGACCGACAGTTGCAGGTTCATCTGCGAACGCTCGGTGTCGCCGGCCGTATCGCGATCGGCCTGCGACGCCGGCGTGAGGCGCGCGCGCTCGATCGCATCGAGGTACTCGGGCGTCACGGCGCCGGTGATGTAGTTGCCGTCGAAGCACGACGCCTCGAAGTTCTCGAGCTTCGGGTTGATGTCGCGCACCGCGCGGCGCAGATCGTCGACGTCCTGATAGATCAAATGGTCGGCGCCGATGATCTTCGCGACTTCCTCGTCGGTGCGGCCGTGCGCGACGAGCTCGCCGCGCGTCGGCATGTCGATGCCGTACACGTTCGGGAACTTCACGGGCGGCGCCGCCGACGCGAAGATCACCGACTTCGCGCCCGCATCGCGCGCCATCTGCACGATTTCGTGCGAGGTCGTGCCGCGCACGATCGAATCGTCGACGATCAGCACGTGCTTGTCCTTGAACTCGATGCTCATCGCGTTGAGCTTCTGGCGCACCGACTTCTTGCGCACGGCCTGCCCCGGCATGATGAAGGTGCGGCCGACGTAGCGGTTCTTGAAGAAGCCCTCGCGATATTCGACGCCGAGCTTCGCGGCGACCTGCATCGCCGCCGGGCGCGACGAATCGGGAATCGGCATCACGACGTCGATCGGCACGTTCGGCAGTTCGCGCTTGATCTTCTCGGCGAGATAGTCGCCCATGCGCAGGCGCACGTTGTAGACCGGCACGCCGTCGAGGCACGAATCCGGACGGGCCAGATACACGTATTCGAACATGCACGGATTCAGCGTCGGGTTCTCCGCGCACTGCTGGCTGTGGAAGTTGCCGGCCTTGTCGATGAAGACCGCTTCGCCCGGCTCCAGGTCACGCACGAATTCGAAACCGATGCCTTCGACCGCTACCGACTCCGACGCGACCATCCATTCGGTGCCGTGTTCGGTTTCGAGCTTGCCGATGCACAGCGGCCGGATGCCGAACGGGTCGCGGAACGCGAGCAGGCCGTAGCCGGCGATCAGCGACACGATCGCGTACGAACCCTCGAGGCGGCGATGCACGCCCGAGACCGCCTTGAACACCGACGCCGGATCGAGCTCGAGGCCCGTGGTCGACAGTTGCAGCTCGTGCGCGAACACGTTGAGGAGCACTTCGCTGTCGGAATTGGTGTTGATGTGCCGGCGGTCGATCCGGAACATCTCGTCCTTCAGTTGCATCCAGTTCGTCAGGTTGCCGTTGTGCGCGAGGATGATCCCGAACGGCGCGTTCACGTAGAACGGCTGCGCCTCGGCCTCGCTCGATGCCGAGCCGGCCGTCGGATAGCGCACCTGGCCGATGCCGTAGGTGCCGGGCAGGCTGCGCATGTTGCGCGTGCGGAACACGTCGCGCACCATGCCGTTCGCCTTGTACATGTGGAAATTGCTGCCGTCCGCCGTCGCGATGCCCGCCGCGTCCTGACCGCGATGCTGCAGCAGCAGCAGGCTGTCATAGATCAGCTGATTGACCGGGGATTGGGAGATAACACCTACGATGCCGCACATGGCATGTCCTTCAAGATGACAAAATCGGTTCCGTCCTGCCCGGCCGCGTCGTCACACGCGTACGTACTGGGCCATGCCGTCGGGCAGGAGCTGCTTCAGCTCGTGCACGCCCTGTTCGGCAAAAGGACGCAAGAGCGCATTGCGCCAGAAATCCTGTTTGGGCAGTTCGGTCAGCCCGGCCGCCGCGACCAGCAGCACCACCAGCACACAGCCGCGGACGAGCCCGAACATCATGCCCAGCGAGCGGTCGACGCCGCCCAGGCCACTCGCCTGCGCGATCCGCGACAGCAGCGCGTTCGCCACGCCGGCGACCAGCACGACGCCGATCACGAGCAACGCGAAGGCGATCACCCACTGCGTCAGCGCGCCGCCCGGCCAGTTCGCCGGAATGTATGGCACGACCAGCCCGACGTAGCGGCCCGCGATCACGATCGCCGCGATCCAGCCGATCAGCCCGAAAATCTCGGACACGAAGCCGCGCCACGCACCGCGCAGCGCCGACAACACGATCACCGCCAATACAGCGTAGTCGAAAGCCGTCAGCATCGTGGCCTTACTGCGTCAGACCGGCTTCGCGCACCTTCGCGATCGCGGCGGAGGCCGCCGCGCGATCCGCGAACGGGCCGGCACGCAACAGTGTAGCCGTGCTGCCGTCTGCCTGCTTGCGATGCTCGACATATGCGGGCACGCCCGCCGATTTCAACTTGGTCGCCCACGAACGGGCCGTCGCGTCGTCCTTGAACGACCCGAGCTGCACGGCGAAGCGCGCACCGGCCGGCGACGCCGGCGACGATGCGTCGCCGCTGTCCGGGCTGGCGGCGCCGTCATTCGCAACGGTTGCGGGCGCAGGCTTCGGCGCGGCCGGCTTCGGCGCGGGCGCAGCAGCCGGCTTCGGCGCGGGCTTCGGCGGCGTCACGCTCGCGGTGGCGGTCGGTTCGGGTTTCGCGACCGGCTTGGCCGCATCCTTCGGCGCGGGCGCCGGTACGGTCGCAACGGCCGTGTCGGAGGCCGGCGGTTCGTCGTGCGCGACGCCTGCCTGCACGTCGGACACGTCGTCGTCGCGCGGCACGACTGCCTGGTGCGCGGGCCGGTTCGGGATGTCGATCGCGATGTCGTCGGTCACCGGCTTCGGGTGCGAATCGAGCACCATCGGCAGCACGATCACCGCAGCCACGACGAGCGCGATCGCGCCGACGAGACGCCGGCGCGCGCGTTGCTTTTCTGGAAGGGTCGGATCAAGGAGCAGTGCATCCGAGTCCGGACGCTCGGTGCGGCGCGAGCGTCGCTCGACGCGTTCAGTGCGCTCCGTGCGCACGTTCCGGGAGGCCCCGGTGCGACCGCCGCGCCGCGGGGGCGCGTCGTCGTCTTTCTTGCCGAACGAGAAAATTCCCATGAATGGCTGAGTCCGAAACTGCCCGTCAGTCAGTGTTGCTGCGATTTACGGTAGGCCAGCACGCCGGCAACCGTATGGAAACTGCCGAAAACCACGATTCTATCATTCTCGGATGCTCTTTTTAGTGCATCGCGAAACGCTTCCGCGGGCGACGCATAGCGCGTCACGCTCGAATCGGGCCCCTCCTCCACGCCAGCCTTGCGCAGCGCTGCTTCGAGTTGCTCCGCGGAAGCCGCGCGCGGCAGCGGCAGGTCGGTCACGCACCAGTGGTCGATCTCGCCCTTCAGGTGCCGCAGCACGCCGTCGATGTCCTTGTCGTGCATCGCGCCGAACACCGCGTACGTGTACGGGAAGAAGCCCATGTTGCCGAGGTTCTGCTCGAGCACGGCCGCCGCATGCGGGTTGTGCGCGACGTCGAGCACGATCGCCGGCTTGCCGGGCAGCACCTGGAAGCGCCCCGGCAGCTCGACGTTCGCGAGCCCGAGCCGGATGTCCTGCGCGGACACCGGCAGCACCGGGCGCAGCGCCTCGAGCGCCGCGAGCGCGGCCGACGCATTGATCAGCTGATTCGCGCCGCGCAGCGCCGGATACGCGAGCGCCGGATAGCGCTTGTCGCGGCCGAGGTAGCTCCATTGCTGGCGCTCGGCGCCTGCCTGCGCCTCGTAGCGGAAATCGCGGCCGACGAGCCACAGATCGGCGCCGATCGCTTCGGCGTGATCGATCAGCGTCTGCGGCGCGGCCGGATCGCCGCAGATCGCCGGCTTGCCCGCGCGGAAGATCCCGGCCTTCTCGAACGCGATCTTCTCGCGCGTGTCGCCGAGGTATTCGGTGTGGTCGATGTCGATGCTCGTGACGATCGCGCAATCGGTATCGATGATGTTCACCGCGTCGAGCCGGCCGCCGAGGCCGACTTCGAGGATCACCGCGTCGAGCCCGCGCGACGCGAACAGATGCAGGATCGCGAGCGTCGTGAATTCGAAATACGTGAGCGAGATCGGCTCGGCCAGCGACGTGCGCGCGGCTTCGACGGCCTCGAAGTGCGGCAGCAGTTCGTCGTCGGTCACGTTCTGCCCGTTCACGCGCGCGCGCTCGTTGAATTCGAGCAGGTGCGGCGACGTGTGGCAGCCGACCTTGTAGCCCGCGCGCACGAGAATCGTCTCGAGGAACGTGCAGGTCGAGCCCTTGCCGTTCGTGCCACCGACGGTGATCACCGGGCACGCGAATTCGAGCTGCAGCGCCGCCTTGACCTGCCCGATACGGGTCAGGCCCATGTCGATGCCGACCGGGTGCGCGCGTTCGAGATGCGAAAGCCACGCGTCGAGAGTGGGAAAAGTGCTCATCGGATCAAATCTGGATCGGTACCGCCACTACGCCAAAAAACGAAGCGCGCCGCCTGACGCTGAGGCCAGGCGACGCGCAGAGTTCACCACGTTGCGCCGGTCAGGCCAGCGCGTCGGCCGGCTGTCGCTGCAGCAGCGCGAGCAACTGCGCGATCTCGTCGCGCATCTTGCGACGGTCGACGATCATGTCGATCGCGCCCGTCTTCAGCAGGAATTCGGCACGCTGGAAGCCTTCCGGCAGCTTCTCGCGGACCGTCTGCTCGATCACGCGCGGGCCGGCGAAGCCGATCAGCGCCTTCGGCTCGGCGATCACGACGTCGCCGAGGAACGCGAAGCTCGCCGACACGCCACCCATCGTCGGGTCGGTCAGCACCGAGATGAACGGCAGCTTCGCTTCGGCCAGCTTGGTCAGCATCGCGGTGGTCTTGGCCATCTGCATCAGCGACAGCAGGCTTTCCTGCATCCGTGCGCCGCCCGACGCCGTGAAGCAGATGAACGGCACGTGCTGCTCCAGCGCGTTCTGCGCGCCGCGCGCGAAGCGCTCGCCGACGACCGAACCCATCGAGCCGCCCATGAACGAGAACTCGAAGCACGCCGCGACGACGGGCAGCGTGTGGATCGCGCCGCCCATCACGACCATCGCGTCGGTTTCGCCGGTTTCGTCCATTGCTTCCTTCAGACGATCGGGGTACTTGCGGCTGTCCTTGAACTTCAGCGAGTCGACCGGCACGATTTCCTGGCCGATTTCATAGCGGCCTTCCGGATCGAGCAGCCCGTCGAGGCGCTCGCGCGCGCCGATGCGCATGTGGTGATCGCACTTCGGGCACACGTGCAGGTTCGCGTCCACGTCGTTGCGATAGAGAACGGCCTCGCAGGACGGGCACTTGACCCACAGGCCTTCCGGAATGCCCTTGCGGCTTTTCGGGTCGGTCTGCTTGATCTTCGGCGGCAACAGTTTGTCGAGCCAGCTCATCGTATGGTTTCCTGTTCCGTGGCGGGGCGGGCCGACCGGCCCGTTCCCGCTTCCTGTGTTGTGTTTATCGCGCCGTGTTGCCGGCGCCGTCCAGCGCGGCGCGCAACTCGGCGATGAACGACTTCAGCGCGGCGGCGGCACCTTCCGGCGCGGCGCTCTCGAGCAGCTGCACGAGGCGGCTGCCGATCACGACGGCGTCCGACACTTCGGCCACCGCGCGCGCCGTTTCGGCGTCGCGGATACCGAAGCCGACGCCCACCGGAACCGGCACGCGCGACTTGATGGCCGGGATTTTACCCGCAATGCTCGAAACATCCAGATTTCCGGCGCCGGTCACGCCCTTCAGCGACACGTAATACACGTAGCCGCTCGCGATCTTGCCGACGTCGGCGATGCGTTCATCGGTCGACGTGGGCGCGAGCAGGAAGATCGGATCGATCTGCGCGGCCCGCATTTTTTCCGCGAATACGCCCGCCTCTTCCGGCGGATAGTCGACCACCAGCACGCCGTCGACGCCGGCCGCGTGCGCTTCGGCCGCGAACGCGTCGACGCCCATCCGTTCGATCGGGTTCGCATAGCCCATCAGCACGACGGGGGTTTTGGCGTCGGTTTCGCGGAAACGCTTCACGTCGGCGAGCACGCTCTTCAACGTGACGCCGCGCGCGAGCGCGCGTTCCGACGAGCGCTGGATCACGGGGCCGTCGGCCATCGGGTCCGAGAACGGCACGCCGAGCTCGATCACGTCCGCGCCGCCTGCGGCGAGCGCATGCATGAATTCGACGGTTTTCGCGGGATCGGGGTCGCCGGCCGTGATGAACGGGATCAGGCCCTTACGGCCTTGTTCGGCGAGCGCGGCGAAGGTCTGCTGAATACGATTCATGGCAATTTTTCCTATGTCGATCCGGAGTTAGCGCTTTAGCGCTTACTCCGGTCCCATGCAAAGCAGCAATCGGCGATGCGGCGGCGCGATTCACGCGCACGCCGGCGCGGCGAGCGCGCTCACGCGCTCGTGCGCGATCGCACAATAGCTTTCGTTGATCTCGTAGCCGACGAAGTCGCGCCCCTGCCGTGCGCAGGCCACCGCGGTCGTGCCGCTCCCCATGAACGGATCGAGCACGCGGCCGCCCGGCGGGCAGCTCGCGAGCACCATCCGTTCGATGATTTCCAGCGGCTTCTGGGTCGGATGATCGACGCGCTCCGCGTGCTGCCGATGCAGGCGCGAGACCGACCAGACGTCCTTCGGGTTGTAGCCCATCTCCAGCCACTTGCTGCCTTCGAACAGCTTGCGCGAGCGGGCCTTCTTCGTATCGGCGTCGTACGGGATGCGGACCGGATCGAGATCGAAGTAATACGCTTTGGAAACCGCGAAAAAGCCGATGTTGTCGTGCACCGACGTGAAACGGCGCGTCGTGCCGCCCATGCTCGGCACGCGCCGGTCCCAGATGATCTCGTTGACCATCGTGAGCTGCGTCTTCAGGAAACTGAAGATTTCCGGCGCGTACTGCCATGTGCAGAAGATATACATCGACCCGCTCGGCTTCAGCTTCGGAATCGCGAGCTCGAGCCACGCGCGCGTCCACGCGAGGAAATCGTCGCCCGAACGCTTGTCCGAATCGTTGCCGTAGTCCTTGCCGAGCCCGTACGGCGGATCGGCGACGATCAGGTCGATCGACGCATCCGGCAAGTGCGCGGCGTGGGTCAGGAAATCGCGGTTGTGCAGCTCGATACCGGACGGCAGCGCGCGCGGCACGGCAGCGGCGGGCTGAACCGCCTCCGCCTCGCTCGCGGCACCGCCGCCCGGCTCTTCGATCAGGTCACGCATCGGTCGGGGTCAGAGCTCGATGCCCGATCGCTCGGCGACCGTGTGCATGTCCTTGTCGCCGCGCCCCGACAGGTTGACGAGCAGGAGCTTGTCCTTCGGCAACGTCGGCGCGAGCTTCACGCCATACGCGATCGCGTGGCTCGACTCGAGCGCGGGGATGATCCCCTCGATCCGGCAGCAGTCGTGGAACGCCTTCAACGCTTCCGCGTCGGTGATCGGCACGTACTGCGCGCGGCCGCTGTCCTTCAGCCATGCGTGCTCGGGGCCGACGCCCGGATAGTCGAGGCCCGCCGACACCGAATGCGTCTCGATGATCTGGCCGTTGTCGTCCTGCAGCAGGTACGTGCGGTTGCCGTGCAGCACGCCCGGGCTGCCGGCGATCAGCGAGGCCGCGTGATGGCCCGTGTCGAGGCCGTCGCCGGCCGCTTCGACGCCGATCAGCTGCACCGATTCGTCGTCGATGTACGGATAGAAGATGCCCATCGCGTTCGACCCGCCGCCGACGCACGCGATCACCGCGTCCGGCTGCCGGCCGGCGAGCTCGGGCATCTGCACCTTGCATTCGTCGCCGATCACGCGCTGGAAGTCGCGCACCATCATCGGGTACGGGTGCGGGCCCGCGACCGTGCCGATGATGTAGAACGTGCTTTCGATGTTCGTGACCCAGTCGCGCATCGCCTCGTTCAGCGCGTCCTTCAGCGTGCGCGAACCCGATTCGACCGGCACGACCGTCGCGCCGAGCAGCTTCATCCGGTAGACGTTCGCGGCCTGCCGGCGCACGTCCTCCGAGCCCATGTAGACGACGCACTCCATCCCGAAGCGCGCGCAGATCGTCGCGGTCGCGACGCCGTGCTGGCCGGCGCCCGTTTCCGCGATCACGCGCTTCTTGCCCATGCGCTTCGCGAGCAGCGCCTGGCCGATCACGTTGTTGATCTTGTGCGCGCCCGTGTGGTTCAAGTCTTCGCGCTTCAGGTAGATCTGCGCGCCGCCGAGCATCTCGCTCCAGCGCTGCGCGTGATAGATCGGCGACGGGCGGCCGACGAAGTACTTCAGCTCGCGCTCGAATTCGGCGACGAAGTCGGGATCGTTCTGGAACTTTTCATACGCCGCGCGCAGTTCGTCCAGCGCGTGAATCAGCGTCTCGGCGACGAACACGCCGCCATACGGGCCGAAGTGGCCGCGATCATCAGGAAGGTTGTACATGGTGTCTCTCTCGATCGGTCGGTGCGCCCGCTTTTGGGGCCGCACCGGCTTGCATCACCCGGCGTCCGCCTCGCGCACCGCGCGTACGAACGCCGCCATCCGGGCGTGATCCTTCACGCCCTTCGCGCCCTCCACTTCGATGCCACTCGAGACATCGACAGCAAACGGACGCAACTGGCGGATCGCATCACCGACGTTTTGCGCGTTCAAGCCACCACTCAAAACGGCCCGACGCGCGAGCTCTGCGGGAATAAGAGACCAATCGAAGACCTTGCCGCTACCGCCGTAATCCGGCACCAAAGTGTCGAACAGGAGGCCGCGCGCTTTCGAATAATGAAGAGCCGATTCTACCAAATCGGCACGCTGCGTCGAGGGGCCGACGCGCACCGCGCGCAACCACGGCAGGCGGGCCGCGCGGCCGAGCGCATCGCACTGCTGCGGCGTCTCGTCGCCGTGGAGCTGCAGCATCGTGAGCGGCACGTCGCGCACGACGGCTTCGATCTCGGCTTCGGTCGCATTCACGAACAGCCCGACCACCGACACGAACGGCGGCGCGAGGCTCGCCAGCTCGGCCGCCTGCGCGATCGTCACCGCGCGCGGGCTCTTCGGGTAGAACACGAGGCCGATCGCATCGGCACCGAGCGCCGCCGCGTGCAGCACGTCCTCGGGGCGCGACAGCCCGCACAGCTTGATGCGCGTGCGCGGCGGCTGGCCGGCCGCGGCGGAAGTCGAAGAAGACACGGCGTGCTCCGTCATGTTTGTGGGTCCAGATCGGCCCAGACGCTGCTCCACGGCACGCTGCCGAGCTGCGCGGGCGGGACGGCGAATTCCGCCGGGTAGCCGACGTGGGCGAGATACAGCCCGTCGGCCATGAACGTCGGGGCCGCGAGGTTGCGGTCCCGGCCGGCCAGCACGTCGGCGAGCCAGTCGGCCGGATAGCGGCCGCGCCCGACCGCGACGAGGCAGCCCATCAGGTTGCGCACCATGTGATGCAGGAACGCGTTCGCGCGGAAGCGGAAATGGATGAAATGCCCCTCGCGCCGCACGTCGATCTGATACAGGTGTTTGACCGGCGTCTTCGACTGGCATTCCGACGACCGGAACGACGAAAAATCGTGCTCGCCGATCAGGTGCGCGGCGGCGGCGCGCATCGCGTCGTCGTCGAGCGGCGTGTGGATCCAGCCCGCGCGCCCGGTCAGCATCGGCGAACGCACCGGGTGCACGTACAGCGCGTAGTAGTAGGTGCGCTCGAACGCCGAGAAGCGCGCATGGAACGTATCCGGCATCGGCTTCGCCCACTGCACCGACACGGTCGGCGGCAGGAACGCGTTGGTGCCGCGCACCCACGAAAACACCTCGCGATCGAGGTCCGTGTCGAAATGCACGACCTGCCCGAGCCCGTGCACGCCGGTATCGGTCCGCCCGGCCACCGTCGTGTGCAGCGGCACCCGCGCGAACTCGGCCAGCGCATGTTCGAGCCGGTCCTGCACGGTCTTGCCGTGCGGCTGCGCCTGCCAGCCGCAGAACGCCGCGCCGTCGTACTGGATGCCCAGCGCGATCCGCATCACGCCTCGTCCGCCAGTTTCGCGAGCAGCGCGCGGGCATCGTCGCGCGTCGCGGCGTCGTTCGCGTCGACCACTTCCTGCAGCAGCGTCCGCGCGCCGGACAGGTCGCCCAGTTCGACGTATTCGGCCGCGAGGTCGAGCTTGTTGCGGGCGATGCGCGCAAGCTCGTCCGCGGTAAGCGCAGGCAGCGCGGCGCCCGGCGTGGACGGCAGGTCGAGATCGAAGTCGAGCTTCAGCGCGCCGAACTGCGCACCGCCGAGCGGCGGCAACGACGACGGCGTAGCTGGGCTGCCCGCCTGGCCGGCAGACGTCACCGCGTCCGGATCCCAGTCGAACTCGTCTTCCTGGTCGGCCGGATGTTCCGGTGTCGTTTCAGCCGAACCCATCGGCGGGTGCTGCGCGGCTTGACCGTTAGTTGCAATTTTATCGGCGTCGGGCTGCGGTGCCTGCGCGGGCGGTTCCCCCGTCGTCGACGGCTCCTCCGCCGTCCGCGGCGGCAACGGCATGTCGAGACTGTTGAGCGCGCTGATCGCGTTCTGCATCAGTGTCGCGTGCTGGGCTTCGGCGCTCGAAGGGGCGACGGATGCGGCGGACGGCTCGGCCAGCTTGGTCGACTCGGCCGGCTTGTCGGCGGCAGTGGCTTCTTCCACGGGTTCTGCGTCGTGCGGAGCCTCGGCCGAACCCGGAATCGCGTCGTTCGCCGGCGACACGGCAGCGTCAGCAGGCGGTAATTCCGGCGACTCGTCGTGCGGCGCCGTCACTACAAGCGCAGGCGATGTATCCGCCGCGGGCGGCTCGATCGTCTCCGCGGCGGCGGCAGTCGCCGCGGCGAGATTCATGTCGGACGCGGCATCGCGTGCGATCGGCATCTCGGGCGTGATCGGCAGTTCGCGTTCGACGGACGGCGCGGCTTCCGCCTCCGCAGCCGCGGCGCCACCTGCTGCGGCCGCGGTCGCAGCGGCACCCGCCTCGTCCGCGCGCCGACCCTTCCGGCGTTTGCGCCATGCGAAGCCGGCCGCGAGCACGATAACGGCAGCGCCAGCCGCCGCGGCCGGACGCCAGTCCATCTGCTCGGTACGACGTGCCGAGGTCGCGACGGGTGCGACCGGTTGCACGGAAGCCGATGCCGGTTGCGGCGCACTGGCTGCCACACCCGACGCGGCTTCGTCCGCCGTTGATGCAGCGGCCGATGCACCCGCGTCATTCGCAGCCGCACGCGGCGCGGCAGGCGCCGGAGCAGGCGCGACGCCGGTCGTCGTCGCCGGCTTGCCGATGCCGTGCTTCTGCAACTCCATCAGCACGCGGTTCTTCAACGCGAGCAATTGCTGCAGGCTCGACGGCCGCGGCTGCGACGCACCGACGGCGGGTGCCGCGCCGGCCGGCTCGCGCATGCCGGCAACCGGGTTGCCCGGCACCGACTGCCCCGTCGCCTCGCTCGCGGACGACGGCGCCGACTGGATCGCACCGCTCCATACATGCGGGCCGCTCGCACCGCCCGTGGGCGCCGCCGGCTGCGTGCCGTCGACAGCCGATGCGCCATGCGCGGCCGACGCACCGATCGACGCCGAAGCACCGCTCGAAGCGGATGCGCCCGCCGCCGTCGCCGTCGCGGCACTCGCGCCGCTCACCGGAGCGGCATGCAGGGCCGGCGCCACCGGCGCGGGTTGCGCGGCCGAACCGGGCTGCGGCGCGGATGCGCCGTGCTGCGCGATCGCTGCCCCACCCGATGCGGCGGCGGGCGCGGAAGCGGCCGTCGGGCCAGATGCAGCGGACGCGGCGGATGCGCCGGCCGGCGCGAGCGCCGCGCCGGTCGCATCGAGCGCGGGCACCGTCAGTGTCGCGCCGACTTTCAAACGGCTCGCGTCGCGCTTCATGAACGCCTGCGGATTGGCGTCGAACAGCGCGCGACCGGCGCGCGCGAGCACGGCCGGATCGTGCGATTGCGTGGCCGCTTTCGCGATGTCGTTCAGCGACTGGCCCGGCTGGACCGTCACGGTAAGCGGTGCGGCGCCGCCGACGGCGGATGCCGGCAGGTCGCCGGTGCCGACTGCCCACGCCGATGCGGCGGCGCCGAGCGCCAGGATCGCCAGCGCGCCACGCACGGCGCGCGACAGACGGGACTGGCGCGGAAACAAGGAAATTCGGGACATCGTTGGCTCTATCGCCGCGCACGGGCGCGGCTCGGATTCGCGGTTGGAAGCGTCAATAAAGCGCTGCAGAAATGCAAAAGCGTCGCGCGGAACGCGACGCTTTCGGCGGGTCTGTGCGTCGTAACCGCGTAGTTTACTTCACACGATCGGGTTCCGGCCGAATTCGTCGCCGACAGGTGCCACCGGGCCCGGGCGGGCGCTCGTGTCGCGCGGGTCCGTCTGCCCGTAGCCCATGCATCCGATCGATCAAAACGAACCTGCGTGCCGCAGTTGGAAGCCGTCTCGCGGCAGCCTCGCGCCCCGCTCGAATGACGCGGCTTTTTGGCGCTCAGCGGGCGTCCGCCGCAGGATCGCGGCGACAGAATCGCAAGCACTCCCTCAACAATCCATCCTGTCCGCCGTTAATGAATTAACAGCCGGAAAATCAAGACAAATCCCGACCGGCACCCATCCCACTCCAATCAATTCCAATTCGCCGATAAGAAGCCAATTTCCGTCTCTTATCGGAGAAATGAAAATCCACACCACCAAAGCCCCGCCCCGCAAGACTTTGACCGCCTCTCTCGCTTGATTACTCATACAAAAGCGATCATTTCTGCATCAATTCAATTTCATTACACAAAATTACACAGACCGAATAACCGCCGTCGATACGATCGCCTTCAAACAGGAATCGGCATGTTTCGACGTCGCGCTCGCCCATGCGGGAAAGGCGGGAGCGCGCCGGCCGGGCTGATGCCGTGAAGTACCGGAGGGCCATCGCGCAGTCGCACGACTGCATCACTCACCAGCTCGTTACGGGGACGAACATGGGCTATCAACAGGGTTTGAGCGGGTTGGCCGGCGCGTCGAGCAATCTCGACGTGATCGGCAACAACATCGCGAACGCAAACACGGTCGGCTTCAAGCAGGGCCGCGCAAACTTCGCCGACATGTACGCAAATTCGGTCGCGACGTCGGTCAACACGCAGATCGGCATCGGCACGCGGCTCGCGTCGGTGCAGCAGCATTTCAGCCAGGGAACGATCAATTCGACGAAGTCGTCGCTCGACGTCGCGATCAACGGCAACGGCTTCTTCCAGATGTCGAGCAACGGCGTGACCACGTACTCGCGCGACGGCACGTTCCACCGCGACAAGAACGGCGCGATCGTCGACGCGCAAGGCCGCAACCTGATGGGCTATGCGGCAGGCGCCGGCGGCGTGATCAACACCGCGCAGACCGTGCCGCTGCAGGCGCCGACCAGCAACATCGCGCCGCGCGCGACGAACAAGATCACCGGCCAGTTCAACCTGAACGCGCAGGACAAGGTGCCGGCCAAGACGCCGTTCAACGCGACCGACAACACGACGTACAACTACAACACGTCGATCCAGGTCTACGACTCGCTTGGCGGTTCGCAGCCGGTCAACCTGTACTTCGTGAAGCCGGCGGCCGGCACGTGGCAAGCCTACGCGGGCGCGCAGGGCCAGACGCCGACGAATCTCGGCACCGTCACGTTCGACGCATCGGGCCGGATCAGCTCGACGACGTCGGCCGCGACCGGCCAGCCGACCGCGAGCCTCGGGCAGTTCGCGTTCTCGATCCCGAACACGACGGGCGGCGCGAATCCGCAGAACCTGACGCTCGACCTCGGCGGCACGACCCAGTACGGCGGCAAGGACGGCGTGAACAACCTCGCGCAGGACGGCTTCGCGAGCGGCACGCTGACGACGTTCTCGATCGGCACCGACGGCAAGCTGACCGGCAACTACTCGAACGGCCAGAGCGCGGTGCTCGGCCTGATCGCGCTCGCGAACTTCAACAACCCGAACGGGCTCGTGAACATCGGCGGCAACCAGTATGCGGAAACGGCCGCGTCGGGCGTGCCGCAGATCTCCGCGCCGGGCAGCACGAACCACGGCACGCTGCAGGGCAGCGCGCTGGAAAACTCGAACGTCAACCTGACGACCGAACTCGTGAACCTGATCACCGCGCAGCGCAATTACCAGGCGAATGCGCAGACGATCAAGACCCAGCAGGCCGTCGATCAGACGCTGCTGAACCTGCGCTGAACCGCGCATGAAAAACGCGCCGCGCCGGCCCTGAATCCCAAGGCCGACGCGGCGCGTCGTATCGTGCAGCCCGGCCCGCGGGCCGGACAGCCAACGTGCTTACTTGTCGAGCAGGATGCGCAGCATGCGGCGCAGCGGCTCGGCCGCGCCCCACAGCAGCTGATCGCCGACCGTGAACGCCGACAGGTATTCGCCGCCCATCGCGAGCTTGCGCAGGCGGCCGACCGGCACCGTCAGCGTGCCGGTGATCTTCGCCGGCGACAGGTCGCGCATCGACGCTTCACGCTCGTTCGGCACGACCTTCACCCAGTCGTTCGCCGATGCGAGGATGCCGTTGATCTCGTCGAGCGGCACGTCCTTCTTCAGCTTGATCGTCAGCGCCTGCGAGTGGCAGCGCATCGCGCCGATCCGCACGCACAGGCCGTCGACCGGGATCGAACCCGGCTCGCCCATCGCGGGCTTGCCGAGGATCTTGTTGGTTTCCGCGCCGCCCTTCCACTCTTCCTTCGACATCCCGTTGCCGAGATCCTTGTCGATCCACGGAATCAGCGAACCGGCCAGCGGCACGCCGAAGTGACTCGTCGGCATCGCGTCGCTGTTCATCGCGGCCAGCACGCGGCGGTCGATGTCGAGGATCGCGGAAGCCGGATCGGCAAGCTGTTCCTGCACCGCGCCGTTCAGCGTGCCCATCTGCGACAGCAGCTCGCGCATGTTCTGCGCGCCCGCTCCCGATGCGGCCTGGTACGTCATCGCGGTGATCCAGTCGACGAGGTTCTCGCGGAACAGGCCGCCGAGCGCCATCAGCATCAGGCTGACCGTGCAGTTGCCGCCGATGAAGTTCTTCGTGCCCTTGACGAGCGCGTCCTTGATCACGTCGAGGTTGACCGGATCGAGGATGATGACCGCGTCGTCCTGCATCCGCAGCGACGATGCCGCGTCGATCCAGTAGCCGTTCCAGCCGGCCGCGCGCAGCTTCGGGAACACGTCGTTCGTGTAGTCGCCGCCCTGGCACGTGATGATCACGTCGCACTTCTTCAGCTCGTCGACGTTGGTCGCGTCCTTGAGCGTGGTCTCGTTTTTCGCGAACGACGGCGCCTTGCCGCCCGTATTGCTGGTGCTGAAAAACACCGGTTCGATCAGGTCGAAATCGCCCTCTTCCTGCATGCGCTGCATCAGGACGCTGCCGACCATGCCGCGCCAACCTACGAGACCTACGTTCATGACTAACCCTTTGCTTTGAATGGAGCTTCCCCGCCATTTCCGTCCCCGCGTGACCGCGCGGGGAAACAGGCGGGCACGACGGCGATCAGCGTTTAATGATCGTTTTCGTGGTAATGGTTTTCGTGATGACGATGGCGCGCGCACCCGCACGGGCAGTGTTGCCGTGGAGTTTCAGGACCGGGGAGATCAGGGAAATCAGCGCCATCGTTCGAGTCTACACAAAGCCGGTGGCCCGCACAACGGCCAACCGTGCGCGAACCGGCCGATTTTTCCGGCCCGTTCGCACCCTTTTCCACATTAATTACCGCACTTCATTGCCACACGCTTACAACGCGGCGACCACCGCATCGCCCATCGCGGCCGTGCCGACCTGCTTGCAGCCCGGCGTCGCGATGTCGCCGGTGCGGTAGCCCTGTTCGAGCACCGTTTTCACCGCGCGCTCGATGCGATCGGCCTGCTCGGCGCGATTCAGCGAGTAGCGCAACAGCATCGCGGCCGACAGGATCGTCGCGAGCGGGTTCGCGATGCCCTTGCCCGCGATGTCCGGCGCCGAACCGTGCGACGGCTCGTACAGGCCCTTGTTGTGCTTGTCGAGCGACGCCGACGGCAGCATGCCGATCGAGCCCGTGAGCATCGACGCTTCGTCCGACAGGATGTCGCCGAACATGTTGCCGGTGACGATCACGTCGAACTGCTTCGGCGCCTTCGCGAGCTGCATCGCCGCGTTGTCGACGTACATGTGCGACAGCTCGACGTCCGCGTACTCCTTCGACACGTCGATCATGATGTCGCGCCAGAACTGCGACGTCTCCAGCACGTTCGACTTGTCGACCGACAGCAGCTTCTTCGCGCGCTTTTGCGCGGCCTGGAACGCGACGTGCGCGATGCGGCGCACTTCCGGCTCCGAATAGCGCATCGTGTCGAAGCCTTCGCGCTCGCCGGCGAACGGGCCGTCCGGCGCCGCACGCACGCCGCGCGGCTGGCCGAAGTAGATGTCGCCGTTCAGTTCGCGCACGATCAGGATGTCGAGGCCCGCGACGAGTTCCGGCTTCAACGGCGATGCATCGACGAGCTGCGGATAGCAGATCGCCGGGCGGAAGTTCGCGAACAGCTCGAGGTGCTTGCGCAGCCCGAGGATCGCCTGCTCGGGGCGCAGCGCGCGTTCCAGCGAGTCGTACTTCCAGTCGCCGACCGCGCCGAACAGGATCGCGTCGGCCTGCTTCGCGAGCGCCAGCGTCGCGTCGGGCAGCGGATGGCCGCTCGCCTCGTAGCCCGCGCCGCCGACCGGCGCCTGTTCGAGTTCGAACTTCTCGTCGAGTGCGTTCAGCACCTTCACCGCTTCATTGACGATTTCCGGACCGATGCCGTCGCCGGGCAGCACTGCAATCTTCATGCGAAATTCCTGACTGGGTAGAGTGTGATGGAGGCAGGCCGGCGAGCGCGCGCAAAGCGCGCCCGCCTCGAACGCGATGTCAGCGGACCAGCTTGGTGTTGAGCCAAGGCTGCTTCACGAGCCGCTCTGCCTCGAACTGGCGGATCTTGTCCGCGTGGCGCAGCGTGAGGCCGATGTCGTCGAAACCGTTCAGCAGGCAGTACTTGCGGAACGCGGCGATCTCGAACGGATACTCGCGGCCGTCGCCCGCGCGCACGACCTGCGCGTCGAGATCGATCGTCAGTTGAAAGCCGTTGAACGCGGCCGTCTCGTTGAACAGGTGATCGACCTGCTGCTCGGTCAGCACGATCGGCAGCAGACCGTTCTTGTAGCAGTTGTTGAAGAAGATGTCCGCGAAGCTCGGCGCGATGATCGCGCGGAAGCCGTACTGCTGCAGCGCCCACGGCGCGTGCTCGCGCGAGCTACCGCAGCCGAAGTTCTTGCGGGCGAGCAGCACCGATGCGCCCTGGTAGCGCGGCTGGTTCAGCACGAAGTCCGGGTTCAGCGGACGCTTCGAGTTGTCCTGGCCCGGCTCGCCGTGATCGAGATAGCGCCACTCGTCGAACGCGTTCGGACCGAAGCCCGTGCGCTTGATCGACTTCAGGAACTGCTTCGGGATGATCGCGTCGGTGTCGACGTTCTCGCGATCGAGCGGCGCCACGACGCCGGTATGTACAGTGAATTTTTCCATGATCCGTCTATCCGGTTGAAGGGCCGGCAGTCAGCCGGCGCACATCGACAAATTCTCGGCGGGAAACGTCACTCCGCGGCGCGCTTGAGCGCGCTGCCGGCGGCGTTGACGTCTTCCCCGAAGCCTCGGACGGTATTGCAGCCGGCCAGGCCGAAGCCCAACCCGGCCAGCGCCAGCGCGGCAACCAGCCGCGCGATGACCTTCGATGCCGTCACGTGTTACCCCAGCTGGCGAATGTCGACGAAGTGACCTTCGATCGCCGCGGCCGCCGCCATCGCGGGGCTCACGAGGTGCGTGCGACCGCCCGCGCCCTGCCGCCCTTCGAAGTTGCGGTTCGACGTCGACGCGCAGCGCTCGCCCGGCTCGAGCCGGTCGGCGTTCATCGCGAGGCACATCGAGCAGCCCGGCTCGCGCCATTCGAAGCCGGCATCGGTGAACACCTTGTCGAGCCCTTCGCGCTCGGCCTGCGCCTTCACGAGGCCCGAGCCCGGCACGACCATCGCGAGCCGCACGTTCGACGCGACGCGGCGGTTCAGCTTCTTCACGACGTACGCGGCCGCGCGGATGTCCTCGATGCGCGCGTTCGTGCACGAGCCGATGAAGATCTTGTCGACCTTGATCGATTCGATCGGCGTGTTCGGCTCGAGCGCCATGTACGCCAGCGCGCGCTCCATCGCGTCGCGCTTGACCGGATCCTTCTCGCGCTCGGGATCGGGCACGCGACCGTCGATCGACGTGACCATTTCCGGCGACGTGCCCCACGTGACCTGCGGAACGATGTCGGCGGCATTCAGCTCGACCACGCGGTCGAATTGCGCGCCGTCGTCCGACTTGAACTGGCGCCAGTACTCGACCGCCTGATCCCATTCCGCGCCGGTCGGCACGAACGGGCGGCCCTTCAGGTATTCGATCGTCGTGTCGTCCACCGCGACCATGCCTGCGCGCGCGCCGGCCTCGATCGCCATGTTGCACACGGTCATGCGGCCTTCCATCGTCAGCGCGCGAATGGTCGAGCCGCCGAATTCGATCGCGTAGCCCGTGCCGCCCGCGGTGCCGATCTTGCCGATGATCGCGAGCACGATGTCCTTCGCGGTACAGCCGCGCGGCAGCGCGCCCTCGACCTTCACGAGCATGTTCTTGCTCTTCTTCTGCAGCAGCGTCTGCGTCGCGAGCACGTGCTCGACTTCCGACGTGCCGATGCCGTGCGCGAGCGCGCCGAACGCGCCGTGCGTCGACGTATGCGAATCGCCGCACACGATCGTCATGCCCGGCAGCGTCGCGCCCTGCTCCGGCCCGATGATGTGGACGATGCCCTGGCGCACGTCGTTCATCTTGAACTGCGTGATGCCGAACGCGTCGCAGTTCGCGTCGAGCGTGTCGACCTGCAGCTTCGAGACGGGATCGGCGATGCCGTGGCTGCGGTCCGTCGTCGGCACGTTGTGGTCCGACACGGCCAGGTTCGCGCTGATGCGCCACACCGGACGCTGCGCGATCTTCAGCCCTTCGAACGCTTGCGGGCTCGTGACTTCATGCAGCAGCTGACGGTCGATGTAGAGCAGGGTCGTGCCGTCTTCCTCGGTGTGGACCACGTGGGTGTTCCACAGTTTGTCGTAGAGAGTCTGTGCCATGGGTATGCGGGGTCGTTGTGACTACAAGCCTTGCGGATGCGGTCGATTATGCCACGCAAAATCGGCCCATGGAGTACCACGATAACGAAAAAAGTGAATAAAAACAGTGAGTTGGGTGGTACACGCGATACCCGGATAAGCATTACCCGGCAAGCGCGGCGGCTTGCGGCGGCGTGCTACCGGAAGAAATCGCGCAGCTCGCGCGCCAGCGCCTGCGGTTGCTCCTCGGGAATGAAATGCCCGCTATGCGCGATCGTCGCGGCCGTCACATCTTCCGCCACGTGTCCGAGCGGCCCCGCCATGTCGGGTATGGACCCCTGATCCGCACTGACAGCGAGCACGGGCATCTTCAGCTTCCCCAGCGCCTGCAGCGTGCGGTTCTGAGCCGACGACGCCGACACGGCCCGGTAGAAGGCCAGCCCCGCTCGCAACCCGCCGTCCCGGGTGAACACCCGGAGATACTCGTCGACATCCGCGTCGGAGAACGACTCGGGATTGGCCGCCTTGCGACGCAAGAACCAATCGAGATACTCGCGCTCCTTGCCGGCAATCAACGTCTCCGGCAGGTCGGCGACGGTATGAAACGCGAAGTGCCACGTGCGCCATGCGTTGCCGGGCTCGATCGGCAGTGCGGTGGGCAGCGTGATGCCGGGTATCCCCGCGTCGAGCAACGCCAATCGCTTCACCGCATCGGGATACATCGCGGCAAACGGATAGGCGACCCACGCGCCGACGTCGTGAGCGGCCAGGTAAAAGCGCGCGATATTTTGCTGCTCCAGCAGGCGCGCAAGCGTTGCCGCGACGGTCTGCGTGTCGTAACCGACGAGTGGACGGTCCGAATCGCCTTGTCCGGGAAGATCCGGCGCCACGATCCTGAATTCGTCCGCGAGAAGCGGCATGACTCTCCGCCACGCGTACCAGCTTTCCGGAAAGCCGGCGAGCAGGACGATGGTCTCGCCGTCGGCGCGGCCTCCTTCGACGAAATGAAGGCGCACCCCGTCTACCGTATCGAACCGATGACGAAAGCCGCTGAGCCGCGGGTCTTCCCGAAAATAGGGCGCGGCCTCGAGATGCGAAGCATCCGCGGTGGATTGATGCTGGTACATAAGTTCGTCCTCTCCACAGAATCGACTGTGCTGGATGATGGCCCCCGAGCAGCGGAAGCACTTCCGTTCGGAAATATTTGTTTCCTAATTCGGTGAAACCGGATCACGCGCATGCGCGGTTTCGCGTGTTGCTTCACATCGCGTCACCTGTCGGGTGACGCACAAACCTTAGTCGAGCAGCCGCATTGCCTCGTCAACCAGCATCGACATGTCGCTCCGGCTCTGGCCGAGCTTCCCCACCACTCGAAGCCCCTGCACCATGGCAAACAGACAACTCGACGTGGCTTGCGCGTTCAGCGCGGCATCGACGGATCCATCGGCCTGCCCCTGCTTGATCAAATCGCGAAGGAGACGCTCGATCCTCTGCATCGATTTGTGGACGATGCCGGCGATCTCGCTATCCAACGCACTCAGAACCATGGCGCCGCCGACGACCAGACAGCCCTTTCGACCCTCGTCTCCATGCGAGACGTCCGCGTAAAAGCGCAGGAGCGCTCGCACCTTGTCCCGTCCGTTTTCTTCATCGGCAAGGATCATGTTGAGCTCGCTGACGCGCCGATCGATGTACCGGTTCAACGCGGCAACGAAGATGGCGTTCTTGTCGGCAAAGGCTTTGTAAAGACTGCCTGCGGTGAGCCCCGTCGCCCGGGACAGATCGCCGATAGAAGTCGCGTGATAGCCACGCTCGCGAAAGACGCGGACGAAGCCGTCCAGCGCTTCATCCATATCGAATTCTCGCGGCCTGCCCACGGTCGCTGCAATTTTCCTAGCCATGCGCCATTATAGGAAACGATCATTTCCAAATCAAGCCATGCGAACCGTACAGACGTCACTGGCATTTCGCACTCGATCTCATAGACTGTCTATTCGCAACGGGCGGCGCGCGGCTGCCCTCCCCGCCATCGCGATGCGTGCGTCCCGGCGCATCGACCGGACAGGAGCCTTGCATGCGGTACGAACTCTATTACTGGCCTGAAATCCAGGGCCGCGGCGAATATGTGCGGCTCGCGCTCGAAGCGGCCGAAGCCGATTACGTCGACGTCGCGCGCGAATCGGGGCGCGGGATGGGCGTGTCGGCCATGATGCGCATGATGGACAGCGCGAAGGCCGAATGCGTGCCGTTCGCGCCGCCGTTCCTGAAGGCGGGCGACGTGGTCGTCGGGCAGACCGCGAACATCTTGCTGTTTCTCGGCGCGCGGCTCGGGCTCGCGCCCGACGACGAAGCCGGCCGGCTGTGGGTCCATCAGATCCAGCTGACCGCCGCCGATTTCATCACCGAGATCCACGACACGCACCATCCGATCGGCAGCGGCCTGTACTACGAGGACCAGCAAGCGGAAGCGGCCGAGCGCGCGGCCGATTTCCTCGAGAACCGGCTGCCGAAATTCCTCGGCTACTTCGATCGCGTGCTCGAACAGAACCCGCACAAGCGCGGCTATATCGCGGGCAGCGCGCTCAGTTACGCGGACCTGACGATGTTCCAGTTGATCGAGGGCCTGCGCTATGCGTTCCCGAAAGCGATGAAGCGCGCGGAGCGCAAGGTCGCGACGCTCGTCGCGCTGCACGATCGCGTCGCGCGGCATCCGCCCGTCGCGCGCTACCTCGAGTCGGAACGCCGCATCCCGTTCAACGACATGGGGATCTTCCGGCACTATCCGGAGCTGGACAAGTAACGGCCCGGCACGTACCGCGGAACGTGCGCGCACGGGCGAATTTCACGCAGGATCAGCGCGGCTGCCCGTGCTGCGCGGCGGCCGCGTCGACGGCTTCCACCGAGCGCGTGAGCCACGGCCCGATGTCCATCTCCTCGTAGCGCACGAGCCGGCTCTTGCGCGCGCGGCGATACGCCCACCAGATCGCGACGAACAGCGGAATCCATACATAGATCGACAACACTTCCATCCAGTCGATGCGCGCCGCGAAGAACGCCTGGTAATCCTGCCCGAGCGAAATCACGATGCAGACCGCGACCGCGAACACCGGCCCGAACGGAAACCATTTCGCGCGATACGGCAGTTGATCGAGTCGATAACCCTGCTTCAGGAATCCCCTGCGGAACCGGTAATGGCAGACCGCGATGCCGAGCCACGCGATGAAGCCGGTGATGCCGACCGTATTCAGCAGCCACAGATAGATGCGCTGGTTGTTGGTCAACGACGTGAGGAAACACAGCCCGCCAACGGCCATCGTCGCGTACAGCGCGTTGCGCGGCACGCCGCCCGGCGACAGCGTCGCGAACACGGCCGGCGCGCGCCCTTCCGATGCGAGGTTGTACAGCATCCGCGTCGCCGCGTAGGTGCCGGAATTGCCGGCCGACAGCACGGCCGTCAGGATCACCAGATTCATCGCACCGGCCGCGAGCGGGAACCCCGCGTGGCTGAATACCAGCGTGAACGGGCTCACGCCGATGTCGGTCACGTCGCTCTTCAGCAGGTTCGGATCGGTGTACGGCACGAGCAGGCCGATCACGAAGATCGCGAGCACGTAGAACAGCATGATCCGCCAGAAGATCTGCTTCACCGCGCGCGGGATCGTCTTGCGCGGGTTCTCCGATTCGCCGGCCGTGATGCCGACCAGCTCGGTGCCGAGAAACGAGAAGCCCGCGATCAGCGCGACGCTCATCATCGCGTGCACGCCGCCGACGAACGGCGCGTCGCCGGTCGTGAAGTTGCGCCAGCCGACCGGATGCCCGGAGCCGGTATGCCCGGAGCCGGTATGCCCGGTGCCGGTATGCCCGCCGCCCAGCACGCCGGCCGCGATCAGCAGCCCGGCCGCGATGAACGCGATCACGGTGACGACCTTGATCAGCGAGAACCAGTATTCCGATTCGCCGAAGCCGCGCACCGACAGCGTATTGAGCAGGAAGATCAGCACGAGGAAGCCCGCGCCCCACCACACGCCCGGCACCGACGGAAACCAGTAGCGCATCACGATCTGCGCGGCGACCAGCTCGATCGCGATCGTCACCGCCCAGCTGTACCAGTAGGTCCAGCCGAGCGCGACGCCGAAGCCTTCGTCGACGTACTTCTCGCCGTAGATCGCGAACGAGCCCGATACCGGCATCAGCGCGGCCATCTCGCCGAGCCCGGTCACGACGAAGTAGACCATGATCCCGATCGCGATATACGCGGCGATCGCCCCGCCCGGCCCCGCCTGCGCGACCGACGCGCCCGACGCGACGAACAGCCCCGTGCCGATCGACCCGCCGATCGCGATCATCGCGACGTGGCGGCCCTGCAGACGGCGCTTCAGCGTCGTCCCGGACGGTGCGGCCGTGTCCGTCGCCGCTTGCATGGCATCCATGGTGTTCCCCCTGATTGTGAGCCGGCCAGCCAATTCGATTCGGAATGCAAATCGATTGACCCGGTCATTCGCGTCCAAACCGGCCCTGCCGGACCGGTCGCATCACGCGACGCTGCGCTTGATCGACTGCAGTTCGGCCGTCGTCACGATCTTCTCGATCCGGAACCGCGGGCTTTCCAGCCACGCGTTCGCGATCCGCCGGTACTCGTCGAGGTCCTCGCACGCGAGCCGCACGAGAAAATCGAACGTGCCGCTCACCAGCCAGCAATCGAGCACGGCCGGATTCGCGCGCATTTCCTCTTCGAACGGCGCTTGCGAACGCCCGTGGTCGGCCAGCACGATCTGCGCGATCACGACGATCGGCTTGGTCGCGCGCGGCGCCTTGATCACCGCGCGGTACCCTTCGATCACGCCGAGCGCCTCGAGCCGCTCCACGCGCGCCTGGCACGGCCGCGGCGTGAGATTCACGAGCTCCGACAGCTTCCGGTAGGAAATCCGTCCGTCGGTACGCAGGATGTCGAGGATCCGGAGATCGATCTTGTCGAGCTGCATCTTCTTGTCGGTCATCCGCGTTCGCTCCGGTCGGGTCGTGGCTCGTGGCTCGTGGCTCATGCGCGGAACGTCTGCCGTTCCGCGCGGGGCCACATTATCCGGCCGAAGCCGCCGCGCGCCAATCGGCTAGAACCGCAGCGACAGGCAGGTCAGGCCGCCGTCCATCTTGCGGAACTCGCTCGTGTCGATCACGTGCAGCGGCATGCCGAGCGGCGCGATCGCGTCATGCACGCGCGGATAACCGGCCGGCGTGATCAGCGTGCCGTTCACGCGCAGCGTGTTGCCCGCGTATTCGTCGGCGGCCGGGATCGCGATCCGGCGATAGTCGGCGAACGCCGGATGCGCGGCCAGCGCGTCGGTCACGAGCAGCGTGTCGTCGCCGAGCGCGTTGACGACCGATTTCAGGTGCAGGCCGGCGCCGACCGGCACCGCGACGACCGAATAGCCATGGCGCGACACCAGCGACTCGAACGCGGCGATGCCTTGCGCGTCGGTGCGGCTCGTCAGGCCGATGAAGAAGCGCTTGCCGACCAGCATCACGTCGCCGCCGTCGAGGCGGCCCTGCTGCATCGGCAGCAGTTCGCGATGCACGCGCAGCGCCGCTTCGATGTGCGCGGTCTCGCCGCGCCGCGCGGGCGCGCCGGGGCGCGTGATCACCGCGAATTCCGGCGTGACGACCGCGACGTCCTCGACGAAATGCGAATCGGGAAACGCATCGAGCGGCGGCAATTCGGTCAGTTCGACGCCGAGCATGCGCAGCGCGTCGCAGTATGCATGGAACTGCGTGAGCGTCTTGTCGTAATCGGGTGCGCCGAGTTCGGCGGTGGTCAGGCCCGCGCCGCAGGACGGCGCGGGACGGCGAACGATCGCTTGCGTGAATTGCATCGACTCCTCCATGATCTGCGCCGCCTCCGTGCGGTGCACGGGCCGGCAGCGTTGTGTCCGGACCATTATCGGAAGCCAATTTGCGCAATTCGCGTCGATTTCGGCGGCGCCGACAGCCGATTGCGTCGAATTGCGCGCACCACGCAGCGGATTCGGCAGACGGGCCGCCCGCCGTCTCGCGAATGGCCGTTTCGCCCGCCGCCCGCGCGTTACGCGCCGGGCTCGAATCCCATCTGCGCACGGCCGAGCGCCGTGAGATCGCCCTCCCCCGCACGGCCATCGAAATCGGCCTCGAAATGGTCGGCCGGGAAATCGGGCGGGCTGTCGCCACGCAGGAACGCGAGCCGCTGCCGCTGCAGGTATGCATCGTTCTTCGCGCAGCCGGGCGCGGCCGCGATGTACATCACGTTGCTGTCGCCGCTGCCGCGATGCGCGTCCTCGACCGCATGCACGACGTCGCCGTGCCAGAACACCGCGTCGCCCGGTTCCATGTGCGGGATCGGCACCAGTGCGTCGAGCAGCAGCGCGTGCCATTCGGGGCGGATCGACAGCGCGCGGCCGGGACGCGCGCCGCACAGGTCGTCGTCGGCGACGTCGTCCTGCAGCGCGCGCAGCACGACATAGGCCATCGCGTTCGCGACCGGGATCAGCTGCAGCGTGCCGTCGCCGGGCCCCTGCGGCGTCAGCGCGGTCCAGCCCTGGAACGTGCGGAACATCGAACACACGGCCGGCGACGGAATCTCCTCGACGTCGGGGCGGAACGCCGCATCGAACGGATCGTAATCGCGCCAGCGGCCGGCCAGCACGTGGCGATAGACCTGGCGGAAATTCGCGCCGAGCCAGCGCTCGACGGAGCCGCCGTCGACGTGCGGCGACAGCCCGAGCGACGTCGACCCGGGCGGCCGGCGACGAATCCGGTCCGCATAGGCGGGCACCTGGTCGGAATCGAAATGCGTGCGCGTACCGTCCGCATGCCGCCACAGACGGTTCAGGAACACCCGCGCCTGCGTGAGCGCCGGCGACTGGCGCGCGGCCACCTGCGGCTTCGACCAGTAGACGCCGTAGATCTGCGGCTTGCCCGACGCGAGGTTGCCGAAATAGCGGTCTTCCGCGCGCGCATGCAGCCGCTCGGTGAAACGGTTCGCGTCCAGATACGCGCCGATCTCGTCGTTCCAGTCGCGTGCCTGCTGCGCATCCAACACGCCGCGGATCACGACCGCGCCGCGCGTGCGGATCGCGGCAATCGCGAGCGGATCGACGGTCCCGCTCGCGACATCCGCGAACGGCACGACCGGAATCACGTCATCGCCATGCGCGTGCGCGCGGCGGATCGCGTCGACCTGCCGCGCGATGTCGCCCTCCACTTCGCGGAACGTGGCCGCGTAGCCGGGCAAGTCGGCGCGTAGCGCCCGTTTCGCCGTGCGGATCGCGGCCGGCAGATCGTCAATCGTCAGGTGCATCGCTTGTCTCCTCGCTGAATCGCGTTTTGATGAGCACTCAGCGTACGGCCGCCGCACGGTCATCATCGATACTATCCAGCCAATAATCGATACAATCCTGACAACCGCGCGTTACCCGGGACGATGGCAGACCACGCACAGCTTGTTGCCGTCCGGGTCCCGGAAATACGCGCCGTAGTAGTCGCGGTGATAGTGCGGCCGGAGGCCCGGCGGCCCTTCGCAGGCGCCGCCGTGCTGAAGCGCGAGCGCATGGCAGCGATCGACGTGATCGCGGGTCGGCGCATCGAACGCGATCGTGTGGCCGTTCCCCGGTTCAGGCGCGCGTCCGTCGAGCGGCTTGCCGAAGAAGAACAGCGGCCGGTCGGCGTCGGCCGGCATCCAGCCCGACCAGCCGTCCGGTTCGTGGAATTTGACGCGCAACCCGAGTTCGGCGAACAGCGGCGCGTAGAAATCGTAGGCGCGCGCCGTATCGCCGACGCCCACGCAAACATGTGAAAACATGGCATCGCTCCGTCGTGAAGATCGCTCACGATCATGCCACGGCGCGCTGCCCGCCCCTACCGGAGGCCGCGATGAAACCGCAATACGAGCATGTGACGTTCGCGTCCGGCTGTTCGATCCGCGTGTATCACCGTCAGCTCGCGCGCATTCCGTTCGAGTGGCATCGCCATCCCGAGTACGAACTGACGCTGACGCTCAACAGCCGCGGCCAGCGCTTCATCGGCGATCACGTCGCACGCTACGCGGATGACGATCTCGTGCTCGTGCCGCCGAACCTGCCGCATACGTGGTCGTCGAACGCGCGCATCGACCGCGGCGCGCCCGAGGTCGCGCTCGTCGTCTGGTTCGACGGAGACTGGGTACGGCGGCTGGCCGACTGCTGCCCCGAATACGCGCCGCTGCGCTCGCTGCTGCGGCGCGCGGCGCCGGGCCTGCGCTTCGACGTGGAGACGGCCCGCGCGATGCGCGCGCGGCTGCCGCGGTTGCTCGATCCGTCGCCGCGCGTGCGGCTCGCGGCCACGCTCGATACGCTTGCCGATCTCGCGGAAGCCGGCGGCGAACCGCTCGCCACCTCGCAGGCCTACGATCGCTCCGACGCAGCCACGTCCTCGGTCGACTCCACCGCATCCGGCGCCGAACGCCTCGACCGCGTGCTCGACGCGATCGACCGGCAGTTCCACGAACCGCTGCGCATCGACGCGCTCGCGGCCGTCGCGCACCTGTCCGAACGCACGCTGCAGCGGCTGTTCGCGCGTCATCTCGGCGAAAGCGTCGGCCGCTACGTGCAACGGCTGCGGCTCGCGCACGCGTGCCGTCATCTCGCCGGCACCGACTGGCCGATCGCGACGGTCGCCGCGCGCTGCGGCATTGCGAATGCCGCGAACTTCAACCGCCAGTTCCTCGCTGCGCACGGCATGACGCCCGGCGCGTACCGGCAGTTCTTCAAGCAGCACGGCCACGCGCCCGACGACGACGCGCCAGCGCTCGACACACGGCCGCCGTCGCTGGAGCGCCGCGCCGGATCGCGTATGGCCTGATCGGCACCGCACGCCTGGCGTCGATCCCGACGAGTGCGAGCCCAATGGCGCCCGCACCTTCGATTCGACTTCGCGCGCGATCAGCGCGCATCTGCTGCCAGAGGTTCTGCTCGCGCCGACCGAGCTCGTCGCGCATGCGGAAGAATGCCTTCACAGGCGCAATCTTTAGTTGCACTCCTCCCGGTCAATTACCGCTTCCGGATTGAAGCGTTCTCCGGTTCGCGTTTCATGCTTTTATTGCGCGTGAGTGAGGCTTCCGGGTCGGCGTACATCATTAATATCGGCACTACACCTTGTGTTAACCGGAGAAACCACATGACGAGCAGCAACAACTTGTCTCGAGTTACGTACGGCAACAGCGCTTACACGACTGATTTTCATGAACCGTACCCAGCGCCCGGCTCGGGGGCAGGATCGGGGACTGGGCCCGCCTCTCACACGCAGCCGCCTATCCATGGGATGCCTCCGGCATTCAACGGGCGTCCATCTTCCGCGCCAACGACGACTGATCCCGCGTTTGCTGGCCCCTATAGCAGCGTAAGGCGACACGGTATCCTTTCTCAAGACCAGATGCGAGATCAGCACATTGCATTTAATCAATCACACGACGGTCAAGTGGCGCGGAGCGATATTGATGTCACCCGGATACACGGTAGCCCGGATCATGAAGAGAGGGCGCGCGCCGCGCGCATGGCTGTGGAAAACTCTGCGCATGGGGCACTGTCCGTCGCGCTCGAGCGCCATGGATACGGCCCACTGCATACTGAAACACGCGCGCCATCAACGGAAGAGCTGCTTCGCTCGTTGAGTCCCGAACAACGTAAAGACTTTGAGGCAGCGAAGGAGTACGGTATGACGCCTGAGCAGATTCTCGGGATGATGGCGAGGGATCAACGAACAACAAGTTTGTCACCGCAGGGGCAATCGCAGGCCTACCATCGGATGCAGAATACTTTCATGGTGACAGCGCACGCCAGTGCCCCAGCGGCATATGCATCTCCGTACGAAGACACCCGTCGCAGTATTCCGCCGTCGGAGTTTCGTGGCGTTTACGTCCCGCAAGCGCATGCGCACACCGCTCGTCAAGTTGATCGGGAATTAGCCGCGCGTCAGCCGGTATATCCGCAGGCCGTCGCCGTGCCGGATCGGCCCGGAATGAACCCATATTATCAGGCGCCAAATGGTGACCAGCATCAGGTCCATGGTGTTCAAGCTCCTGACTATTACAATGCCATTAGAGCCCAGCTCAGTTCCGAGGCCGACTATGACGCGCACATCGTAAAGACCGGCATTCGGCGCGAGTGGTAAGACCGCCTTTAGCCGATCGGCAACGAACGTTGGGAGCGTAAAGCATGACCTTGATATCCTCCCTGCCCGAAGGCAGCGGAGGATATCAATCCCATTGCACATCTGATGGGAATCAGATTGCCCGTGTCGCACGCTCATGAACGGACGGTGTGCATCGAGCGCTTACCTCGCGCCAGCGTCGGCCGCACAAATGAAAACACCCCGGCGGGATGACCCACCGGGGTGTCGTGGCGTTGCGATTGCGGGACGCGAGCGGCCTGACGGCCGTTCGCGCCGCGCACGGTTCAACGTGCGTTGAGCGGCTTCGCTTCGCGCGGCGTGTCGCCGATGAACAGCTGACGCGGACGGCCGATCTTCTGCTCCGGATCCGCAATCATTTCGTTCCACTGCGCGATCCAGCCGACCGTACGTGCCATCGCGAAGATACACGTGAACATCGACGTCGGGATGCCCAGCGCGCGCTGCACGATGCCCGAGTAGAAGTCGACGTTCGGGTACAGCTTGCGCGACACGAAGTATTCGTCTTCCAGCGCGATCTTCTCGAGCTGCATCGCGAGCTTGAACAGCGGGTCGTCGTGCAGGCCCAGTTCGTTCAGCACTTCGTAGCAGGTTTCGCGCATCAGCTTCGCACGCGGGTCGTAGTTCTTGTACACGCGGTGACCGAAGCCCATCAGCTTCACGCCCGAATTCTTGTCCTTCACCTGCTTGATGAATTCGGGGATGTTGTCCGGCGAACCGATCTGCTCGAGCATGTTCAGCGCGGCTTCGTTCGCACCACCGTGCGCCGGGCCCCACAGACACGCGATACCGGCCGCGATACACGCGAACGGGTTCGCACCCGACGAGCCGGCCAGGCGGACCGTCGACGTCGATGCGTTCTGCTCGTGATCGGCGTGCAGGATCAGGATGCGGTCGAGTGCGCGGACCAGCACGTCGTTGACCTTGTACTCTTCGCACGGGTTCGAGAACATCATGTGCATGAAGTTCGCGCTGTACGACAGTTCGTTCTTCGGATAAACGAACGGCTGGCCGATGCTGAACTTGTACGCCATCGCGACGAGCGTCGGCAGCTTCGCGATCATGCGGATCGCCGACACTTCGCGGTGACGCGGGTCGTTGATGTCGAGCGAGTCGTGATAGAACGCCGACAGCGCGCCGACGGCCGCGACCAGCACCGCCATCGGGTGCGCGTCGCGACGGAAACCGCGGAAGAAGAAGTGCATCTGCTCGTGCACCATCGTATGCTTGGTGACGGTGTCGACGAACTCCTTCTTCTGCGCCGCGTTCGGCAGTTCGCCCTTCAGCAGCAGGTAGCAGCTTTCGAGGAAGTCGGCGTTTTGCGCGAGGTTGTCGATCGGGTAACCGCGGTACAGCAGCTCGCCCTTGTCGCCGTCGATGTACGTGATCGCCGAATTACAAGCTGCCGTCGACATGAAGCCCGGGTCGTACGTGAACTTGCCGGTCTGGCCGTACAGCTTGCGGATGTCGATTACGTCCGGGCCCATCGTGCCCTTGTAGATCGGCATTTCGACGCTCGGCGAGTTGTCGCTGAACGATAGCGTGGCTTTAACATCAGACGGAGTCATGGCACATCCTCAATCGAAATAAAGAAACGGGATTCGATAACGGGCACAGCGTGTTACATGTTGGCGTTACACGTTGCGCAGCATCTCCAACAGCCGGTGAATCTCCGGGCTGTCTAGGTCGCCCTCTGGTTCCTTGCGCGCGAGGAGCAAGTCCATCAGGTCGTTGTCGCTCAGATCGAGCAGGCGCGACAACGCGCCTACGTCTGCATCGGTGAGGTCATGCTCGTATCGGCTGAAGAAACGCTCGAAGATGATGTCGTTTTCCAGCAGACCCCGCCGCGCGCGCCAGCGGAGGCGCGCGCGACGGTGCGGGTCGGATTGATGCGAATCGTCGCTCATCAAACTTTAAACCGCGCGGCGAACCATCAGTTCCTTGATCTTGCCGATCGCCTTCGTCGGGTTCAGGCCCTTCGGGCAAACGTCGACGCAGTTCATGATCGTGTGGCAACGGAACAGACGGTACGGGTCTTCCAGGTTGTCGAGACGCTCGCCGGTGGCCGTGTCGCGACTATCCGCGATGAAGCGGTAAGCCTGCAGCAGGCCGGCCGGGCCGACGAACTTGTCCGGGTTCCACCAGAAGCTCGGGCACGACGTCGAGCAGCTCGCGCACAGAATGCACTCGTACACGCCGTCGAGCTCGTCGCGCTCTTCCGGCGACTGGAGGCGTTCCTTCTCCGGCGGCGGCGCGTCGTTGATCAGGTACGGCTTGATCGAGTGGTACTGGTTGAAGAAGTGCGTCATGTCGACGATCAGATCGCGCACGACGGGCAGGCCCGGCAGCGGACGCAGCACGATCTTCTGCGGCAGGTCGTTCAGGTTCGTCAGGCACGCGAGACCGTTCTTGCCGTTGATGTTCATCGCGTCCGAACCGCACACGCCTTCGCGGCACGAACGGCGGAACGACAGCGTCTCGTCCAGGGCCTTCAGCTTGACCAGCGCGTCGAGCAGCATGCGCTCATGCTGGATATCGAGCTCGTACGTCTGCATGCGCGGCGCTGCGTCCTTGTCCGGATCGTAGCGGTAGACTTCAAAAATGCGTTTTGCCATTTCGGATTCCTTTGACTCGGCTTAGAACGTGCGCGGCTTCGGCGGCACGGATTCGACCGTCAGCGGCTTCATTTGAACCGGCTTGTAGTCGAGGCGATCGCCTTCGCTGTACCACAGCGTGTGGCGCAGCCAGTTGTCGTCGTCGCGGTGTTCGTAGTCGCTGTGCGCGTGTGCGCCGCGGCTTTCCTTGCGCGCTTCCGCCGACACCATCGTCGCGCGGGCCACTTCGATCAGGTTCTCCAGCTCGAGCGCTTCGACACGCGCGGTGTTGAACACCTTCGACTTGTCCTTCAGGTGGATGTTTTCCACGCGCGCCTTCAGGCCGGCCATCTGGTCGACGCCTTCCTTCAGCAGCGCCGACGTGCGGAACACGCCTGCGTGCTTCTGCATCGTTGCGCGGATGTCGTTCGCAACGTCCTGCGTGTACTCGCCCGAGCTCGACGTGTCGAGCTTGTTCAGGCGCGCCAGCGAGAACTCGCCCGCATCGGCCGGCAGCGGCTTGTGTTCCTTCTGGTTCTTCACGTGCTGAACGATGTGGTTGCCGGCCGCACGGCCGAACACCACGAGGTCCAGCAGCGAGTTCGTGCCGAGACGGTTCGCACCGTGCACCGACACGCATGAGCATTCGCCCACTGCGTAGAAGCCGTTGATCGGTTCCTTGTGATCGCGCGACGTGCCGACGACCTGACCGTGGATGTTGGTCGGGATACCGCCCATCTGATAGTGGATCGTCGGGACGACCGGGATCGGTTCCTTGATCGCGTCGACGTTCGCGAACTTCAGCGCGATTTCGCGGATCGACGGCAGACGCTTCATGATCGTCTCGGCGCCGATGTGCGACAGGTCGAGCAGCACGTGATCCTTGTTCGGACCGACGCCGCGACCTTCCTTGATTTCCTGGTCCATCGAACGCGACACGAAATCGCGCGGCGCCAGATCCTTCAGCGTCGGCGCGTAGCGCTCCATGAAGCGCTCGCCGTTCGCGTTGCGCAGGATACCGCCTTCGCCGCGCACGCCTTCGGTGATCAGCACGCCCGCGCCGGCCACGCCGGTCGGGTGGAACTGCCAGAACTCCATGTCCTGCAGCGCGACGCCCGAGCGGGCCGCCATGCCGAGGCCGTCGCCGGTGTTGATGAACGCGTTCGTCGATGCCGCGAAGATCCGGCCTGCGCCGCCCGTCGCGAACAGCGTCGTCTTGCCTTCCATGATGTAGACGTCGCCCGTCTCCATCTCGAGGGCCGTCACGCCGAGCACGTCGCCGTCCGCGTCGCGGATCAGGTCGAGCGCCATCCATTCGACGAAGAACTGCGTCTTCGCCTCGACGTTCTGCTGGTACAGCGTGTGCAGCAGCGCGTGACCGGTACGGTCGGCGGCCGCGCAAGCGCGCTGGACCGGCTTCTCGCCGTAGTTCGCGGTGTGGCCGCCGAACGGACGCTGGTAGATCGTGCCGTCCGCGTTGCGGTCGAACGGCATGCCGAAGTGTTCCAGTTCGTACACGACGTTCGGTGCCTCGCGGCACATGAACTCGATCGCGTCCTGGTCGCCGAGCCAGTCGGAACCCTTGATCGTGTCGTAGAAGTGGAAGTGCCAGTTGTCTTCGCTCATGTTGCCGAGCGACGCGCCGATGCCGCCTTGCGCGGCCACCGTGTGCGAACGCGTCGGGAACACCTTCGACAGCACGCCGACCGACAGGCCCGCGCGCGACAGTTGCAGCGCTGCGCGCAAGCCGGAGCCGCCTGCGCCGACGATCACGACGTCGAACTTGCGGCGCGGGAGGGAAGTTTTGATTGCAGCCATTCTTTACACTCTCCAGAGAATCTGCGCGGCGTAGCCCGCACATGCGAGCAGCCAGACGATGGTCAGCGATTGCAGCAGCAGGCGCACACCGACGGGCTTCACGTAGTCCATCCAGATGTCGCGCACGCCGACCCATGCGTGGTAGAAGAGGGAAAGCAGCATCACGAAGGTCGCGAGCTTCATCCATTGCGCGGCGAAGATCGATGCCCAGCCTTCGTACGAAAAATCGTGCGCGCCGAAGAACAGGACGAGCAGAATGACCGTGTAGACCGCCATGATCGTGGCGGTGACGCGCTGCGCGAGCCAGTCGCGCAGGCCGTAGTGAGCGCCGACGACGAGGCGCTTCGAGCCGATTCGGTTGTTGGCTGCCATTTTCTTAGAATGCTCCGAACAGTTTGAGTGCCATGGCGATCGTCAGCGCGATCGAGACGACAAAGACGACGACGGCCGTCCGCTTGCCGCCTTCCTTCGTGACGGCGTCGTGGTTGACGTCCATCAGCAGGTGGCGAATGCCGGCGCAGAAATGGTGGAAGAAGGCCCACGACAACGCGAGGACGATCAGCTTGACGACGATGTTGGAGAGGAAAGCCTTGAAGACTTCGAAGCTGAGCTCGGAGGTAAGGCTCTGGTCGAAGAGGAACAGCAGGAACGGCAGGAACAGGAACAGCAGCGCGCCGCTGATACGATGGAGAATCGACAATATCGCCGCCAGGGGCATGCGATATTTCAACGTGATGTCGCCGATTCCGATGTTCCGGTATTCCGGCCTCGGCTTTCTTACTGCGTCAGTCATGCTAGACCCCTACTATGTTGTCACACTAATCCGCGATTTTAGCGCCTTTTTATATCGCGCTGCAGCGAAAGTCTGCTCTGGATCATTGCGCGAACACGAACAAAGGCGGCCCGAAACGTGCTTCGCGAGCGTGGGAAACGCGAATGCACGCGGCTGAACCGAACGTCGTCAGCTCAAGTCATTCTGATAGTAGTACCCGGTTGTGACATACCAGCCGCGACGCACTTCCACCGGCCGGTCCCCATACGTATAGGACACGCGCTCGACCGACAGCAGCGGGAAGCCCGCCGGCACGTGCAGCAGGTCGGCCACCGCCGGATCCGCCGCGACCGCACGGATCTTCTCCGTCGCGCGGATCATCCGCGTCCCGAACTCCGTCTCGAACATCGCGTAGAGCGGCCCCTTGTACTCGCTCAGCCGCTCGAACGTCAGCCCGCGGAACATCGCGCCCGGCAGCCAGATCTCGTCGAGCACCGTCACTTCGCTGTCGAATTCCAGCAGGCGGCGCACCTGGACGACCGGATCGGCGGGCTTCAGGTCGAGCTGCCGCGCGATCTCGGCCGGCGCGCGCAGGCGCCGGCATTCGAGCAGGCGGCTCACGTGCGGGTGCTCGGCGCCGTCGTCGGCCAGCAGACGCAGAAAGCGGAATTGCGCGCGATCTTCGTTGTGCGTTGCAACAAAAGTGCCCTTGCCCTGCCGCCGGACCACGAGGTTTTCGGCGGCCAGCTCGTCGATCGCCTTGCGCACGGTGCCCTGGCTGACCTTGTAGCGGGCCGCGAGCTCCACTTCGCTGGGAATGATCTCGCCCGGCTTCCATTCGCCGGATTCGAGACTTTGCGTGATCAATGACTTGATCTGCTGGTATAACGGGCTGAACGTCGGCGACGCGGACGCCGCGGGCGAGGCTGCGGGATCGCCCGCGCCCGGCTGCCCTGGGCCGCCTGCGCCGGTTTGATTCGCGGTGTTCGCCTGGTTCGATGTCATGGCGCGCATTTCATCACAAACCGCACTTTTTCGTCCACTCAATTTCCGCAAAACATCTGTCTTATATAAGACATATGATACCGTTTGACTTTGCGCGTGACGGCTCCTACACTCCCGGTCGAGCAAGGGTTCGCGGGTGCAACAGCGCGTCCCCGGCTACGTGCCACGGCCGTCTCCAGGTTCACCGCGTCTGCCATCGCGAGTCCTCCGCCCTGCTTCAATGCAACGCTACGCACAACGCGCATAGAATGGCGTTTTCGCTCGCGTCCAACGCTTCACCCGTCCTGGAGATTTTCAATGGCTAAGCCCGCAAAGCGCGTTGCCGTCACCGGCGCCGCAGGTCAAATCGCTTACTCCCTGCTGTTCCGCATCGCGAACGGCGACCTGCTCGGCAAGGACCAGCCGGTCATCCTGCAACTGCTCGACCTCCCGCAAGCCCAAGGCGCCGTCAAGGGCGTCGTGATGGAACTCGACGATTGCGCGTTCCCGCTGCTCGCAGGCGTCGTGATCACCGACGATCCGAAGGTCGCATTCAAGGATGCAGACGTCGCGCTGCTGGTCGGTGCGCGTCCGCGCTCGAAGGGCATGGAGCGCAAGGACCTGCTGTCGGCGAACGCCGAAATCTTCACGGTTCAGGGCGCCGCGCTGAACGAAGTCGCGAGCCGCGACGTGAAGGTGCTGGTCGTCGGCAACCCGGCGAACACGAACGCGTACATCGCGATGAAGTCGGCGCCGGATCTGCCGAAGAAGAACTTCACGGCCATGCTGCGCCTCGACCACAACCGCGCGCTGTCGCAGCTCGCCGCCAAGTCGGGCAAGCCGGTCGCGTCGATCGAGAAGCTCGCCGTGTGGGGCAACCACTCGCCGACGATGTACCCGGACTTCCGCTTCGCGACCGCCGAAGGCGAATCGCTGCTGAAGCTGATCAACGACGACGTGTGGAACCGCGACACGTTCATCCCGACCGTCGGCAAGCGCGGCGCGGCGATCATCGAAGCGCGCGGCCTGTCGTCGGCGGCGTCGGCAGCCAACGCGGCGATCGACCACGTGCGTGACTGGGTGCTCGGCACGAACGGCAAGTGGGTCACGATGGGCATCCCGTCGGACGGCTCGTACGGCATCCCCGAAGACATCATCTACGGCGTGCCGGTCACCTGCGAAAACGGCGAATACAAGCGCGTCGAAGGCCTGGAAATCGACGCGTTCTCGCGCGAGAAGATGGACGGCACGCTGGCCGAGCTGCTCGAAGAGCGCGATGGCGTCGCCCACCTGCTGAAGAACTAAGCATCACGCATCGTGCCGGGCGGCCTTCGCGGCGCCCGGCTTCGGCACGGGCCGGCACGCCGCCGGCCCGGCCCGCCGATCCGATTCGCGCACGTTTTGCCGCCCGCGCCGCGCCGCGCACCGGCCCAGAGCCTGCCCGAATCCGATTTCCGCCACGTTGACCCGCTTCCCTCACGTAGAAGAGATGGCCGCGCTCACTCCTGCACAAGTGCTGTACGACGGGGCGTCCCCGCCCGCGATCCTGCCCTGCTGCGATCACTACGCGGGCAGCGAGAAGCTGATGCGCAAGTCGCTCGCGCTGCAAGCCGAGCTGGGTCCCGTGTTCGACCTCACGCTCGACTGCGAGGACGGCGCGGCCGTCGGCCAGGAAGCCGCGCACGCGGCGCTCGTCGCCGACCTGCTCGGCAGCGCCGAGAACCGCTTCGGCCGCGTCGGCGTCCGCATCCACGACTTTTCCCAAGCGCACTGGCGCGACGACGTGCGCATCGTGCTGCGTGCGTCGCGCGCACCCGCCTACATCACGCTGCCGAAGATCGCGAGCGCCGCCGACGCGGCCGAAATGACCGCGTTCATCGAAGGCACGCGCCGCGAGTTCGGCATCGCGCAGCCGATCCCGGCCGACGTGCTGATCGAAACGCACGGCGCGCTCGCGCAGGCGGCCGCCCTCGCCGCGCTGCCGACGGTCGGCACGCTGAGCTTCGGGCTGATGGATTTCGTCTCCGCGCACCACGGCGCGATTCCCGATTCCGCGATGCGCTCGCCCGGCCAGTTCGATCACCCGCTCGTGCGCCGCGCGAAGCTGGAAATCGCCGCGGCCTGTCACGCGCACGGCAAGACGCCGTCGCACAACGTGACCACGGAAGTGCGCGACATGAGCGTCGTCGCCGGCGACGCCCGCCGCGCGCGCGACGAATTCGCGTTCACGCGAATGTGGAGCATCCACCCGGCGCACATCCGCCCGATCGTCGACGCGTTCGCGCCGCGCGCCGACGAAGTCACGCTGGCCGCCGAGATCCTGCTGGCCGCGCAGGCCGCCGACTGGGGCCCGACGCGCCACGGCGATACGCTGCACGATCGCGCGAGTTATCGGTATTACTGGTCGGTGCTGCGCCGTGCGCGGGCCACCGGCCAGCCCGTACCGGACGAGGCTGCGCCGCTGTTCGGCCCGGCCGCCGCGGGCGTCGCGCCGTGAGCGCGCGCCGCCCGTCGATACACGCGTTTCATGCATTCGACGTTTCGCCAACCGGACAGACGTTTGCGAAACGACAAAAAACGTAACGGAGCCCGAAAACCTGATATACGCGCGGCCAAATAGGTGAAAATAGCGGCCGCTGCGCGCTTTCGGGGCGCGTGCAGTTTCAAACCGGCCGGCAGTTTCGATTGCCGGCCCTTGTCAACTGATTATCGAAAGGTTCTGACTCCATGAAGAAACTCCTGATCGCTACCGCCATCGGCGCCTTGTCCGCCACGATGCTGGTGTCGGCTCCGAGCGCGTTTGCCCAGGGTACGGCCACCACGACCGCGAAGAAGGCCACGGCCAAGCGCCCGGCGCCGGCCAAGCGCATCATCCCGCGCAGCAAGAAGGCGCAGGCACGCGCGGCCGCCAAGGTCGATCCGGTACCGGACGGCGCGGTCAAGTGGTCCTGTAAGGAAGGTCTGTCGTTCGACCTCGCCGGCGACATGAAGCGCGACCAGGTCGTCACGGTTCACTGGGCGAAGAAGAACTACAAGCTGCCGCGTCAAGCCACGACGACGGGTGCCGACACGTTCTACGATCCGGCCGCAGGCTTCAAGCTGGTCGTGATCCCGACCAAGGCGATGCTGTTCTCCGACGCCAACGGCGGCGAGCGCCTCGCGGACGAATGCGTGACGCCGGAAATGGCGCAAGGCACGGCGGCACCGACGCAGTCGAACGAGCTGAAGCCGGCAACGAACTAAGCGCGTTCCCTCCGGCCCCTCGATGTCCGCCCCGGTCTCCAACGTCCGCCCCGCGCCGGATTCGGTACTCGTCGACATCGTCGACTACGTGCTGAACACCGGCCTCGACAGCGCGCTCGCGCTGGAGACGGCGCGTCATTGCCTGATCGACACGCTCGGATGCGGACTCGAGGCGCTGTCCTACCCTGCCTGCACCAAGCTGCTCGGCCCCGTCGTGCCCGGCACGATCGTGCCGAACGGCGCGAAGGTGCCCGGCACGTCCTTCCAGCTCGATCCCGTCCAGGCCGCGTTCGGCATCGGCGCGATGATCCGCTGGCTGGACTTCAACGACACCTGGCTCGCCGCCGAATGGGGTCATCCGTCCGACAACCTCGGCGGGATCCTGGCGACGGCCGACTGGCTCTCCCGCACGGCCCGCGCGGCCGGCCGCCAGCCGCTCGCGATGCGCGACGTGCTGGTCGCGATGATCCAGGCCCACGAGATCCAGGGCTGCCTCGCCCTCGAGAATTCATTCAACGCGGTCGGGCTCGACCATGTGCTGCTCGTGAAGGTCGCGTCGACGGCCGTCGTCGGGCGCCTGCTCGGGCTCACGCGCGACGAGCTGATCAACGCGGTGTCCAACGCATTCATTGACGGCCACGCGCTGCGGACCTACCGCCATGCGCCGAACACCGGTTCGCGCAAATCCTGGGCGGCCGGCGACGCGACGTCCCGCGCGGTGCGCCTCGCGCTGATCGCGAAAACGGGTGAAATGGGCTATCCGTCGGCGCTCACCGCCAAGACGTGGGGCTTCTACGACGTGCTGTTCGACGGCAAGCCGTTCCGCTTCCAGCGCCCGTACGGCACGTACGTGATGGAAAACGTGCTGTTCAAGATCGCGTTCCCCGCCGAATTCCATGCGCAGACGGCCGCCGAGGCCGCGCTGCAGCTGCACGCGCAGCTCGCCGCGGCGGGCCGCACGGCCGACGACATCGGCCGGATCACGATCCGCACGCACGCGGCCGCGCTCCGCATCATCGACAAGCAGGGCCCGCTCGCCAATCCGGCCGACCGCGACCACTGCATCCAGTACATGGTCGCCGTGCCGCTGCTGTTCGGCCGGCTGACCGCGGCCGACTACGAAGACGCGGCCGCGGCGGACCCGCGCATCGACGCGCTGCGCGCGAAAACCGTGTGCGTCGAGGATCCGCAGTTCACGCAGGATTACCACGATCCGGACAAGCGATCGATCGCGAATGCGCTGACGGTCGAGTTCACGGACGGATCGAAGCTTGCCGAAGTGGCGGTCGAGTATCCGCTCGGCCATCGGCGGCGCCGTGCCGAAGGCGTCCCGCTCCTGGTCGAGAAGTTCCGGACCAACCTTGCCCGCCGTTTCCCGGCCAAGCAGCAACAAGCGATTCTCGACGTGTCGCTGGACCAGGCAAAGCTCGAAGCGATGCCAGTCGATGAGTACGTCGACTTGTATGTGATATAGGGGGCTGTTTGCGGATGAAACGGACATGCGAATGCCCCAAATCGGTCGCAGGACCAGAAGTGAGGAGCGCCGTTTGGCCGTGCCAAACAAGCGACGAACGACGCCGTCATGCGGCCGATTTGGGGCATTCCCGTGGAATAAATTTTAAATTTGGGGTTGCCCCGAGAAAGGCCGCTCGCTGCGTCACGCTCCTTGCGAGCGGCCTTTCTCGGGGCAACGCATGTCCGTTTCATCCGCAAACAGCCCCCTGGTCATCTACAGGACTCTTTGTTTCCTAGCCTTAAACCCAGGAAAATCACCATGGCCCACAATCTCCACAAGACCCTCAAGGAATTCGACAGCGGTTCCGGCAAAGGCAAGTTCTACTCGCTGCCGCAGCTCGGCAAGGAACTGAAGACGAAGATCGAACGCCTGCCGGTGTCGATCCGCATCGTGCTCGAGTCCGTGCTGCGCAACTACGACGGCAAGAAAATCACCGAAGAGCACATCGAGCAGCTCGCGAACTGGAAGCCGACCGCGAAGCGCGTCGACGAGATTCCGTTCGTCGTGTCGCGCGTCGTGCTGCAGGATTTCACGGGCGTGCCGCTGCTCGCCGACATCGCGGCCATGCGCGGCGTCGCCGAGCGCACGGGCAAGAACCCGAAGAAGATCGAACCGCTGGTCCCGGTCGATCTCGTCGTCGACCACTCGGTCCAGATCGACTACTTCCGCCAGAAGGACGCGCTCGACCTGAACATGAAGCTGGAATTCCAGCGCAACAACGAGCGCTACCAGTTCATGAAGTGGGGCATGCAGGCGTTCGACACGTTCAAGGTCGTGCCGCCGGGCGTGGGCATCGTCCACCAGGTGAACCTCGAGTATCTGGCGCGCGGCGTCCACAAGAAGACCGACGGCGCCGACACCGTGTACTATCCGGACACCCTCGTCGGCACGGACAGCCACACGACGATGATCAACGGCATCGGCGTGGTCGGCTGGGGCGTGGGCGGCATCGAGGCGGAAGCCGGCATGCTCGGCCAGCCGGTGTACTTCCTGACGCCGGACGTCGTCGGCGTCGAGCTGAAGGGCAAGCTGCGCGAGGGCGTGACGGCCACCGACCTGGTGCTGACGATCACCGAAATGCTGCGCAAGGAGAAGGTCGTCGGCAAGTTCGTCGAGTTCTTCGGCGAAGGCACGCGCTCGCTGTCGCTGCCGGACCGCGCGACGATCGGCAACATGGCGCCGGAATACGGCGCGACGATGGGCTTCTTCCCGGTCGACGAAAAGACGATCGACTACTTCGAAGGCACGGGCCGCACGAAGGCCGAAATCGCCGCGTTCGAAAACTACTTCAAGGCGCAGAACCTGTTCGGCATCCCGAACGCCGGCGACATCGACTACACGAAGGTCGTGACGCTGGATCTGACGACGGTCGCGCCGTCGCTGGCCGGCCCGAAGCGCCCGCAGGACCGCATCGAGATCGGCCACGTCAAGTCGACGTTCACCGACCTGTTCTCGAAGCCGGTCGCGGAAAACGGTTTCGCGAAGAAGGCGGACGACCTGGGCACGCAGTACACGACGAGCAACGGCGTCGACGTGAAGAACGGCGACATCCTGATCGCCGCGATCACGTCGTGCACGAACACGTCGAACCCGAGCGTGCTGCTGGCCGCCGGCCTGCTCGCGAAGAAGGCGGTCGAGGCCGGCCTCACGGTCGACCCGAAGATCAAGACCTCGCTCGCGCCGGGATCGCGCATCGTCACCGAGTACCTGACGAAGACGGGCCTGCTGCCCTACCTGTCGAAGCTCGGCTTCGAAGTCGCGGCGTACGGCTGCACGACCTGTATCGGCAACGCGGGCGACCTGACGCCGGAACTGAACGAAGCGATCACGAAGAACGACATCGTCGCGGCGGCCGTGCTGTCGGGCAACCGTAACTTCGAAGCGCGTATCCACCCGAACATCCGCGCGAACTTCCTCGCGTCGCCGCCGCTCGTCGTCGCGTACGCGATCGCCGGCAACATCACGCGCGACCTGATGACCGAGCCGGTCGGCAAGGGCAAGGGCGGCCGCGACATCTACCTCGGCGACATCTGGCCGACGAGCGATGAAATCCACGCGCTGCTCAAGTTCGCGCTCGATCCGAAGAAGTTCGAGGACAACTACTCGAAGCTGACCAAGAAGGGCGACCTCTGGAGCAAGATCGAGGGCGAAACGGGCGAGGTCTACGACTGGCCGAAGTCGACCTACATCGCCGAGCCGCCGTTCTTCGGCAACGACTTCTCGATGGAGCCGGCTGCGTCGATCCCGACCGTCAAGGGCGCGCGCGCGCTGGGCATCTTCGGCGATTCGGTCACGACCGACCACATCAGCCCGGCAGGCTCGATCAAGGAAGACTCGCCGGCAGGCAAGTGGCTGAAGGAAAACGGCGTGCAGAAGGCCGACTTCAACAGCTACGGCTCGCGCCGCGGCAACCACGACGTGATGATGCGCGGCACGTTCGCGAACGTCCGGATCAAGAACCTGATGATCCCGGCGAAGGCGGACGGCACGCGCGTCGAAGGCGGCCTGACGATCCACCAGCCGAGCGGCGAACAGCAGTCGATCTACGATGCGGCGATGCAGTACGTCGCCGCCGGCACGCCGACCGTCGTGTTCGCGGGCGAAGAGTACGGCACGGGCTCGTCGCGCGACTGGGCCGCGAAGGGCACGCAACTGCTCGGCGTGAAGGCCGTGATCGCACGCAGCTTCGAACGGATCCACCGCTCGAACCTGGTCGGCATGGGCGTGCTGCCGCTGCAGTTCAAGGGCGCGGACAGCGTGCAGTCGCTCGGCATCACCGGCGAAGAGACGTACGACATCGAAGGCCTCGGCGACGACTTCAAGCCGCAGCAGGACGTCACGCTCGTGATTCACCGCAAGAACGGCGAAACGCAGCGTGTGCCGGTGCTGCTGCGCATCGATACGCCGATCGAAGTCGACTACTACAAGCACGGCGGGATCCTGCCGTTCGTGCTGCGCTCGCTGCTCGCAGCGTAAGCGCGCGGCTTTTGCAGGTGCCGCAGCCGCCTCGCGGGCGGTTGCGGCCGATTTGGATGCCCGACTTCGTGTCGGGCTTTTTTTTGGTTCATCGCGGATTACCGGGGAACGCGGCGCGGATCTTGAGGAAGAAGTATTCCTCGTCGCGGTACCCGTAGGCCC